>NZ_JAYMRY010000016.1:0-156011 GCF_038900695.1 Paraburkholderia sp. JHI2823 | reverse complement strand
GCCGCCGCCTTTTTGTATCCCGCTGCCGGCGCGTGCCGGCGGTTCGCCTCAGGCAGGCTCGAGCGCTTCGTCTTCGTCGGCTAGCGCCGTATCCTCATCGCGAAGTTGCAGCAACCGGTAGCCGCTCTTGTAAACCGGTTGCAGCCGGAAGCCGTTTCGCGCATCGATGTCCAGCAACAGGCGCAGGCGCGACACATGGCTGTCGATCGTGCGCGTGTGCGTCTGCAGTTCGCGCCCCCACACCATCGCGTAGATGTGATCGCGCGAGAGCACGCGCCCGATGTTCGAGAAAAAGAGCGATGCGAGCCGGTATTGCGTGGTCGAGAGCAGCACCGGCTTGCCGTGCACGCTGACCCCCTGGCGCCGCACGTCGAAGTGATAGGGGCCGGCGTCGATCGTCATGTCGTCGTAACGGTCGTGGAAGGCCCGGCGCAGGAGCGCGTTCACGCGCGCACGCAATACCGCCGGGCACACCGGCAGCCCCACGCAGTCGTCCGCGCCGATGGAAAATGCCCGCACCACGCTCTCGTCCGACGCATCCTCCGAAACGAACAGCACCGGAATCTCGCTGCCGTTGACCGCGCGCAACGTTTTCAGCAACTCGGAGCCCGCCAGCAGCGAGCCCTGCCAGTCGAACACGAGCATATCGACGGTCGATGCGGTCAGCGTCCTGGCAAGCGCCGGCGAGTCGCTGAACGGGATGCACACGTGGCCGGACTGCGTCAGCACGCGCTCGATCAACTGCCGATGGACAGCGTTGGGCTGATAAATCGCAATGCGCATGGGTGCTCCTCTCGTGGATCGAAATTCAGGCCGCGCAATTTTGTGGATTTGTGCAAAGACTGCCCATCGGACGAGTCCGAAATGCGGTCCGCCGCGCCGTCTTGCCACAAGGCGATGGGCGCATCGGGCCGAGGACGACGCTGCGCTCGCTCATCCAGCGCGCATGGGCACGCGTCAGGCGCCCTGCGCGCATCCTGTAGAATCGCGGGCTGGCCTGAACTCGTCGGCGCGTCCGCCCACCCGTACGGACGCGCGGCTGCCGTGCCCCACCCTCGCGCCTGCTTTCCGACGACCGCCGCCCCCGCGCCACGCGCGCACCAGGCAAATTCGGCCATCACGGACGCCCACACGCGTTTCGCCCATGCGTTTTGCAAAAGATCGCACATAACAACATCCCCAGGTTTACCGGAAATGCAAGCAACAGAAATTGGCGTGCGCGCGCCTGCCGCAGCGCGCGCGCTCACACGCGGCGACTACAAGACGCTCGGCCTCGCCGCACTCGGCGGCGCGCTCGAGTTCTACGACTTCATCATCTTCGTGTTCTTCGCGCCGGCCATCGGCCAGTTGTTCTTCCCCGCAACGATTCCCGACTGGCTGCGTCAACTCCAGACCTTCGGCATCTTCGCGGCGGGCTACCTCGCGCGGCCGCTCGGCGGCATCGTCATGGCGCACTTCGGCGACCTGCTCGGCCGCAAGCGCATGTTCACGCTCTCCGTGCTGCTCATGGCGCTGCCCACGCTCGCGATGGGCTGTCTGCCCACCTACGCGACCATCGGCGCGCTCGCGCCGCTGCTGCTGCTCACGCTGCGCGTGCTGCAAGGCGCTGCCGTGGGCGGCGAGGTGCCGGGCGCATGGGTGTTCGTCTCCGAGCACGTGCCGCGCCGCCATATTGGCTACGCCTGCGGCACGCTCACGGCGGGCCTCACGTTCGGCATCCTGCTCGGCTCGCTGATCGCCGCGGCGATCAATCACCACTACGCGCCAGGCGACATTGCCGCCTATGCCTGGCGCATTCCGTTCCTGATCGGCGGCCTGTTCGGCATGTTCTCGGTGTACCTGCGCCAGTGGCTGCACGAAACGCCCGTGTTCGCGGAGATGCAGGCGCGCAAGGCGCTCGCCGGCGAAATTCCGCTCAAGGCCGTGCTGCGCGACCACGGCCGCGCCGTGGTGGTCTCGATGCTGCTCACGTGGATGCTGTCGGCGGCCATCGTCGTCGTGATCCTGATGACGCCGCCGCTGCTGCAGAAGCAGTTCCATCTCGACGCCACCACCTCGCTGCTTGCCAACTGTGTCGCGACGCTATTCCTCACGGTGGGCTGCGTGAGCGCGGGCGCGCTCGCCGACCGCTTCGGCGCGCGCCGCGTGCTGGCGATCGGCGGCATCGCGCTCGCCATCTCCTATTACGTGTTGTTCCGCCAGATGGCCGTGGACAGCTCGATGCTCATGCCGCTCTACGCGCTCTGCGGGTTGCTGGTGGGCACGATCGGCGCGGTGCCTTATGTGATGGTGAATGCGTTCCCGCCCGTGGTGCGATTCTCGGGCATCTCGTTCTCGTACAACGTGGCGTACGCCGTATTCGGCGGCCTCACGCCGATCGTCGTCGCGCTGCTGATGAAATCGGAATCGCTCGCGCCTGCGTGGTATGTGGCCGCGATCTGCGTACTCGGCGCGATCACGACGCTGTTCTTCAAGGACCCGCATCGCGAGCAGTGAGGGCGCGCCGGGTGCGCACGGAACGCACACCAGGCGAGCACCGCTGATCCGGCACCTTTGATGCCGATTCGCCGGCGGCTTCGACGCTTCACCTCGCGCTGAAACGTCGAAGCCGGCACCCGCCCTAACATGGGCGCATGAATACCTCACACCCCACCCCAGTCCGCCACCTCCGGTTCACGCCCGCGCTTGCGCGCATCGTCGCGACCGTCAGCGTGGGATTCGTCGTCACGCAGCTCGACGTCACCATCGTCAACATCGCGCTCGCGCGCATCGCGACCGACCTCCATGCGAGCGTTGCGGGCCTGCAGTGGATCGTCGATGCCTACACGCTCGCCTTCGCGGTGCTGATGCTTTCGGGCGGCGTCCTCGGCGACCGCTATGGCGCGCGCCGCCTCTACGCTGCCGGCCTCGTGGTGTTCGCGCTCGCTTCGCTGGCCTGCGGGCTCGCCGCCAATGCAGCCGTGCTGATCGCCGCCCGCGCGCTGCAGGGCGCGGGCGCGGCGGCCATGCTGCCCAACTCGCTCGCGCTGCTCAACGAGGCCTGCCGACACGATCGCGCGCTGCGGGCGCGCGCCGTGGGCTTGTGGACCGCCGCCGGCGCCATCTCGATCGCTGCCGGCCCGGTGGCGGGCGGCCTGCTGATCGCGGCGTTCGGCTGGCGCAGCATCTTCCTCGTCAACCTGCCGCTGTGCGCGGCCGGTTTCTGGGCCGCGCTCGCGTGGATTCCCGCACCGCGCCGCGAAGCGCACGCGCGCAAGGCCGCCGGTGCGCCCGCCGCGCGCAGCCTCGACGTGCGCGGCCAGTTGCTCGCCATCGTCGCGCTCACGGCGTTCACGGGCGCTGTGATCGAATGGCGTCCGCTCGGCTTCGCGCACTGGGCCGTGGCGGGCGGCTTTGCGCTCGCGCTCGCCGCGGGTTTCGCGTTCGTATCGCTCGAAGCCCGCGTACGCGACCCCATGCTGCCGCTCGCCATGCTGCGCAACCGCGCGTTCAGCGCGGCGGTGCTGTTCGGCATCTGCGTGAATCTCACCTATTACGGCACCGTGTTCGTGCTCGCGCTGTATCTGCAGCATGCGCGCGGCGAAACGCCGTTGCAGGCAGGCCTCGCGTTCATTCCTCTCACCGGCGGCTTCCTGCTATCGAACATCGTGAGCGGCCATGTGGTGGCGCACTATGGCACGCGCCGGCCGATGGTCATCGGCGCGCTGATCGCGGGCGCGGGCTACGCGCTCCTCACGGCCGTGGACGCCGCGACGCCGCTCGCCTTCGTGCTGCTCGCCTTTTTACTGATCCCCTCGGGAATGGGTCTCGCCGTGCCGGCGATGACGACCGCCGTGCTCTCCTCGGTCGACCCGGCACGCGCGGGCACGGCCTCGGCGCTGCTCAATACGGCGCGTCAGGCAGGCGGTGCGGTGGGGGTGGCGGCGTTCGGCGCGCTCGCAGGCGGCGCGCTCGCGGCGCAGGTGGTGGCCGGTTTGCGCGCGGAGGCCGCCGTTTCTACGGCGATCCTGCTCACGGCAGCGGGTCTTGCGTGGTTCGTGAAGACGGATCCGGCGCATGCGGGGGCGCGCCAGGCCGCCCAGGCGCGCGTGAAGGCGTCGCGCTGATTCTGCGCCGCATCGCGGCCTCCGCTATCGACGGCCGATCGTTCCGGCTGCGATGCTCTCGGCGCGCTACAGCGATGCTTCCTGGATGGCGCCCGAGTCGATCGCCCGGCTGATCAAGCCTTCGCTTTGCGCCTTGCGGATGGCATGCTCGATCAGCTGGTCCGGCTCTTCGAGTTCCGCCTTGAGGGCGCCGAGGAGTCCGGACGCGTCGAGGATCACCAGCGTCTTCGCGGTATCCGCGTAGCTGATGAAGACGCGCCGCGTGCCGTCTTCCGCAAGACTCGCGCAGAAGTGCTCGGTCTTGCCTGCCACGTTGAAGTCGAAGTTCTGTATCAAGGCCCGCTCCTTCCTCACCCGGTCGCCCGGTGGTTTCGTTCGATTGTCCGATACGCGCGCCGGGCTGCGTCAATCGCGACAGCCTCACTAGCCTCGCAGGCCGCCGCCGCGCGGTGCGCGCAAGCCATCAATGGAAGCACGTCCCGCTCCCGTCACGGTCAGCAGCAGGAAACCGCCCGCGATGGCGACGTTCTTCCAGAAGTGGATGACCGCCTCCTGCTGCGCCGCCGCCTGTGTCATGTTCCAGAAGTCGTGGCCGAACACCGCCGTGACGATGGCGTACCCGGCCAGCAGGAACCCGACGGCACGCGCGCGCACGCCCAACACGAGCGCCAGGCCGCCAAGCAGCTCGATGACCGTGGCGAGTATGGCGGCATACGAGGCATAAGGCACCCCCTTCGCGTTCAGGTAGCCGACGAACCCCGCGTATCCCAGCAGCTTCATGGCACCGCCCCACAGAAACAGGATGGCTAGAGCGAGACGGGCAATGAAGATGATGAAGGAATCGGCGGGACGGGTCATGGAGGGCTCCGGTATGCAGTAACGGAATGACCATGACGCGCGCGCGCAGTTCCCCTTACGCGACGCGGAATGGCGCGCAAGGCTGCACGCAGAACCACGGGCTATGAGCCGGTCCGCAGGCCAAAGCAGCACCGTCCGAGGGAGACGCGGGAAAAACTACCCCGGAAATTGATTCGGAATGCTATCAAACATGCATAGGGTGCCGGGCGGCGAACGCGTGGCGAAACGTCTGCGCAATGGCGCAAGCCGCCGCGGCGTTGGCACACTCAATGCTTATGATGCATGCCGCGCGGCCGATGCGCGTCGAGCCAACGGGTCAGGCGCGCTTCGAGCGTGCCCCTGCTGCGTCGCGACACGGCCCACATGACCGCGCACACCAGCAGCATGACGCCGGGTCCGAGCAGATAAGCAACGACAGTTTCCCTCATGGCAGTCTCCTCAACGCGACGCCACAGAACAGATGTTTTTTCATTTTAGGCGATAGCGTCGCCCACGGTAAACGCCGACGAAAACACGCGGCGGCTGCCCATTCCCAGGGTTTTCATGTATGCGATATCGGCAGCGCACAGCCGGTGCATTACCTCAGACGTAATCGTCTGATGCACGTCTTTGTCTAGAATCGACGTCATGGACACGCTCGCTTCCCCTGTTACTGCGGTGCCGATCGGCACCGGGCGCCGCAGCGTCGGCGAGATGCTGCGCGACTGGCGCATGCGCCGGCGCATGAGTCAGTTGCTGCTCGCGACAGAGGCCGAGATTTCGACGCGCCATCTGAGCTTCGTCGAGTCGGGCCGCGCGCTGCCGAGCCGCGAGATGGTCATGCATCTCGCGGAGCAGCTCGATGTGCCGCTACGCGAACGCAATGCACTGCTCGTGGCTGCCGGATACGCGCCGCTCTATCGCGAGCGCGCCCTCGACGACCCACAGCTCGCCGCCGCGCGCGAGGCGGTCGATCTCGTGTTGCGCGGGCACGAACCCTATCCCGCCGTGGCGGTGGACCGCCACTGGAATATCGTCGCCGCGAACGGTGCGCTCGCGCCGCTCATCGGCGACGCTTCGCCCGCCTTGCTCTCCGCGCCCATCAACGCGCTGCGGCTTTCGCTGCATCCCGAGGGCATCGCGCCGCGCATCGTCAACTGGCACGCATGGCGCGCGCATCTGCTCACGCGCCTGCAACGCCAGATCGAGGCGAGCGGCGATCCCGTGCTCGCCGCACTCCACGAAGAACTCGCAGCGTATCCCACGCCGGCCGGCGTGGCGAACGCGAGTGCCGAGCCGATCGCACATCACATCGCCGTGCCGCTGCGCGTGCGCACCGCGCTTGGCGAGCTGGCGTTCTACAGCACGACGACCGTGTTCGGCACGCCGGTCGACATCACGCTTTCCGAGCTGGCGATCGAAGCGTTCTTTCCCGCCGATCCGCAAACGTCTAAGGCGTTGCGCCAGAACGCGGCGTGACGAGCGGGCCTTCAGGCACACGGCGCGTTTGGATTTTGTCGGGCTTGTGCGAAACGAACTAAAAAAAAATTGAAGACCGTGCGCATGCGACAAGCATTTCGTTCCGCCACTCAGCAAGCCACTTGCGCACCGTGGCAATCGACCTATTGACGCAAGAAGGCGTGTTCCTGGCACGTCAATACGTTTATTTCGGTGTACGAATTTATGTGACCTTAAGTGAATGCGCTTCGCGTCGCGCCGCTCAGGCAGCCGCCGCTGTCGCCTGCTCCGCCTCGGGCGCGGTGACGACCAGCACGCTGCACGACACGCGGTCGAGCAACCGGCGATCGTCGCGACCTTCCCACCACCGCTTGAGCGGCCCCCGCCGATGGTGGCCCAGCACGATGAGATCGGGATGCAGTTCCTCGCAATAGCTCGCAATCACGTCGATCGGCCTTCCTACGACGAAATGCCCTGTCGCCGCGAGCCCCTTTTCCTGCAGACAGGCCACCCCGTCACGCAAGATTTCGCGCGCCGCCTCCTCGGCGGCTTCGAATGGGACGGCCGACGCGATGTCCGTGCCCCATTGCAGCGGCGCCTGATCCAGCACCGCCAGCAAATGCGTCTGCGCGCGGCACTCGCGGGCGAGGTCGGCGCCCTCGCGCAGCGCCCGGCGCCCTTCGCGCGTTGCGTCATAGCACAGCAGAATCCTGTTGAACGCGGTCATGATCTGTCTCCCCCCGAATTTCCGGTACTGCCGGTGGTGAGATTCCGAACACGCGCGGGCCGCGCCGTATCCGGGACGTTGCCTTCATTATGGCCTTTACGTCACGTCTTGATATAAATAAGGCAGAAACGGCGCCTCTGCACGCACCCGAGTCGCTCGGGGCAAGATCGGCGTCACTTCAGCCTGTGCCGAATCGGGCCGCCGCCGGAGCCGCCACAAACGAACGCCGATGCTGCCTGCAAATCACAACAGCCAAACGTTCCACACGCGCATAGTGGACCTGATATGCACCGAGCATCCGTCTCCCCATCCAACGCGGCCTGCACGGCCCGAACTCGTAACATCTCAGTTACACAATTCACTGGTATAAGGGCGCCCAGCCTGAAACATTCGTTACATTTGTATCGTCATACCGTTTAATCGCAGGCCTCGCATTTTTTACCTGTCAGCAAGATTCCTTTCGAAACCTTTATCCAGGCTTACGACGTTTTTCATGTTCGCTTTATGTGTTTCGCATTCCCTGCGGCTTTGCTGGAAAACCCTTATAGGCAAGGCCCTGCGGCTATTCCGTCGGGGAAACTCAATGCGCGACGCATTGTCGCAAGGCCCCTCGCGAATAGCAGAAAAAATTACCGAAAATAAATTACAACAGTCGGATTATTTTTGATCCGAGGGATTGATTTCTGAGATTAGCCCTCATACAATTCCCTCAAGGTTGTTACGAGATGTAACAACCTGTATCAAAGAGTCGTGTCGAGCCACAGAGCGAAGATCGACCACAAGACCAGAAAAGATACAACGGCGAAAAAAGCCGGGGGGTTAAATTCGGGGCTTCGGAAACTACAGAAATGGACCGCAGCAGCGAGACGCTGGAATCTATCCGCGAAATTAATTTGTCGTATCTGATGCTCGCGCAGCGCATGCTGCGCGAGGACAAGCCGGTCGGCATGTTCCGACTGGGACTGTCGTCGGAACTGGCCGATTTGCTTGGCGGTCTGTCGCTCGCGCAGATCGTCAGGCTGGCCTCTTCCGACCAGCTTCTCTGTTTCTTCCGCTTCGACGATCATGCGATGTTGTCCGCGCTCACGCAGACCAGCAAGCATGCCGACGTGGCGGCTACCCATGCGGCCATCCTGCTTGCGGGACAGCCGGCCGGCCAATTCGCCTGAGGGTGACGTCCATGACCACGCGACGCAGCCTCACCGAAGACGCCCAGGAAGTGTTTCGTGCGATCGCGCTGATCGAACTGGGTGCGCGCATGCAGGTGCTCGAAAGCGAACTCTCGCTCTCGCGCGACCGCATGATCCGCCTGTATCGCGAGATCCGCGGCGTGTCGCCGCCCAAAGGTATGCTGCCGTTCTCGGCGGACTGGTACATGACGTGGCTGGCCAACATCCACGCCTCGCTGTTCTATAACACCTACCTGTTCCTCAAGAACGAAGCGCGTTGCTCGCATCTCGACGCGCTCACCAAGGGGTTCCGGCTGTATCTGGAACACTGCCGCCACAGCGGGGCCGAGCCGGTGCTCGACCTCACGCGTGCGTGGACCCTGGTGCGGTTTTTCGATGCCGATATTCTGCAGATGACGCCTTGC
Source organism: Paraburkholderia sp. JHI2823 (assembly GCF_038900695.1). NCBI lineage: Bacteria > Pseudomonadati > Pseudomonadota > Betaproteobacteria > Burkholderiales > Burkholderiaceae > Paraburkholderia > Paraburkholderia sp. JHI2823. The sequence goes on along the minus strand of NZ_JAYMRY010000016.1, from coordinate 147,289 downwards.
TGCCGTTGCGGCGGTAAATTCGTCGCGCATCGCCACGACCTTCAGCACAACGTCGTGTGTGGCGCGTGCCAGCCCCCATCGCGGGCCGGCAAGACGAAGAAGGCGGCTGCAGCGCGACGGGGCGCCGAGCAGACCGAGAGCGACCTTCCGGCAGAAGTCATGTCGGATGGCATTGCCGAGGCTGCATAAGCGTAGGAGAACAGATCCGGGTCAACCGGACGTGAGACCAAGACGCGAAACCGTCCGGTGCCTGCGCGCATCGGACGGCGAAGCGCTTTCTTTTTCCCCGCAGCGCCCTTCCCCCTCTTTCAATTCCCGCTGAAGGTCTGCCAAACGAGCCACAGGTTCGCCGCCGAAATCGCGACGAACAGGAACCACGCGATCAGGCGCGTGTGTAGCCGGTTCACGAACTCGCCCATCAGCGCACGGTCGTTCGTCATGCGGATGAGCGGCCAGAGCGCGAACGGCAGCTGCAGACTCAGCACCACCTGGCTCGCCACCAGTAGTTTGCTCACCGCGCCGTTGCCAAGCAGCGCCACGCCCGCAAAGGCGGGGATCAGCGCGAGCACGCGCGTGATCAGCCTGCGCTGGTAGCACGGAATCTTCATCTGCAGGAAGCCTTCCATGATGACCTGGCCAGCCACGGTGCCCGTGAACGTCGAGCTTTGACCGGAAGCGAGCAGCGTGATCGCGAACAGCACCGCCGCCGCGCCCGTGCCGACGATCGGCGCAAGCAGCCTGTAGGCCTCTTCGATATCGGTGACCTCGGTGTGTCCGTTGGCATGGAACGCCGCCGCGGCCAGGATCAGGATCGCCGCGTTGATGAGCAACGCGAGCAAGAGCGAGACGATCGTGTCGAGACGCGACAGGCCGATGGCTTGCGCGAGACTCTTGCGGTCGCGCTTGACGGCGCGCGTCTGCACGATCGACGAATGCAGATAGAGGTTGTGCGGCATGACGGTCGCGCCGAGAATGCCGATCGCCAGATAAAGCGGCTCCGCCGACGATATGGCGTGCCACGACGGCACCGCGCCCGCGAAAACGGAGGCCCAGTGCGGTTTCACGAGCGCGAGCTGAATGACATAGCCGAGGCCGATCGTGGCGATGAGCCCGGCCATGATCGCCTCGAGCGAGCGGAAGTTCTTGCCCTTCAGGCCGAGCACGATGAGCGTGTCGAACGCGGTGAGCACCACGCCCACCATCAGCGAACAGCCCAGCAACAAGTGGAACGCCAGCGCGCCGCCCAGCACCTCGGCGAGATCGCAGGCGATGATCGACAACTCGGCGAGCAGCCACTGCCCGAGCGCCACGGGCCTCGAATAGCGCTCGCGCGAAAGCGCCGCGAGATCGCGTTGCGTGACGATGCCAAGGCGCATGGAGAGGCATTGGAGCACGATTGCCGCGAGGCTCGACAGCACGACCACGAACAGCAGGCTGTAGCCGTAGCGCGAGCCCGCCTCGATGTCGGTGGCCCAGTTGCCGGGGTCCATGTAGCCGATCGACACCAGCAGGCCGGGGCCCGCGAACTGCCAGAACTTCTTCCAGAACGGCGCGCCCGGCGAAACCTCGATGCTGCCCTGCACTTCCGAAGGGCAAAACGGCGCCGTCGCCGTGGTCGGTAGGCGGAACTCCAACGGTTCGATCCTCAAGGGTTGACGCGTCGCGGCGCATGCCGCGATCGGGCCCTCAAGTGTACAGCGTCGGCTGCGGCAGCTCTCTCAAGAGCGTGAAGCGGCCCACGTCGCGCAGTCGATAGTCGAGCGGATCGTGCAGCGTATGCACGCGCGCGTTGCGCCAGAAGCGGTCGAGCGCGAGCGCCGCGCCCGTGGCGCGCGCGCCGCACGCCTCGAAAAGCTGCTCGCCGGCTGCGAGCGCGGCGCGGTGCGCGACGATCTTCGCCTCCGAAATCGCGAGCGAGACTTCGGCGCGCGTGGCCGCGACGAGCGCCTCGCCTTCGTCCCAGGCCGAGTCGAGCAGCGCGCCCGCGCGATCCGCCAGCACGGCTGCCGCCAGCGACTGCACGCGCATCTCGCCAAAGCGCTGCTGCAAATAGGGATCGTCGGCCACCTGCTGCACGCCCGAATTCACCCACGGCCGGCCATTTGCGAGCACGTAGGCGCGCGCTTCCTCCAGCGCGCCCTCAGCGAGGCCCACGAAGAGATTCGTAAGCACACCTTGAGAAACCAGCGTGCGCAGCGTGGCGCGCGGCGTATCGGGGCGCTGCAGCACTTCCCCTGCGCGGACTTCCACGTTTTCGAACGACACGGTGCCGCTATCGGTCTGACGCTGCCCGATCGGATCCCAGTCGTCGTGCACCGTGATCCCGGCACGCGTGGTGGGCAGCACGGCAAACATCGGGTTGCCGCTGACGGGATCATGGGCGCTCACGGTCATCATCTGCGAACCGTAGGTGCCCGAACAAAATCCCTTCTTGCCGTGCAGGCGCCAGCCGCCCGCGCCATCGGGCTGCGCGACGAGCCGCGTATCGATGGGATTCACGGCATTGCCCCACCACCAGCGGTGCTCGACGGTGCCTTGCAGCCAGTTCGCGCGCTGCGTGGCGCTGCCCCACAAGTCGACGCTCGCCACCTGGAGGCACTGGAAGCCCAGCAGATGCGCGAGCGCACTGTCGACGCGCGCCAGTGCGCGAATCGTTGCGTAGATATCGCTCCAGCGCATGCCGCCCTCGCCGAAGCGGCCGCCGAATTCGCGCGGCACCGCCAGCGTGAGCAGCCCGGCGTCGGCGATGCGTTGCTTTTCGGCCGCGGCGTGGCCGCCCGCGAGATCGCGTTGCGCGGCGTTCGCGCGCAGCGCTTCGAGCAGCGCGGCGAAGCGCGCGTCCTCCTGTTCCTGCCCGCGAGGGCGCAGTGCATTGTTCATACCGATATTCCCCGAATGAGAGGCTCAAAACAGGCAAAGCGCCCGGCAAGGGCGCTTTGCGCGTCAGGACGAACGGCTGCGTCGCTCAGGTTCGCCGCAAGAGGCGCCGCACCAGCACGTCGCCCGTGAACTGCACGGCCGCGACGATCGCGATCAGCAGCACGATCACGGTGACCATGACCGTGGTGTCGAAGCGTTGATACCCGTAGCGTATCGCGAGATCGCCAAGGCCGCCCGCGCCGACGGCGCCCGCCATCGCCGAAGAGCCGATCATGGCCACCACGGTGATCGTGAATCCGCCCAGCATACCGGGCAGCGCCTCGGGCAGCAGCACATGCCACACGATATGGCGGCGTTGCGCGCCCATGGCCAGGGCGGCCTCGATCAGGCCGCGATCGACTTCACGCAGGCTCACTTCGGCCACGCGCGCGAAGAACGGAATCGCCGCGATGGAGAGCGGCACCACGGCGGCCCACACGCCGATGGTCGTACCGACGACAAGACGCGTGAACGGAAGCAGCGCGACGAGCAGGATGATGAACGGCGTCGAGCGGAACGCGTTGACGAGCGCGCCCAGCGTGGTGTTGAGCGCGGGCCGCTCGAAGATGCCGCCGCGCGCGGTCGTGACCAGCAGCAGGGCGATCGGAACACCGATCAGGAGTGCGAATATTGCCGATACGCCGACCATCAACAAGGTGTCGCGGATGCCTTCGAGAAGTTCCGTGATCCAGATTTCAGACATAGCCGAGCACCTCCACACGGCTAGCGTAGCGCCGTGCCTGCGCGGCCAGCGTGGCCGCTTCGTCGGCGGTGCGTGCAGGCGCCGACACGACGATCCGACCTTGCGCGCGGCCTTGAATCCGCTCGATGCCGCCGTGTACGAATTGCACGCCCTGCGCGCCGAACGCCTGTGCAAGCGCGGCAAGTTCGGGCTCTTCTGCCGCCTCGCCCGTGAAGCGCACGTCGAACAGCGCGTGGGCGCCCGCTTGCGGCGAAACTTGAATGCGCGCGGCGATGTCGTCGGGCAGTTCGTGACGAGGCGAGTGCAGCAGCGCGCGCGTCGCCTCGTGTTGCGGATCGCCAAACACGCGCCAAACGGGACCGTGCTCGACCACCTCGCCGCGCTCGACGACCGCAACCGTATCGCAGACGTCGCGAATCACTTCCATTTCGTGCGTGATCAGCACGATGGTGACGCCAAGGCGCCGATTGATGTCGCGCAGCAGCGCGAGAATGGCGCGCGTGGTTTCCGGATCGAGCGCCGACGTCGCCTCATCGCACAGCAGGATATCGGGCTCGTGCACGAGCGCACGTGCAATGCCGACGCGTTGCTTCTGCCCGCCCGACAAGCGCGCGGGCCACGCGTCGCGGCGCTCGCTCAGGCCCACGAGGTCGAGCAGCGCGTTCACGCGCGCTTCGATGGAGGCTTTCGGAACGCCCGCGATCTTCAGCGGCAGCGCGATATTGTCATGCACCGTCTTCGCCGAAAGCAGATTGAAGTGCTGGAAAATCATGCCGATGCGCCGGCGCAGTGCGACCAGCCCGCGCTCGTCGAGTGCACCCACGTCGACGCCATTCACGCGCACGCTCCCGCTGGTGGGCTTTTCGAGCCCGTTCACGAGCCGCAGCAGCGTGGATTTGCCCGCGCCGCTGCGCCCGATGATGCCGAACACGTCGCCGCGCGCCACCTGCAAGTCGACACCTGCGAGCGCCGCTTGCGCGCTGCCTGCATAGGTCTTGCCGACTTTGTCGAACACCACTGCGGGTTGCGACGCGTCGGCACGACGCGCCGCCTCGCCCGCCGCCGGCCCCGCCTCGATAAAGCGCGCCGTCCCGAACCATTTCATCTTCGCTCTCTCCTCTTCGTGGGTCGCGCGCACTACCAGGCGACCGCGTACAGGCTGCCGAAGGCCTTGTCGAGTTCCTTGCGCACGGCCGGCGAATGCTGATAGATGTCGATGAACCTGCGGATGCGCGGATCGTTCACGCTTTCGGGGCGCACGACGAACTGAAGCGCGAACGCCTTGTTTTCGACGCCGTCAAAAAGCAGCGCGCTATTCGGATCGATCGTGCCCGCGAGCTTGATGAAACTCGGGTAGCCCTGCGCGAGATCGACGTCGTCGAGCGAACGCGCGAGTTGCGACGCTTCGAGCTGAACGATCTTGATGTGCTTGGGATTGAAGATGATGTCGAGCGTCGTGGCGCGATAGTCCACTCCCGGCTTGAGCTGGATGAGCCCTGCGCGCTGCAGCAGCAAGAGGCCGCGCCCGCCGTTCACGGGATCGTTCGCGATGGCCACGGTCGCACCATCCTTCAGGTCTTCGAAGCGTTTCACCTTCTTCGAATAGAGGCCGATCTTCATGATCGTTCCTGGCGCGATGGCGACGAATTTATAGCCGCCCTGCTTTTCGGCGTTCTCCAGAAACGGCGTGTGCTGGAAGTAGTTGACGTCGATGTCCTTGTTCGCGAGCGCGGCGTTGGGCGTATTCCAGTCCGTGAACTCGATGATCTTCACGTCGACGCCCTGCGCCTTGGCCTCGCGCGCCGCTTCCTGGAGCGCGGGTGTTTGCGGCGTGGTGGCGATGCCGATCTTGAGCGTGGGCGTGTCCGCATGCGCAGTCGCCATCGCCGCCGAGAGCGACAAGGCCAGGGCCGTCAGCAAAGCCGAACGCTGGAAAACACGCTGAAAAAAGGAAGGGCGCCATACGGCGCGCACGGCTCGGCTCATCGCAGTCCTCGAAGAGAAGTTGTTCGTTCAGTGAGGAGCGACGCGACGGGGTCAGCGGGAAAATCGCCTGCGCGCGGGAGGCGCGCCGCCCATCGCATCGGCTCCAGATGCGTTCAGGCGATGATAGGGGCGCGGTGCGGCGGGGTCTACGAAGCGATTTCGCAAAGGAAATCGCAGTCTGCGATATGCGCGCCGGCGGCGGACCGGCGCGCGCCTTTGAGCTTCTCCCGCAGGACTCAGCGCGAAGCCAGTGGGGCGGGCGGCGGCGCGCCATCGCCGGGCTTGGCATCCCCCCAGCCGCCGCCCAGCGCGCGGATCAGGTTCACGGTCGCCACCGCCTGCGAGCCCTGGAGATGGCTGGCCTGCAATTGCGAAACGAGCACCGACCGTTCGCTGTCGATCACGTTCAGATAGCTCACCTCGCCTTCCTCGTATTGCGTGCGCGAAAGATGCGCGGACTGCTGCGAGGCGCTCACCGCGTCGTTCTGCTGGCGAATCTGGTCGTCGAGCAAACGCAGGTCGGAGAGATTGTCCTCCACATCGCGGAAGGCCACGAGCACCTGCTGGCGGTACTGCGCGACATCTTCCTCATACTTCGCGCGCGACTGTGCGAGATTCGCCTTGCGTCTGCCGCCGTCGAAGAGCGGCAGCGTGAGCGCCGTCCCCGCGAGCGGCCCGAGCAGGAACGCGCGGCTCGACCACATAAACAGGTCGCCGAGCGTGGCCGACTCGAAGCCAGCCGCACCCGTGATGTTGAGCTGCGGGAAGAACGCTGATTTGGCGAGACCCACGCGCGCGTTCGCGGCCGCCATCGCGCGCTCGGCCGCGGCGACGTCGGGCCGGCGCTCCAGCAGTGCGGAAGGCAGACCGGGCGGCACTTGCACGACCACGGGCGCGAGCGGCGTTTCGGGGAACGTGAAGTCCGCCGGCGCCTTGCCCAGCAGGATCGCCAAGCTGTGCTCCGAGGCCGCGCGCTGGCGCGCCACGCCCACCGCATCGGCGCGCGCGCTCGCAAGCTCGTTGCGCGCCTGCGCCACGTCGAGCGCGCTGATGTCGCCTTCCTTGAAGCGCCGCTCGACGAGCTTGAGCGCGTCTTCGCGCAGCGCCACCGTGCGGCGGTACAGGTCGACGTCGGAGTCGAACTGGCGCAGCTGGAAGTAGTTTTGCGCGACGTCGGCCTGCAACGCGAGCTGGACCGAGCGGAACAAGGCTTCGCTCTGCTCGGCGTCCGCCTGCGCGGCGTGGACGTTCGAACTCACGCGGCCGAACAGGTCGACCTCGTAGCTCGCCGTGGCCTGCGCGCGCCACAGCGTTTGCGCGGGCACGTTGGCGTTCTGCGGCAGATAGAGCGAAGCCGGCGAGACACGCTCGCGCGTCGGGCCGAAGCCCGCATCGATCGACGGGAACCACGAGGCGCGCGCGGCCTGCGTGACGGCGCGCGCCTGCTGCACGCGCGCGGCCGCCGCCTTCAGGTCCTGGTTCGCTTCGAGCGCCTGCTGTTCGAGCTTGTCGAGCGTCGGGTCGCCGAATACGGTCCACCAATCGCCGCGGTGCGCGGCGTCGGCGGGCTGCGCCGGCTTCCACGTACCCACGTCGTGCGGATCGGCGTGCTGCGTCTGCTGCGGCGCTTCCTTGTACGCTGCGGGCACAGCCGCGTCGGGCACCTTGTAGGTCGGCTCGACCGAGCATGCCGCGAGCCAGGCAAAGAGCGCAACGCTCGCCGCGATTCGCGCGAGGCGCCAGCCTCCCGGCACAACGTTGCCGCTATAGCGCAAGTTCGATTCGTTAGTCATGTTTATCATTCTCCCTTGGCGCCTCAAGCGTCGACCATCGACTGGGGCTTGCGCGCGTTGTCCTTCTGCGCGACGTGAATCTTGCCGCCCGCGAGCGTACGCAGCACCACGTAGAACACCGGCGTGAGCAGCAGACCGAAAGCCGTCACGCCCAGCATGCCGAAAAACACCGCCACGCCCATCGCATGACGCATCTCCGAACCCGCGCCGCTGGAGAGCACGAGCGGCACCACGCCCATGATGAACGCGATGGACGTCATCAGGATCGGGCGCAAGCGCAGGCGGCTCGCCTCGATGGCGGCGGTGAGCGGCGTGTGTCCGTCGTGCTCCAGTTCGCGCGCAAATTCCACGATCAGGATGGCGTTCTTCGACGCGAGGCCGACGAGCACCATCAAGCCGATCTGCGTGAAGATGTTGTTGTCGCCCTGCGTGAGCCACACGCCGGTCAGCGCGCACAGCACGCTCATCGGCACGATCAGGATCACCGCGAGCGGCAGGGTGAGGCTTTCATACAGCGCGGCCAGCACGAGGAACACGAGCAGCACGCTGATCGGGAACACCCAGATGCCCGCATTCCCCGCCAGCACCTGCTGATACGTGAGATCGGTCCATTCGAACTTCACGCCATGCGGCAGCACCTCGGCAGCGATGCGTTCCGCCGCCGCCTGCGCCTGGCCCGACGAGTAACCGGGCGCGGGGCCGCCGTTGATGTCGGCGGCGGTGTAGCCGTTGTAGCGCACCACCATTTCGGGGCCGTACGTGGGCGTGACCGTGATGAGCGACGAGAGCGGCACCATCTCGCCAGCGGCATTGCGCGTTTTCAGCTGCAGGATGTCGTCGGCCTTCTGGCGGAACGGTGCATCGGCCTGCACCCGCACCTGGTACACGCGCCCGAAGCGGTTGAAGTCGTTCACGTAGAGCGAGCCGAGATAGATCTGCATCGTATCGAACACGTCCGTGACCGGCACGCCAAGCTGCTTCGCCTTCGTGCGGTCGAGATCGACGTTCAGCTGCGGCACGTTGATCTGATAGTTCGAGAACGTCGGACCCAGTTCCTTCGTTTGCGACGCACGCTTGACGAAGTCCTGAGTGGCGCGATTGAGCGCCTCGTAACCCAGCGCACTGTGATCCTCCAGCTGCATCTTGAAGCCGCCCAGCGTGCCGAGGCCCAGCACCGGCGGCGGCGGGAACACGGCGACGAACGAATCCTTGATCGCCGCGTACTGCTGGTTCAGCGCGCCCGCGATCGCCCCTGCCGAAAGGGCCTTGCCCTTGCGGTCCTTGAACGGCTTGAGCGTGACGAACACGATGCCCGCGCTCGAGCTATTGGTAAAGCCGTTCACCGAAAGGCCCGGGAACGCCACCGCGCTTTCCACGCCGGGCTGCTTGAGCGCAATGGCGCTCATATCGCGAATCACGTTCTCCGTGCGGTCGAGCGACGCGCCGTTGGGCAGTTGCGCGAACGCGATCAGATACTCCTTGTCCTGCGCGGGCACGAAGCCGCCCGGCACGATACGCGCCATCAGCACGGTGGCGCCGAGCAACACCACGTAGATCGCGAGCATCGCGCCCTTGTGATGCAGCACGCCGTTCACGCCGCGCCCATAGCTTTCGGAGCCGCGCTGGAATACCTTGTTGAAGCGACGGAAGAAGCCGCCGAGCACGAGGTTCATCGCACGTGTGAGCCAGTCCTCCTTCTCGCCATGGCCGCGCAGCAGGAGTGCCGAAAGCGCGGGCGAAAGCGTGAGCGAATTGAACGCCGAGATCACCGTGGAGATCGCGATGGTCATCGCGAACTGCTTGTAGAACTGGCCCGTGAGACCGCTCATGAAAGCGAGCGGCACGAACACGGCCACGAGCGTGAGCGCAATGGCGATGATCGGCCCGCTCACTTCCTGCATGGCCTTGTATGTCGCATCGCGTGCGGACAACCCGCTGGCGATGTTGCGCTCCACGTTTTCCACGACCACGATCGCGTCGTCAACGACGATACCGATGGCAAGCACCATGCCGAACAGCGACAGGGCGTTGATGGAGAACCCGAACGCAAGCAGCAGCGAGAAGGTCCCGACGATCGACACGGGCACGGCGATGAGCGGAATGATCGAAGCGCGCCACGTTTGCAGGAACACGATCACGACGATCACCACGAGCGCGATCGCTTCGAGCAGCGTATGCACGACGGCTTCGATGCTCGAGCGCACGAACTGCGTGGGGTCGTAGACGATACGGTAGTCCACGCCCGCGGGCATGTCCTGCTTCAGATCCTTCATCGCCGCGCGCACCTGGTCGGAGATGGCGAGCGAGTTCGCGCCCGGCGCCTGGTTGATCGCGAGCGCGACGGCGGGCTTGTTGTCGAGCAGCGAACGCAGGCCGTATTCGGAGGCCGCCAGCTCGATGCGCGCGATATCGCGCAGATACGTCACGCCGCCATCGGGATTCGTCTTGACGATGATGTTGCCGAACTCGCTTTCCGTGCGCAGCCGGCCGCGCGCATTCACGCTCAGCTGAAACGGCGTGCCGGGCACGCTGGGCGAGGCGCCGATCACGCCCGCCGCCACCTGCACGTTCTGCTCGCGAATCGCGTTCACGACGTCGTTGGCCGTGAGATTGCGCTGCGCGACCTTCTGCGGATCGAGCCAGATGCGCATGGCATAGTCGCCCGCACCCCACAGCTGCACTTCGCCCACGCCCTGGATATTCGAGAGCCGGTCCTTCACGTTGAGCAGCGCGTAGTTGCGCAGGTACGTCATGTCGTACTGATTGTTCGGCGAGATCAGGTGCACCACCATCGTGAGCGTGGGCGAGCTCTTGATGGTCGTGATACCGAGACGCTGCACATCCTCCGGCAGGCGCGGCAGCGCCTGGTTCACGCGGTTCTGCACGAGCTGCGTGGCCTTGTCCGGGTCGGTGCCGAGGCGGAACGTGACCGTGAGCGTGAGATTGCCGTCGCTATTGGCCTGCGACTGCATGTACAGCATGTTCTCCACGCCGTTGATCTGCTCTTCGAGCGGCGCCGCCACGGCTTCCGCAATCACCTTCGGGTTCGCGCCCGGATACTGCGCGTGGACGACCACCGAAGGCGGCACGACTTCCGGGTACTCGGAGATCGGCAACTGGAACAGCGCGATCACGCCGGCCAGCAGGATCAGCACGGACAGCACGCCCGCGAAGATCGGCCGGTCGATGAAGAATTTCGATATGTTCATAGGTTGCTCTTTTTCATGACGCTCATCTTTGAACGCGCAACGATACGCGCGCGTCTTCAGACGATTAGGGTTCCTGATTGGCTTCGAGGCGAATGCCGGGATCGCATACGCCCGCCGCTCGTCAGGACGTCTTTGCCGTCTTGCCGGCGTTCGCCGCGGTATGGGTCGAGTCGGCGTCGGGGTCGCCGTTCATCGGCACCATGTGCGAACGCACCGTCTCGCCGGGCCGCACGCGCTGCGTGCCGTTCACCACCACGTGGTCGCCGGCGTTCAGGCCGCTCACGATCACGCGCAGGTTGCCCTGCTGGCCGCCCGTCTGCACGTTGCGGTAGGCGATCTTGCCGCTGCCGTCCACGACGTAGACGAACTTCTTGTCCTGGTCCGTGCCGATGGCGGCATCGTCGACGAGCAGCGCCGGATGGGGCGCGCTGCCGCCCACCTTGATGCGTGCATAAAGCCCCGGGACGAGCGCGCCATCGGCGTTGTCGAAGCGCGCGCGCACGCGGATCGTGCCCGACGTGGTGTCGAGCCGGTTGTCCACCGACTCGATCGTGCCCTTGCGCGAATAGCCGGTTTCGTTCGCAAGACCCAGTTCGACAGGCACCTTCGAGCCGTCCTTCATGCGGCTGATGTAGTCGAGGTAGGTCTGCTCGTCGGCGTCGAACTCGGCGTAGATGGGCGATACGGAAACGAGCGTCGTGAGCGGCGCGGCGCTCGCCCCCGCCGAAACGACGTTGCCCACCGTGATCTCGGCGCGCGACACGCGCCCCGCAACGGGCGCGACGATGCGCGTATAGCCCAGATTGATCTGCGCGGCTTCGAGCGCGGCCTGCGCCGCCTTGAGATTGGCGCTCGCTTCGCGCGAGGCGTTCTGCTTCTCGTCGTAGTCGCGCTTCGCAATGGCGTTGTCGCCGATGAGTCGCTGCGCGCGCTCCCAGTCGCTTTGGGCGTAGCCCGTGCGCGCCTGCGCGGCCGCGAGTTGCGCCGCCGCTTGATCGACGGCCGCCTGGTACGGACGCGGATCGATCACGAAGAGCGTGTCGCCCTGCTTCACGAGCGCACCGTCGCGGAAGTTCACGGAGACGATCGTGCCCGACACCTGCGGACGGATCTCCACTTTTTCGACGGCGGCCATGCGGCCGGAGTAGGTCTGCCAGTCGGTGATCGTGCGGTTGACCACGGCCGCGACATCGACTTCGGGCGCGGGCGGCGCTTCGGCGGCCACGGCGGGATGGGAGTCGAGGCGCACGGCCCCGAGCGTGCCCAGCCCCGCGACCACGAGCACGCCAATGACCGCCAGCGCGATGCGGGTACGGGATTGCGAAAAGAGTGACATGTCGGACTCCAGAAATAATGGTTGATTGTTCTTGACTGGTTCGGCATCACCGCGGCGCCGGCGCTTCGCCTACGAGGCGCCTGCGTCGAAGCAACATTGGAAAAACCGCAGCGCTTCGCTGAGCGCGGCCGGATGCGCCGCGAGGTTCGCGTGCGAGACGCTCGGGTAACGCACCACCTGGGTGCGCACGCCGGCATCGATCAGGCGGCTCGCGTACTTCTCCGCTTCGATGTGCAGCACGTCGTTCTGTGCGGTCACGATGAGCGTGGGTGGCAGCCCGCCGAGCCGCAGCGATTCGAGCGGCGCCGCGTATGGATGCATGCGCTGCGCGGCATCGGGCAGATAGGCCCGATAGCACGCCGCGCATTCGCTTGCGGTGATGTCCGAACCGAGCCGCGCTTCGTCGCCGAGGCGCGTGAGGCTCGGGTCCAGCATCGGCGCGAACAGCGCCTGGGCCGCGAGCTTCACGTCGCCGCGATCTCGACCCATGAAGGCGAGCACATTGGCGATCTGGCCGCCCGCGTCGTGGCCCGCCGCAAGCACGCGCTTCGGGTTGCCGCCGAAGGCGCGGGCCCGCGTGAGCGCCCAGAGCGCCGCGCGATGCGCGTCTTCAGGCGCGGCGGGAAACGGGTGCTTCGGCGCAAGCGAGTAACCCACGCTCACTACGAGCGCGGGTAAGCGTTCTGCGAGAAAACGCCCGACGGCGTCCGCTTCGTCGATCGACCCGCGCACGAAGCCGCCGCCGTGGAAATACAGCAGCACCGGCAGGCCGTTCGCGCCTTCGGGGCGATACAGGCGCAGCGGGATCTGCTGCGCATAACCTTCGATCGCCACGTCGGTCGTGAGCAGCGTGTGTGCCTTGCTGGGCCTGGCGGGCGCGGAAAGAGGCACAGCCGCCGGCACTTCGGCGAGCGATGCGTCTTCCGCGGGAATCCAGGACGCCGGGCGTTTAAAGACATCCATGTCGAATCGGCGCAATGCGCGAGAGTAGCTTCAGATGCAGCGAATTGTGGGTTCGGCAGACTTGCAAATAAATGCCTATAATCCGGCAACACAATTCGGCGCACCTGAACAATCTGTCTCTTCTTTTCGCGCGAGCGTTCATTCAAGCACCGCGCGGCGTGCGTCCGAACACTTTCGGAGAGTGGCAATGGACCGCCTTCAGGCCATGCAGGTGTTCACCCGCGTCGTCGATACCAACAGCTTCACGCGCGCAGCCGAGACGCTCGACATGCCGCGCGCATCGGTCACGACGATCATTCAGAACCTCGAAGCGTTTCTCGGCGTGCGCCTCATGCACCGCACGACGCGGCGCCTCTCGCTCACGCCCGACGGCGCCGCGTATTACGAGCGCTGCGTGCGCATTCTCGCCGACGTCGAGGAAACGGAAACCACATTCCAGGATCGCAACCGCAAGCCGCACGGCAAGCTGCGCATCGACATGCCCGGTTCGATCGGGCGGCTCATCGTGATTCCATCGCTGTGCGAATTCCACGGGCGCTATCCGGACATCGATCTGCAGCTCGGGCTCTCCGACCGCCCGGTCGACCTGCTTCAGGAAGGCGTGGATTGCGTGGTGCGCGTGGGCGCGCTCCAGGATTCGTCGCTGGTGGCCCGGCGCATCGGCATCTTCGAAGGCGTGTCGTGCGCGGCGCCCGCGTATCTCGAGCGCCACGGCACGCCGCAAACGCTCGAGGAACTGGCCGAGCATCGCGCCGTGAATTACTTTTCATCGCGCACGGGGCGCGTCATCGACTGGGCCTTCCTCGTCGACGGCAAGGAAGTGGAGGTCAAGCTCAAGAGCATGGTCTCGGTCAACGATGCGGATGCCTATGTGACCTGCGGCATCGAGGGCTTCGGCCTGATCCAGGCGCCGCGCTACATGGTGCTGCCGCATCTGAAGTCGGGGGCGCTCGTCGAAGTGCTGCCCGATTTCAAGCCGCTGCCCATGCCGATTTCGGCCGTGTATCCTCACAGCCGCCATCTGTCGCCGAAAGTGCGCGTGTTCGTGGACTGGATCGCCGAAGTGTTCGACCGTTGCCCGCTCCTGAGCGGCCGCGCCTCGCTCGACAAGGCCTGCACGATGCGAACGATCGAAGAGCGCGAAAACGCGCCGGCGCTCGAAACGCCGGTCGTTTCGGAATGGGCCGCGTAGTTGCCCGCGTAAGTTGGACGGCGTAGCGCTGCGCCCGCCGTCGAAGCCGCGTCCGCAAAGGCTTGCGCGGGCGCGGCGCAGCGATTGTTCCGGATTCTCGACAATTGCTTTCGCGTTCCGGCCGTTTATCGCGAACGGCCGCGCAACTACATTTGCTCCTGTCGCCGCAGCCCTCGCGGCATCGATATAACAGGAGCAGATCATGACACGCACTCTCGCTACCGCCATTGGCGCCACGCTCGCTCTCTCGCTCGCCGCGAGCGCTTCGGCCTTCGCCCAGGACAACAGCGCCCCGAAAACGCGCGCCGAAGTGAAAGCCGAAATCGTCGCCGCGTATCGCGACGGCACCCTGCCCTCGCTCAACAAGACGACCTACCCCGAGCAAAGCCTGATCGGCCGCACGCAAGCGCAACGCATCGCGCTGCAGGAAGGCCGCGCAAACGGCCCCGCTCGCGTCGCGCAGGCTGGCGAATAACGCCGCAAAGCGCATCGACATTCAATCGCAAGGCCAGGAATAGAGGAGTCCGATATGAATTCGACCGTACCGTCCGAACTCGAACAGTGGGACAACACGACGCCCGTGTGGATGCCGTTTCGCCACTAGTGCGCCACGTGTAGGTCTGAAAAGGCCCGCCGGTTCAGCGACCGGTGGGCCATGGCATTACCGCTGCACGAAATCCGGCTCGAAGAACACCCAGCGCACGACGGGAAAGCGCGCCTGCAAAGCGGCTTCGATTTCGTTGATCGCCTCGACCATGGTGCGGCTGTGCTCGTAGTCGAGCATTTCGCACTGCACGGCCACCATCACCTCCTTGCCCCATTGCAGGGTAATGAGGCTGATGATGCTGCGAATCTCGGGGCGCGAGCGCAGGAACGTTTCGATCTCCCGCCGCATTTCCGGACTCGCCGATTCGCCCACGATCATCGACTTCACCTCGCGCGCGATGAACCAGGCGATCAGCATGAGCAAAATGCCCACGCCGATCGAGCCGCACGCGTCCCATACGGGATTGCCTGTCACGACCGTGAGCAGCACCGCCGCGAACGCAATGGCGAGACCTGCCAGCGCGGCGATATCTTCGCCGGCCACGACGAGCAGGTCCGAGTCACGGGTTTCGCGCGCCCAGCGCCACAGCGATTTCGTGGGCGCGCCCTTGCGGATCTCGCGGATCGCGCCGTAAAGCGAAAACGCTTCGAGCACCACCGAAATGCCGAGCACGACGAGCGCCACGTACACGAAGCGCAACGGTTCGCGAAGGATCAGCCGGTGAACGCCCTCGTACACCGAGAACGCGCCACCCACGAAGAACAGCAGCAGCGCGACGAGCAGCGAGTAGAAGTTGATCGCGCGGCCCGTGCCCATCGGGTGCAGCGGCGTAGCCGGCTCGCGCGACTGGCGCAGGCCGAAGAGCAGCAGCAGCTGATTGCCGCAATCGGCCGTCGAGTGAATCGCTTCCGCGAACATCGATCCCGAACCCGTGAACGCCGCGGCGGCATACTTGCAGACGGCGATGCCGAAATTCGCAGCGAGCGCGTAGAAGATGGCTTTCGGCGATTCTCCGCTCATCGCGCCCTCATGCCGCTTCCACGCGGGCCGGGCCTTCGCGCATTTCCCCGATCACGCGCGCCTCGTCGAAGCCGTCTGCGCGGAAAATCGCCAGCACTTCGTCCACGCTTTCGGGCGCGCACGCCACGAGCAGGCCGCCCGAGGTTTGCGGGTCGGTGAGCAGCGTGCGCGCGCTTTCGGGCAGGCTGGGCGCGAGCGTGACGGCCTCGCCGTACGAGGCCCAGTTGCGCCCGGACGCGCCCGTGAATACGCCCTGATCCACGAACTTCTGCACGCCCGGCAGCCACGGCAGGTCGGCATAGCGCACGTGCGCCGTGAGGTTCGCGCCGCGCGCGATTTCGAGCGTGTGGCCAAGCAGCCCGAAGCCGGTCACATCGGTCATGGCGTGGACGCCGGGCAGTTCCGCCAGCGTCGCGCCGGGCTTGTTGAGCTGGGTCGCCGCGGCCACCATGGCCTCGTAGCCGGCGGCGTCGAGCAGCTCCTTCTTGAGCGCGGCCGACAGCACGCCCACGCCGAGCGGCTTGCCCAGCACGAGCACGTCGCCCGCGCGCGCCGATGCGTTGCGCTTCACGCGCTGGGGATGCACCACGCCGAGCGCCGCGAGCCCGTAGATGGGCTCGACGGAATCGATCGAATGGCCGCCCGCCACGGGAATGCCCGCTGCCGCGCAGACATCCTCGCCGCCGCGCAGCACCTGCGCGATCACGTCGTGCGGCAGCACGTTGATGGGCATGCCGACCAGCGCGAGCGCGAGAATCGGCTTGCCGCCCATCGCGTAGACGTCCGACAGCGCGTTGGTCGCGGCGATGCGGCCGAAGTCGTACGGGTCGTCGACAATCGGCATGAAGAAGTCCGTGGTCGCGACGATCGCCTGCTCGTCGTTGAGCTTGTAGACGGCGGCGTCGTCGGCGGTCTCGGTGCCGACCAGCAGGTTCGGAAACGCGGCGGTCAGCGGCGTGCTGCGGGCGAGCAGCGCGGAAAGCACGCCCGGCGCGATCTTGCAGCCGCAGCCGCCGCCGTGCGAAAGGCTCGTGAGGCGCGGCACGGCGGCGCCGATGGCGGGTTTCTCGTTCATGTCTGGAAATCGTCCTGAAAGTGCCGGATTGAGCTTCGTATTATGGGGCAATCGTCGGACGGACGATCCGTGCGGGCGCGCGGCGGCCCCGGCCTGGCTTGGCCTGGCCGGCTCAGGCCGGCCCGGCCGCGGCGGCGCCGGCGACGTCGACGGCATGGAGCGCGTCGGCGAGCCAGTGCGGGTCGTCGTGCGGCAGATCGTGCCCCGCCCACGGATGCTCGACGTGCGGCGCGCACCAGGCCCTCGCGAGGCGCTCCGAGCAAACCGGATTCACGAGCCTGTCACCGCGTGACGACACGACGAGCACCGCACAACGCGGCACGCCGCGCGCCTCGAAACGCGCGGCAGCGGCTAGCTGGCGCAGCGCGTTTGCACGGCTCACGCCCGCGCTGGCACGAATCGCACGCCATGCTTCGAGGTCGGCGGCGAGCGTGTCGCGGCGCGCGCAGGTCAGGCCGTGTATCAGCGTCTCGGCAATGCTCTCGCGGTCGCGGCCGCTCCAATGACGCGCCACGCGCACGAGCGCGGGCCATGCGGCGGGCCGCAAGCGCTCGTACGGTCGGCTATATGGCCGCATGCTCGTGTTGACGAGCGCAAGCCTCGCGATCTCTTCGGGGTAGCGCAGCGCCCACGCCGTGGCCACCATGCCACCCAGCGACATCGCGAGCACGCGGTAGGGCGCGTGTGCGCCGCGCCGCCGCGCCTCGGCACGCAACGCGTCCACGTAGGCCTCGACCGCGAAGGGCGAGCGTTGGCTCGCCAGTGCGCCGTTGCCGGGCAGATCGATGGGCAGCCCGCCGCCTTTCGCGGCGAGGAGCGTGGCGAACGCCCCCCAGTGGCGCGATTCGCGCGTGAGGCCGCGCAGCAGGATCCACGGTCCGCTCATGCGCCCGGCCTTTTGTACCAGTGCCCGATCGCGCTTTGCAGCACCTGGTCGCGCGTCACGCCCTCGGGCAGCCAGCGCGGCGCCGAATATGCCGCGCGCGTGAGGAACTCGAACAGGTTCGCGTGGCGGCGCAGCACGCGCGCGGTACGATGCGCCATGAGCGGATTGAACATGCCTTGCCGGGAGAAGATCTGGCGCGGGTTCTTCTTGATCCACAACCACGAGCCCAGTTCGAGCGTGAGCGGCAGGAAGACATTGCTCGCGGGCGCGCGGTCGTACGCGCAATCCCAGAGGTCGCCGTGCAGCAGATATTGATGGCTCTGCGGCTCGAAGGTGTAGCCGTGGTGCGGATGCGCGCGCTCGAACATCGTCTTGAGCACGTACATCTCGGGCAAGTGGCGCATGAGGCGGCGCGTGCGCGCGTACGGAAACCAGATACTGTCGCTCCAGC
Organism: Paraburkholderia sp. JHI2823; assembly: GCF_038900695.1. NCBI lineage: Bacteria > Pseudomonadati > Pseudomonadota > Betaproteobacteria > Burkholderiales > Burkholderiaceae > Paraburkholderia > Paraburkholderia sp. JHI2823. The sequence goes on along the minus strand of NZ_JAYMRY010000016.1, from coordinate 129,209 downwards.
CGTAGCCCGAATGGCAGTCGAGCGCGAACGAAAGCGGCCGGCTCGTGAGCTCTTCGCCGACGATCTCGAGGAGCGCCGCCGCCTCCACCTCCATCGGCGCGCCGCGCCTGCCGCGATACCAGGGCAACCACGAGCCGACGCGCTGGCCGCCCGCTAGAAAGGGCACGCGTCCATCGGCGTCTTGCGGCCCGTTGCGCATGAGGTCCACGCCATTCGGGTTGGCGCGCGTGGCGAGCCACATGCCGCCGGGGTTGAAGATCGGGGCGAAGACGATGCGCACCGATTCGAGCTGCCGCGCGAGCAGGTCGTCCCACGCCAGACGCCCGACCAATGCCCGCATGTAATCGAGCACCAGTTGCGAGCCGATGCGCTCGAGACCATGAATGCCGCCGAAGAACCCGATGGCGGGCGCAGCCGGATCGCGCGAGCCGATCGCCGCCACGTAGAGCGAAAAAGTGCGCCCCCGCACCTCGACTTCGCCCGCGCTGCGAATATCGAACCAGCGTGCGCCGGCATCGAGAATCTCCTTGAGTTCCTCGTATTCCGCGAAGCTGTCGGGTAGGAAGCTCAGTGCCTGCATGGCGCCGGTTTCGTCGCTCGTTCGGATCAGGGCCGGGATGCGCGGCCGCATTGTCTACAACTGCTTTGTGCTTGCGGTTCTTGTCGACGATGTGTCAATCATGAGTCAAAGACGAGTCGGCAAAACCAGGGACAGCATGTGCGTTGCCCAACAATATAGCCGCTTCCCTCGATGTTGAGCATGACAGATGTTTGGCGTCATGTGGCTGTCACATGGTGTCAAATTTATCGCTCCCTCAGAAGACCTCGATACGTATAGTCGTCTAGACGTCGCGACACCTTCACTCAACCGTCACAGTCGCTTCCTAGAATGAGCCCTCGACTACACAGTGATGGTTCGTTATGGACGCCATACGCATCGAACGCCTCTCGAAAAGCTTCGACAGTGGCCGCAAGGCGCTCGACGAAATCAACCTGCGCGTCGGCGAGGGCGAGATGGTCGCGTTGATCGGCGCGTCGGGTTCGGGTAAATCGACCTTGCTGCGTCATATTGCGGGCTTCACGGCTTCCGACCCGCAGCCTTCGCGCATCGAAATCCTTGGTCGTCCTATTCAGCAGGACGGACGGATCGTGCGGGAAGTGCGCCGCATTCGCCGCGACATCGGCTTCGTGTTCCAGCAGTTCAATCTCGTGCATCGCCTCACGGTCGAAACGAATGTGTTGATCGGCGCGCTTGCGCGACTGCCGCTGTGGCGCCGCCTCACGGGCCGCTTTCCGCGCGCCGAGCGCGAGCTGATGCTTGCCGCGCTCGGCGAAGTGGGCATCGCGCACAAGGCCGCCGAACGCGCCGCGAATCTCTCGGGCGGGCAGCAGCAGCGCGCGGCGCTCGCACGCGCGCTCGTGCAGCGCGCGCGCCTCATCCTCGCCGACGAGCCGATCGCCTCGCTCGACCCCGAATCGTCGCGCCGCGTGATGGACATGCTGCGCATGCTGAACCGCGAACACGGCCTTACGGTGCTCGTCTCGCTGCATCAGGTGGATATCGCCATGGAGTACTGCCCGCGCACCGTGGCGCTGCGCGACGGACGCGTGGTGTACGACGGCGCTTCGGGCTCGCTCACGCCCGCCTTGCTGCAACAGCTTTACGGCAGCGCCGCGCGCGAACTGCTCGAACCGCATGCTGCCCCTTCGGCTGCCCGGCGCTTCGGCGCGCAACCGCGCGCGGCCTGATAACACCACGCATTCTTCAACCCGTTACATTTTTCTCTCACCACTGACCGCTCCCATGACACTGCTCCGCTCGATGCTCTCCTGGTGCGCCGCCGGCGCCGTCGCGTTCGCCTCACTCGGCAGCGCGGCCGCCCACGCGGAAGACCTCAACTTCGGCATCATCTCGACGGATTCTTCGGCGGTGCTCAAGCAACGCTGGCAACCGTTCATCGACGACCTGAACAAGCAGACGGGTTTGAGCGTGAAGGCGTTCTTCGCCACTGACTATTCGGGCATCATCGAGGCGATGCGCTTCAACAAGGTGCAGATCGGCTACTTCGGCAATGCTTCGGCCATGGAAGCCGTGGACCGCTCGAACGGCGAGATCTTCGCGAAGGTGCTCTACGCGAACGGCGACACGGGCTACAAGTCGGTGCTGATCACGAACGTGAACAGCCGCGTGAAGTCGATCGACGATGTGTTCAGGAATACAAAGGATCTCACGCTCGGCTGGGGCGATCCCAATTCGACGTCGGGCACGCTGATTCCGGGTTACTACCTGTTCGCAAAGCACGGCGTTTCGGTGAATGCGTCGAACTTCAAGACGGTCTTGCCGTCGAGCCACGAAGCGAACGTGCTCGCCGTGGTGAACAACAAGGTTGATATCGCCACCAACAACACCATCGAGCTCGCCACGCTCCAGAAGAAGAACCCGGACGGTTTCGCCCAGGTGCGCGTGCTGTGGACGTCGCCGCTCATCCCGTCCGATCCGCTCGTCTACCGCAAGGATCTGCCCGAAGCGACGAAGCAAAAGCTGCGCGACTTCTTCTACCACTACGCGAAGACGGATCCGCGCGAGAAGAAGATCATGGCTGATATCACGGGCTTCGCCGGCTTCGCGCCCTCCACCGACGCGCAGCTGCTGCCGATCCGCCAGGTCGCGCTGTTCCAGCAGAAGGAGAAGATCAACGCCGACACGCATCTCTCCGACGAAGACCGCAAGAGCCAGCTCGCGGCCATCGACGCGAAGATCGGCGCGCTCGCCGCATCTGCGAAGCAGTAATGGGCGCGATGGATTTCGACAGCTCACGCGTCGCGCCGCAGGGCGAAGCCACGGGGCACGTACCCGCGGCTTCGCCTGCCGCCGCATCACACGGGGAGGCGCAACGCCCCGCGCGGGCCGCAGCGACAACGGCGGCGGCCGGCAAGCGCAGCTGGTCCTCGCTCCTGCTCTGGGCCATCGTGTTCGTGCTGCTGGGCGTGACCTGGCGCGGTGCCGACATGCGCCCGCTCGACCTATTCTCCGATTCGGCGAACATGGGCACGTTCGCGCGCGGCTTCTTCCCGCCGAATTTCACGGAATGGCGCACCTATGTGGGCGAGATGTGGGTCACGCTCGCCGTCGCGCTGTGGGGCACGGCGCTCGCCATCGTCTGTGCGGTGCCGTTCGGGCTGATGTCGGCGCACAATCTCGCGCCCAACTGGGTGCTGCATCCCGTGCGCCGCCTGATGGACGCGTGCCGCGCCATCAACGAAATGGTGTTCGCCATGCTGTTCATCGTGGCCGTGGGGCTCGGGCCGTTCGCAGGCGTGCTCGCCTTGTGGGTCCACACCACGGGCGTGCTCGCGAAGCTCTTCGCCGAAGCCGTCGAAGCCATCGACCCGCGCCCGGTCGAAGGCGTGCGCGCCACGGGCGCCTCGCCGCTCGACGAGATCATCTATGGCGTGCTGCCCCAGGTCCTGCCGCTGTGGATCTCGTACGCGCTCTACCGGTTCGAGTCGAACGTGCGCTCGGCAATGGTGGTGGGCATGGTGGGCGCGGGCGGCATCGGCGTCGTGCTGTATGAGGAAATCCGCTCGTTCGACTATCAGCAGACCAGTGCCGTCCTCATCATGGTGATCGCCGTGGTCACGGCCATCGATCTCATCTCCGCGCGACTGCGCGCGCGCGTGATCTGACGCTACCCCTCACTGTGCATCCCCCGGGCGAGCCGCAACACGGCTCGCGCAACCCGTTTTCTGTCAATTTGTGGCGATTTGTGGCAATCGTCCGCATTCGGTGAAATAATCGTTTCCTTGCGGCCGCAACGGCCCGCCCGTCTTTCAACCGATACGCAAAACCCCGATGGCCAGTTTCGTCGTCCTGCTGGTCCTGCTCTCGGCGCTCATGCACGCGAGCTGGAACGCCTTCCTTCATCTTTCGGGCGACCGCCTCTGGCTGCTCGGCATGTTCTCGATCCCGTACATCGCCGTGAGCGCGGTCGCCGTGTGCGTGCTGCCGCTGCCCGCACAGGCGAGCTGGCCGTATATCGCGGCTTCGGTGGTGCTTGAGTTCGCGTACTGCTTCACGCTGATCCGCGCATATCGCAGCGGCGACTTCGGGCAGATCTACCCCATCGCGCGCGGGCTCTCGCCGCTGCTCGTGTTCGTGGGCGCGCTGGTATTCGCGCACGAGCAGCTGCACGCATTCGCCGCAACAGGCGTTGCGTTCGTCTCGCTCGGCATCATGTCGCTCGCGTTCCGGCGCGGCATGCGCTTTTCGGGCGAGAGCGTGCCCTATGCGCTGCTCACGGGCCTTTTCATCGCGATGTACTCGGTCATCGACGGACTCGGCGCCCGCCTCGCCGGCAATGCGCTCAGCTACATCATGTGGGTGTATCTGCTCTGGAACGTCCCGCAGTTTCTCCTGGTCTGCAAGCTGCGCGGCGGCGCGGCGCAGATGTTCACTTCGAAGTCCGCGGTCGCGCGCGGCATGCTCGCGGGCGTGCTCGCCCTGACGGCATACTGCCTCGTGATCGAGGCGTTCCGGTTTCTACCGATTGCGATGGTTTCCGCGCTGCGCGAACTCTCGTCGATCTTCGCCGTGCTGATCGGCTGGCTCTTCATGAACGAGAAGCTCACGGCGCGGCGCATGGTGGCGTGCGCGCTGGTGACCTGCGGGGCGGTGCTGATTCGCCTCTGACCGTTCACGCGAACGCGGGCAAGGTCGTGTCGATTGCCTCGGCGAGCGTCTCAAACGCCGGCGGGATCTCTTCGTCGGGCACGCACGCGTAGCCGATCAGCAATCCCGCGTTCGCACGCTCGCGCGACGAGTAATACCCGGAAAGCGGCCGCACCACGATATTACGCGCGAGCGCGGCTTCGGCCACGGCGCGGTCGTCGCTGCCTTCGGGCAGCTGCAGGACGACGTGCAGACCCGCGTCGCCGCCGATGGCGGGCAAAGCGTCGCCGTAGCGGCGCGTGAGCGCGTCGAGCAGCACCTGGCGACGCTGGCCATACAGTGCGCGCATCTTGCGGATGTGCGAGGTGAAGTGCCCCTCGGCGATGAATTCGGCCAGCACGGCCTGCTGCAGCAATTGCCCCTCGCGATAAAGCTCGGCGCTCGCGGTCGCGAAGCTTTCCGCGAGCGCTTCCGGCGCGACGAGATAGCCGACGCGCAGCCCCGGAAACAGCGTCTTGCCGAAGCTCCCCACGTAAATCACCTGGCCTGCCGTATCGAGCCCCTGCAAGGAGGCGAGCGGGCGGCTGCCATAGCGGAACTCGCTGTCGTAATCGTCCTCGATGATCGAGCACTGATGCTGGCGCGCGTACTCGAGCAGCATGCGCCGGCGCGCGAGGCTCATCACCATGCCGAGCGGATATTGGTGGGAGGGCGTGACCAGCATGAGCCGCGGCGGGGGCGCCGCGAAATCGGCGGGCGAAGGATTGAGACCTTCGCTGTCCACGGCAATCGGCCGCGTATTGAGGCCCGAGACGTGCAGCACGCTGCGCACGCCCCAGTAGCAGGGATCTTCGGTCCAGATCGTGTCGCCGGGGTCGGAGAGCAGACGAACGGCCAGGTCGATCGACTGATGGATGCCCGTCGTTATGATGATCTGCTCCGGCGAGCAGCGCACCGAACGCGAGGTGCGCAGATAGTCGGCCAGCACATGGCGCAGCAGCGCGAGCCCGCCGCCGGGCGCGTAGGTCAGCAGGTCGGGGCGCAGGCTGCGCCAGTACTTGTTGTGCAGACGCGTCCAGATGCGCGCCGGGAAGCGCGAGACGTCGGGCACGCCCGGCATGAACGCGCCGCCCTGGCGTTTCGACACCCCCGCGCTCGCGATCAGGCGCGCGCCGCGTGCGGAGAGCGCGCGGGCCGTGGCCGCGGAGCGCTGCGGGTGGTCTGTCGCGAGCGCGCCCTGCCCGCTGCCCATCGTCGCGCCGGGCGCTGCCGTGCTGGGCAGGCGCGCGGGGCTGTTAGTTGCAACGCCGCTCGCCCGCGCCGCCGCGCCAAACATTCCGCTATTTCCTGACGCTTCGATGGAGCCAATTTCCGCCGACCCGACGATCTCGTCCGGCGACGTATCGGCCACGTAGGTGCCGCGCCCCGTCGCCGACGTCACATAGCCTTCGAGCACCAATTGCTCGTACACCTGCGTCACGGTATTGCGCGCAATGCCCAGCTCGGCCGCGAGCAGCCGCGACGACGGCACGCGCGCCCCCGCGGGCAGCTCGCGCGAAAGGATCGCCTGCTGCAGCAGCTTGTGGAGCTGCCTGTAGACGGGCTGGGCGCTCCCGCGATCGAGCCGTTGGGCCAGCCAGTCGGACAGGACACTTGCGCGCATCGAAATTGGCTCCTAAAGATTGCACCGAATGGCTCTGAATTTTAGAGCCAAACGTGAGTATAGTCGCGACATGGATTACCCGCTGGTCCGCCAGCCAACCAGAGAACCGACACTGATTCCGAAGGAGATGAACGTGAGCAAGAACGCCGACCTGCAGAGCCGCAAGAACGCTATCACCCCGCGTGGCGTGGGCGTGATGTGCGACTTCTACGCCGAGCGCGCCGAGAACGCCGAGCTGTGGGACGTCGAAGGCCGCCGCTTCATCGACTTTGCCGCGGGCATCGCCGTGTGCAACACGGGCCACCGCCATCCGAAGATCGTCGCCGCGATCAAGGCGCAGCTCGACCACTTCACGCACACCGCCTACCAGATCGTCCCCTACGAGTCGTATGTCTCGCTGGCCGAGAAGGTCGCACAGCGCGCGCCGGGCAGCTTCGCGAAGAAGGCCGCGTTCTTCACGACCGGCGCCGAAGCCGTCGAGAACGCCGTCAAGATCGCGCGCGCCCACACCGGCCGGCCGGGCGTGATCGCCTTCGCGGGCGGCTTTCACGGCCGCACGCTGATGGGCATGGCACTCACGGGCAAGGTCGCCCCGTACAAGCTCGCGTTCGGCCCGTTCCCGGCCGACGTCTACCACGCCCCGTACCCCAACTCGGTCCACGGCATCAGCACGGCTGATTCGCTCAAGCACATCGAGATGCTGTTCAAGGCCGACATCGATCCGAAGCGCGTGGCCGCGATCATCTTCGAACCGGTTCAGGGCGAAGGCGGCTTCTACCAGGCGCCCGCCGATTTCGTGCGCGGCCTGCGCAAGATCTGCGACACGCACGGCATCCTGCTGATCGCCGACGAAGTGCAAACGGGCTTCGCTCGCACCGGCAAGCTGTTCGCGATGGAACACTACGACGTCACGCCGGACCTCATGACGATCGCCAAGAGCCTGGCGGGCGGCATGCCGCTGTCGGGCGTGGTGGGCCGCGCCGATGTCATGGACGCGGCAGCGCCCGGCGGCTTGGGCGGCACTTATGCGGGCAATCCGCTGGCCGTGGCGTCGGCCCACGCCGTGATCGAGATCATCGAAGAAGAGAAGCTCTGCGAGCGTGGCACGAAGCTCGGCGACAAGCTCAAGGCGAAGCTCGAGGCGATGAAGGCCGACGTGCCGCAAATCGCCGACGTGCGCGGCCCGGGCGCGATGAACGCCGTGGAATTCTGCAAGCCGGGCACGAGCGAAGCCGACGCCGACTTCACGAAGCGCGTGCAAACCGCCGCGCTGAACCGCGGCCTGCTGCTGCTCGTGTGCGGCGTGTACTCGAACGTCGTGCGTTTCCTGTTCCCGCTCACGATCCAGGACAACGTGTTCGACGAAGCGCTCGCGATTCTCGAAGAGTCGATCAAGGAAGCGGTGGGCGTGCCGGCGTAAGCCTGCAGCGCGCCGCTTCACCGCAAAGCCCGCCTGGCCCGCCGCGAGCGGGCCACCCACGCAACGGCACACCGGCGATTGCCGCTGTGCCGTTCGTTGTTCTAACTGAATTGCATCCACGGCTATCGGGAGTAGAGACATGAACCTGAAAGACGCATCGCTGCTGCAACACAACGCCTTCATCAACGGCGAATGGCAAGGCGCTGAAGACGGCGCCACGCTCGAAGTGAGGAACCCCGCGACCGGCGCGCTGATCGGCACGGTGCCGCGCATGGGCGCTGCCGAAACGCGCCGCGCGATCGCCGCCGCGAACGCCGCATGGCCCGCATGGCGCGCGAAGACCGCGAAGGAGCGCAGCGGCATCCTGCGCAAGTGGCACGACCTGATGATGGAGAACGCCGACGACCTCGCGCTCATCCTCACCACGGAACAGGGCAAGCCGCTCGCCGAAGCGAAGGGCGAAATCGGCTATGCAGCTTCGTTCCTCGAATGGTTCGCGGAGGAAGGCAAGCGCATTTACGGCGATACGATTCCGACCGTCGCCAACGACAAGCGCATCGTCGTGACGAAGGAACCCGTGGGCGTTTGCGCCGCGATCACGCCGTGGAACTTCCCCGCCGCGATGATCACCCGCAAGGTCGGCCCGGCGCTGGCCGCGGGTTGCCCGATCGTGCTCAAGCCCGCCGAAGCGACGCCGTTCTCGGCGCTCGCGCTGGCCGTGCTGGCCGAACGTGCAGGCGTGCCGCGCGGCATCTTCAGCGTGGTGACGGGCGATCCGAAGGCGATTGGCGGCGAGCTCACGAGCAACCCGACGGTACGCAAGCTCTCGTTCACGGGCTCGACGCCCGTGGGCCGCCTGCTCATGAGCCAGTGCGCCTCGACGGTCAAGAAGGTCTCGCTCGAACTGGGCGGCAACGCGCCGTTCATCGTGTTCGAAGACGCCGATCTCGATGCGGCGGTGGCCGGCGCCATCGCCTCGAAATATCGCAATAGCGGGCAGACCTGCGTGTGCACGAACCGCTTCTATGTGCATGACGCCGTGTACGACGCGTTCGCCGCGAAACTGCGCGACGCGGTGGAAAAGCTCAAGGTCGGCCTCGGCACCGAAGCGGGCGTGACGCAAGGCCCGCTCATCAACGAAGCGGCCGTGCTGAAGGTGGAATCGCACATCGAGGACGCGCTCGCGAAAGGCGCCCAGGTGATCGCGGGCGGCAAGCGCCATGCGCTCGGCCACGGCTTTTTCGAGCCGACCATCCTCACGGGTGTGACGCCCGCGATGAAGGTCGCGCGCGACGAAACCTTCGGCCCGCTCGCGCCGCTGTTCCGCTTCTCGTCCGATGAAGAAGTGATCAGGATGGCGAACGATACCGAGTTCGGCCTCGCCGCCTACTTCTACAGCCGCGACATCGGCCGCGTGTGGCGCGTGGCCGAAGCGCTCGAATACGGCATGGTGGGCATCAACACCGGCCTGATCTCGAACGAAGTCGCGCCGTTCGGCGGCGTGAAGCAGTCGGGCCTCGGCCGCGAAGGCTCGCACTACGGCGTGGACGACTATGTCGTCATCAAGTACATGTGCATGGCCGGCATGTAAGCGGCCGGGCAGGACCGCACAGGGCAGACGAACGACGGGCGCCTTCGCGGGCGCCCGTGCGACTCGCATACCTCCAAAGCCGCCTGGCGCCCGCTAAATCGTCATACCAAAAACCCGAAACAGCAATTACACACGATTACACATTGCGCGCCCCTTACGATTTGGGCACCCCATACAATCGATGCACTGAAAAATGGGGGAAACGAAAGTGAGAAAGGCACGAACGATCATTGCAGCGGCGGCCTGTCTGCTGGCATGCGCATCTGCTTCGGTGTACGCACATGGCGGCGGCAATGGTGGCGGCGGGGGTGGAAGCGGTGGCAGCGGTGGCGGGAACGGCGGCGGGTATGGCGGTGGTCACGCCGGCGCGACGGGCGCAAGCCTTGGCCACTCGAGCTTCGGCCACGCGGACGGCATGTCGCTCGGCCATATGAGCAAGGCGGCCTTCAGCAATACCAACAGCCACGTTTCAGCGGACCGCGACAAGGGACATGAGCGAGCCGCCGACCGTTCTGCGCTCCACGCGCAGGCGCATCACGCGCACACCGACGGCAGGTCGTCCGCCCATATGAGCCGCGTGGGCCTGAGCAACACCAACAGCCACGTTTCGGCAGACCGGGACCAGGGACTCGCCCGCGCAAGCGACCGTGCCGCGCTTCAGGCGCCATCGCATCTGGGCGACCCGAGCTAGGCCAACGCCAAAGCGTTCGACCATACAGAAAAGCCGCGAATCGAGAGATTCGCGGCTTTTTCCAATCAACACGGACAACGATCAAACACGCTCGATGGCAATCGCGATTCCCTGCCCGACGCCGATGCACATCGTGCAGAGCGCGAACCGGCCTTGCGTGCGATGGAGCTGATACGTAGCCGTGGTCACGAGGCGCGCGCCGCTCATCCCGAGCGGATGGCCGAGCGCGATCGCCCCGCCGTTCGGGTTGACACGAGGATCGTCGTCGGCAACGCCGAGCATGCGCAGCACGGCTAGCCCCTGCGAGGCAAACGCTTCGTTCAGCTCGATCACGTCGAATTGATCGATGGTCATGTTCAGGCGAGCGAGGAGCTTCTGGGTAGCCGGCCCGGGGCCGATACCCATGACACGCGGCGCGACGCCGGCAGTGGCCACACCGAGCACGCGGGCACGCGGCACGAGCCCAAAGCGACGGGCGTTTTCCTCGTTGGCGAGCAACAGGGCGCAGGCGCCATCATTCACACCCGAAGCATTGCCAGCCGTGACCGAACCATCGGGGCGAACGACGCCCTTGAGTTTGGCGAGCGCCTCGAGGCTGGTCTCGCGCGGATGTTCATCGCGCGAAACGACGATCGGATCGCCCTTCTTCTGCGCAATCGTCACCGCCACGATCTCCTGGGCGAGCGTGCCATCGGCCTGCGCACGCGCGGCCTTCTGCTGGCTGCGCAGCGCGAATGCGTCCTGGTCGGCGCGGCTCACGTTGTAATCGACGGCGACGTTCTCGCCGGTCTCCGGCATCGAATCGACGCCGTATTGCTGCTTCATCAGCGGATTGACGAAGCGCCAGCCAATCGTCGTGTCATGGATCGCGGCGTCGCGTGCGAACGCGCTTGCCGACTTGCCCATGACGAACGGCGCACGGCTCATGCTCTCCACGCCGCCTGCGATCATCAGCCCCGTTTCGCCGGACTTGATCGCGCGCGCGGCGATTCCCACCGCATCCATACCCGAGCCGCACAGGCGATTCACCGTCGAGCCCGGCACGGCCTGCGGCAGTCCGGCCAGCAGCGCCGACATGCGCGCGACGTTGCGGTTGTCCTCCCCCGCCTGGTTCGCGCAGCCGTAGATGACGTCGTCGATCGCCGTCCAGTCCACGTCCTTGTTGCGCGCCATCAGCGCCTTGAGGGGAACAGCGCCGAGGTCGTCGGCGCGAACCTGGGCCAGGGCGCCCGCGTAGCGGCCGATCGGCGTGCGTATCGCGTCGCAGATGAATGCTTCCGTCATGTGAGTCTCCTTTCGATCGCAGGCACTGATGCGATCCCATGCAAAGATGATTGAGATTGACGGACTGCGCGGGCGAAAAACGGGAGATCGAGCGCGCACGTCCTCGTGCGGTTTGTTCGTCTATCGAACGTATGATCGTTAATCGAACAATTTGACGGCCATAATAGGCGTCTCGCGGGACGCATGTCAAGCGTGCGGACGTGGTGCCAGAAACGAAAAAGCCGCACAGGACAAGTGTCCGTGCGGCTTCGCAGGCTCAGGCGAGCGCATAGCGCCCGCCTGTGAGGCATGCGCTCAACGCGACATCATGAGCATACCGACGTTGTGCATGACCCAGATCGTGCCGAAGATCAGGAACGCGGCGGCCAGCACCGTGTACGCGAGCGAAAGCACGTTCCAGCCCTGCCCCGGCTTCAGGTTCAGATGCAGGAAGAACACGAGGTGCACGACCACCTGCACGAAGGCGAGCACGGCGATCGCGATGAGGGCCGTGGAGGCGTCGAGCGAGCCATGCAGGGCAACGCCGAATGCGCCCGCCGTGAGCAGCACCGCAAGGATGAAGCCCGCGACATAGCTGCCGAAGCTGCCGTGGGACTGAGCATGAGTATGAGCCATTTAGAGCACGCTCCCCAGATAGACAAAAGAAAACACGCAGATCCACACCACGTCGAGGAAGTGCCAGAAGAGGCTCAGGCACGTCAGGCGGCGGACTTCCTGCTCGCCGAGCTTCGGCGCGCGAACCACCTGGATCATCATCACGAGCATCCACAGGAGGCCGAAGAACACGTGCAGGCCGTGCGTGGCGACGAGCGTGAAGAACGACGAGAGGAACGCGCTGCGCTGCGGACCGGCGCCTTCCGCGATCAGGTGCGAGAACTCGCGCAGTTCGAGCACGAGGAACGACGCACCCAGTACGAAGGTGACGGCGAGCCAGCCGAGCACGGCGCCGTTCTTGCGCTGGTGCGCGCCGAGCATCGCGAAGCCGTACGTGATGCTGGAAAGCAGCAGCACGGCCGTTTCGACGGCAACGCCCGGAATGTCGAACAGGTCCTTACCCGTGGGGCCGCCAGCGAACTGGTGGCTGAGGACGCCGAACGTGGCGAACAGCGCCGCGAACAGCACGCAGTCGGTCATCAGGTAGATCCAGAAGCCGAATACCGAGTGCGACTGCGGGTGATCGTGGTGATCGAGTTCGGCAAGGGTTGCCGCATGGGTTTTCTGCAACATCAGTAAGCCTCCTCAGCGACAATGTCGCGCTGCTTCGCGGCGACGCCGGTGCCGAAGCGCCGCTCTTCGATCTCGCGAACCTTCGCGGCCGGAATGTAGTAACCGTCGTTATTGCCAAAGCTCTTGACGATGACCGTCAGGACAGCGCCGACCAACCCGAGCACCGCGAGCCACGTGATGTGCCACACGGCCGCGAAACCCAGCACAAGGCTGAACAGGCCGACGAACAAGCCCGCCGCCGTGTTGGACGGCATATGGATGTCGGTGTACTTCGTGGCGAGCCCCAGGCCGCGGCCCGTTTCCTTCATGTGCGCGAAGGCGTCGATATCGTCCACGTGCGGAATGACGGCGAAGTTGTAGACCGCCGGCGGCGACGAGGTTGCCCATTCGAGCGTGCGGCCATCCCACGGGTCGCCTGTCACGTCCTTGCATTCCGCCTTGTTGCGGTTCACGAAGGCCATGACCCACAGCAGCACCTGGAACACGACGCCAAGCGCGATGATCGCTGCGCCGATCGCGGCGACGACGAAGTACGGCTGCCATTCGGCCACGTCGTAGTGGTTCGTCCGGCGCGTTGCGCCCATGAAACCGAGCACGTAGATGGGCACGAACGCCACGTAGAAGCCGACGAGCCAGCACCAGAACGACGCCTTCCCGAGCTTTTCGCTGGGCTTGAGGCCGAACACCTTCGGGAACCAGTACTGCAGGCCCGCGAGGTAGCCGAACACCACGCCGCCGATGATGGCGTTATGGAAGTGGGCGACGAGGAAGAGCGAGTTGTGCAGCACGAAGTCCGCGCCGGGGATCGCCATCATCACGCCGGTCATGCCGCCGATCGAGAACGTCACCATGAAGCCGATCGTCCAGAGCACCGGCGCGGTGAAGTGAACACGGCCGCGATACATCGTGAACAGCCAGTTGAAGATCTTCACGCCCGTCGGGATCGCAATGATCATGGTCGCGATGCCGAAGAACGCGTTGACGTCGGCGCCCGCGCCCATCGTGAAGAAGTGGTGCGCCCACACGAGGAACGCCAGCACCATGATCGCGCACGAGGCGTAGACCATCGTCTTGTAGCCGAACAGCGGCTTCTTGCAGAACGTGGCCATCACTTCCGAATAGATGCCGAACGCCGGCAGCACGAGGATGTACACCTCGGGGTGGCCCCACGCCCAGATCAGATTCAGGTACAGCATGGCGTTGCCGCCCAGCTCGTTCGTGAAGAAGTGCGTGCCGACATAGCGGTCGAGGCCGAGCAGCGCCACCGCGATGGTGAGGATCGGGAACGTTGCCATGATCAGCACGTTCGAGCACAGCGCCGTCCACGTGAACACCGGCATCTTCATGAGCGTCATGCCCGGCGCGCGCATCTTGATGATCGTGACGAAGAAGTTCACGCCCGTGATCAAGGTACCGACGCCGGAAAGCTGGACCGCCCAGATGTAATAGTCGACCCCCACGTCCGGACTGAACTGCAGTTCGGAAAGCGGCGGATACGCGAGCCAGCCCACCTTCGCGAACTCGCCGACCACGAGCGACACGTTGATGAGGATCGCGCTGATCGCCGTCATCCAGAACGAGAGCGAGTTCAGGAACGGGAACGCCACGTCGCGCGCGCCGATCTGCAGGGGCACGACGAGGTTGAAGAAACCGACCATGAGCGCCATCGCCATGAAGAAGATCATGATGACGCCGTGCGCCGTGAAGATCTGGTCGAAGTGATGCGGCGGCAGATAGCCGGGCGAACCGAACGCCATGGCCTGCTGGATCCGCATCATGACCGCGTCGGCGAAGCCGCGCACGAGCATGAGCACCGCCACGATCATGTACATCACGCCGATACGCTTGTGGTCCACGCTCGTGAGCCACTCGGTCCAGATGTACTTCCACTTGCCGGTCACGGTAACGAGACCGAGCACGCCGAGAACGATCAGCGCCATGAACGCCGCCGCGCCCATGATGATGGGCTGATCGAACGGGATCGCCTCTAATGTGAGTTTTCCGAACATGCTGCTTACCCCTTGGTCACGCACGACGGGTCACTGAAGTTCGTGACGTGGCCGTTGTTGTACTTCGCGATGATGTTGTTGAAGAGCTTCGGGTCGACCGTCGAGAAGTACTGCACGGGCGCCTTCTCCTGCGGCTGCGCGACCGTTGCGTACTTGTCCATCGACAGCTGGATCGACGACGCCTTCACCTTCTGCACCCACGAGTCGAAATCCTGCTGGCTCATGGCGAGCGTGCGGAACTTCATATCGGAAAAGCCCTTGCCGCTGTAGTTCGACGAGAGGCCGTCGAAATCGCCCGCTTCGTCGGCGATCAGGTGCAGGCGCGTTTGCATGCCCGCCATGGCGTACACCTGGCTGCCAAGCTGCGGGATGAAGAACGAGTTCATCACCGAGTCCGACGTGATGCGGAAGTTGACCGGCGTGCCGACCGGCACGGCCAGCTGGTTCACCGAGGCAATGCCAAGGTCCGGGTAGACGAACAGCCACTTCCAGTCGAGCGCGACGACCTCGACGTTGATGGGCTTCACGCTCGACTCCAGCGGCTTGTACGGGTCGAGCTCGTGACAGGTGCGCCAGGTGAGGACCGCAAGGAAAAGGATGATGGCGGAGGGAATGGCCCACACCACCACTTCGATCGCCGTGGAATGGGCCCACTTCGGCGCGTAGGTCGCGTTGCGGTTGGAGGCCCGGTAACGCCACGCGAACAGGAGCGTCAGGATGATGACGGGCACCACGACCAGCAGCATGGCCCATGTGGCCGTGGCGATGAGCGATCTTTCGGCCACGCCCACGCTGCCCTTCGGGTCCAGCAGGGCAAAATTGCCGCTGCACCCTGCAAGAGAAACGAGCAGCCCGCTGCCGAGGGGGATTAACCACCTTTTAAAGACTCTTCTGTCTTTCATGTTTGCCTGTTCCGTTGTCCACCAAAACGCCTAACACCCAACACATTTGCATCGCAAACTCGCCACGCAAAATGCTCCCGTATCGTATTCAGCGCGATTCTACGGAAAGGACAATGCGCGAAATTTGATCTTTGTTAAGGAGTGGCGAGCCGGTTAAAGCTCGCCCAGGCAAGCGCGACGGAAGGCCGCAATTATCTTTCTATCGGCTTTCGGCATCCTGAACAGCCGCCACGGGCCGGGCCGGACTCCCGCTCGGCGGACGGCGAGCGGGCAGGCGATGAAAGCGAGCGAAGAGCGAGCGCAGTCTGCTTCGAAAAACGTCACAAAGTGTCCAGATTCATTCGAATCCCAACACCGGTTTTTTATCTCGCTTTTACCGAAATTCCTGGCATTGGCCAATTATCTTTTTCAACGGGAAATAATTGACTGCAATCAAATAACCGGCTGCTAATTCCTCTGCTGCGCGCATATGCCGCATATCCCGACGCGGCGCTCGAGCGGCTTTTCGTGCGCGCTCGTCGCCGAAGCTCGGCACCGCCCTTCCCTGTCCACTGTTGGCGAAAACCGATCGCATGCGCTATCTTGATAGTCTCTTCCAAGCGCCGCCGCAAGATCGAACCGCCAATCCATGAATTCTGCTTCCAGTGCCTCGCCAGACCGTTCCGCCGAAAAGCAGGAGATTCCCGAAAAGCCGGGCGACTCCTACGTGCAGTCATTCGCGCGCGGGCTTTCGGTGATCCGCGCGTTCAACGCCGAGCATCCCGAGCAGACCCTCACGGACGTCGCCGCCGCCACGGGCCTCACGCGCGCGGGCGCGCGCCGCATCCTGCTCACGCTGCAGACGCTTGGCTACGTCGAGGCCGACGGACGGCTCTTTCGCCTCACCCCGCGCATTCTCGATCTCGGCTTCGCCTATCTCACGTCGATGCCGTTCTGGAATCTCGCCGAGCCGGTGATGGAGGAACTGTCGCAGGAAGTGCACGAAAGCTGCTCGGCAGCCGTGCTCGACCGCACCGAGATCGTTTATGTGCTGCGCGTGCCCACGCACAAGATCATGACGATCAACCTTTCGATCGGCAGCCGCCTGCCCGCGTATTGCACGTCGATGGGGCGCGTGCTGCTCGCCTCGCTGGACGAAGCCGCGCTCGACGAAACGCTCGGCTCCTCGCCGCTCTATGCGCATACCGCGCGCACGGTCACCGACATCGGCGAGCTCAAGAAGATCATCGCTCAGGTGCGCCAGCAAGGCTGGGCCATCGTCGACCAGGAACTGGAAGGCGGCCTCATCTCGATCTCGGCGCCCATCCGCAACCGGCAGGGCCGCGTGATCGCCGCGATGAACATCAGCGGCAATGCGCAGCGCACGTCGGCGAAGCAGATGGTGAAGACCTTTCTCGAACCGCTTCAGCAAGCCGCGACGCGCGTCTCCGACATGGTCGCCCGGCGTACCTGAGGGCAAGGCGAGCACCTGAGAAGGAACTGAGCGCGCCGCCCGGCAGGCTCACGCGGCAGCGGCGAACACCTGCACGAGCCAGTCTGCGAAAGCGCGCACGCGCAGCGACAACTGGCGGTTCTGCGGGTAAAGCAGCGAAACCGGCAATGGTGGCGGAGGATGCGAAGGCAGCACGACGCACAGCTCGCCCGTGGCGAGCTGCTCGCGCACGCGGTAGCGCGGCACCTGCACGATGCCCAGCCCCGCCAGCGCGCCGGCCGTGTAGATCTCCGCACTGTTCACGGCCACCGGGCCCGGCAGCGTCACGTCGACAACGCCATCGAGTGTCGTGAATTCGAGCGGCAACGCACGGCCCGTGGCAGGCGAAACATAGTTGACTGCGCAATGGGCGAGGCGTCCCGCGCCACCCGCATGCGCACCATCGAGCGCCTCGATCGACTCCGGGTCGCCGTGCCGTTCGAGATACGCCGGGCTCGCGCAGGTCACCTGCTCCAGCAGCGCCACGCGGCGAGCGATCATCGAGGAATCGGCCAGTTCGCCCGCACGCAGCACGCAGTCCACACCTTCGCCCACGAGGTCGACGAAATGATCGCCCGAGCCGATGAAGAGTTCGATGCGCGGATAGCGCGCGAGGAATTCGGGCAGGCGAGGCATCACGAAATACTGCGTGAGCGTGCCCTGCATGTTCACGCGCAGACGGCCCTGCGGATCGGTATCGCGAAACGCCTCCTCGGTTTCCTCGAGGTCGGCGAGCAGGCGCGTGCAACGCTGGTAGTAGGCTTCGCCGTCGAGCGTGGGCTTCACCTGGCGCGTGGTGCGTTCGAGCAGGCGCACGCCGAGCCGCGCTTCGAGGCGCTTGATCGAGTTGGTGACCGTCGCGCGCGGCAGGTTCAAATCCTCGGCCGCCTGCGTGAAGCTGCGGCGGTCGACGATGCGCGTGAAAATCTGCATCTCCTGGAAGCGGTCCAAGGGCGTTCTCTTTGAGTTCTCGGGTCGCTTGCATCTTCTCACGGCGACCCCGCCCGACCAAAAATCCCCCAGCCGATGCGAGCCCTTAAGCAGCGGTTAAGGACCGCGCCCGCACTATCCGGCCGCGACCCGCCTCACGATCTCGACGAACGCCTCGCCCGCCGCTTCCAGATGCCCCGAGTTGTCGATGCGCGAGAACGCGGCACCCGGCGGCACCTCGAACACGGCGCGCCGCGCGAGGCGCGCCGCGACCTGCTCCGGTGTCTCGCGCGCCCGCGATGCGAGGCGCGCGGCCAGCACGTGTTGCGCGGCTTCGATATGCACGAGCGTCATGCGGGCGTAGCGCCCGAACGCCTCGCGCGCATATTCCCGCGAGCCGTTCACCACCACGGTGCAGCCGAGCGCCATCCACTGGTCGATCTCCACGCCCACGCCATAGCGCAGCGCGTGACTGCGCCATTGCAGCGCGAAGAGACCGCGCTGCGAGCGCGCCTCGAATTCGGGCTCGGTGAGCGCGATGTGGTTCTCGCCGCCACTGTCTTCGCGCGTGATGTATCGATGCGCGAACACGACGCTCTCGCCGGCGAGGCGCCCGCGCGCATAACGCAGCAGCGTGTCCTTACCCGCGCCCGAAGGCCCCATCACGTAGATCAGACCGCCTTTCATGCATGCCCCCCTGCGAACGGCAGGCGGCGCCACAGTGCGAACGGCGCGCCCGGCTCCGGCTCGACGAAGAGCGCCGCGCCTTCCACCGGCAGCGGCCCGGCGTCGCGCATCCGCGTATTCCAGGCCTCGACGAGTTGCGCGCGCGCTGGCGCATCGTTCAGCGAATCGGAAAGTGTCATGTGAAAGCGAAATTCTTCGAACACGTACGGATACCCCCATTGCTCGACGTAGGCCCGCTGGCGCGCCGTGAGCGGCGCATCGAGGCGCTTCGCGAGTTCGGCGCCCGTTTGCGGGGTGCGCAGCGAGTCGAGCGCGCGCAGTGCATCGGCGGCGAGTTCGCGCAGCGCCGTTTCGCCGGCTTCGTCGGCCGGGCACAGCGCCACGAAACGGCCGATCGTCGCCGCCTCGACATGGACCGCCAGGCGCGCCTGCCGCTGCGCCCACTGCTGCGCGGCTGCCACGAGCGTTTCGGGCGCCACGCCGGGCGCGAGACGGAACGGCGGCACGAGCGTGCCATGCCATCCATAGCGGCGTGGCGCGACCGTGAGCGTTTCCAGCGGTTGCGAGAGTCCGTCGATCAAAGGCGGCGCAAGCTCGTCGCCCGTTTCCGGATCGCGGCCGAGCCACGCGCAGCCCGCCTGCCACCATGCCGATTCGCGCGGCGGCGCATAGTAGAGCGCGAAGCGCGCGGCTTCGCTCCAGTCTGCCCGCGGCACGCTCATAGGTCGTGCTCCACCATCAGCTGCACGCGATCGGCCGCGAAGTGCGTGATGCCGTACTTGATCGGCGTGCCGTCGAGATCGACATCGACGTTTTCCACCCACAGCACGGGCTGCTGACGGTTGATGTTCAGGCGCCGCGCCACCTCGGCCTCGGGCAGCACGCTGCCGATGCGGCTCCACTTGCGCAGATAGTCCGTCACGCCATATTCGGCGAGCGCCTTCGAGGTGCTGTCCACGCGCTCCATGACGACGGGCAGATCGGCGAAGCGCGCGGCCGGATACCAGCTGCGCGCGTAGGTGAGCGGCACGCCGTCCGACTCGTGCAGCGTTTCGAGCCGGTAGACGAGCGCGCCCGCGCGCAGGCCCAGCGCCTTCGCGACCGTGGGGTCCGCCTTCACGCGCGACGACGCAAGCAGCTTGCCCGCCGCCGAATGTTGATGGCGCTTCAGGTTCTCGGTGAAGCGCGTGCGCTTGCCGATGGTGTAGTCGATCGCGCCTGGCTGCACGAAGGTGCCGCGCCCCTGTTCGACGCTCACGAGGCCGAGCGCCGCGAGTCCCAGCATCGCACGCCGCACCGTGTGGCGGTTCACGTCGAAGCGGCGCGCGAGTTCACCCTCGCTCGGCAGGCGGCCGTCTTCGCCGAAGCCCTTCGCGGCGATCTCGGCCGCGAGGATCTGCTCGATCTGCCGCCACACCGCTACGCCCGCACCGCGCTCAAGCAGGCTGGACGGCGCGTCGTCGTTCGATGTCATGGTGCTGTCATTCCTCTCGGTTTCAATGGCGTTTTGTGCATTGTAGTGCGCATGGCGTGATGGAAATATGAAAACCCCCATTCCATCGGCGCTGGACAACTGTATGAATAGACGTCTAGACGTTTAGACGAATAGATGCTTCAATGGATGCTGTTCGCAAGCCCGGTTGCCATGTCAGTCCTTCCTTCGTTCACGACACAGGAATTCCGA
Organism: Paraburkholderia sp. JHI2823; assembly: GCF_038900695.1. Lineage (NCBI taxonomy): Bacteria > Pseudomonadati > Pseudomonadota > Betaproteobacteria > Burkholderiales > Burkholderiaceae > Paraburkholderia > Paraburkholderia sp. JHI2823. The sequence goes on along the minus strand of NZ_JAYMRY010000016.1, from coordinate 108,981 downwards.
TGAACGCCTCCTCTCACTCATCCTCTGCCGCCGCCCGGCGCGCCTGGATGGCGGTTCTCGCGCGCACGCCGCGCGCCGAGCTCGAAGCGGCACTGGGCGAGGCGCTCGGCGGCGCGCCCGCACCCGCCTTCGACTGGTTGCGCCCGCCGCAAACGGGTCTTGCCATGGTGCGCGGGCGCGTCGGCGGCACCGGCGACGCCTTCAACCTTGGCGAAGCCACCGTCACCCGCGCCACCCTGCGCCTGCGCGCCTCGGACACCCAGGCCACGGGCGCAGGCGAGCCCGGCCCTGTCGGCGTAGCGTGCCATCTGGGCCGCGACAAGCGCCGCGCCGAACTGGCCGCGCTCGCCGACGCGCTGCTGCAAGTTCCCGCGCACCATGCCCGGTTGCACGCGCAATTGATCGAGCCGCTCGCGGCGCGTCTCGCCGCACGGCGCGATGCGCGCCGCGCCGATGCAGCCAGCACGCGGGTCGAGTTCTTCACGATGGTTCGAGGTGACGCATGAGCGACGCACGCAATGCCATGACGCCTGATTTGCTCGCGGCGCTCGCGCCCGGCTTCGGCGATCCGGTCCATGACAGTCAAGCCGTGTTCCGCACGCTGCTCGACGCCCTGGCGCGGCCGGGCACGATCGGCGTGATCGAAATGCGTCTGCCGGCGGCCGAAGCCGCTGCCGCACGTGCCGGCCTCGCCGCGTTTGCGGGGCTGCTCACGCTCGCCGACTACGCCACGCCTGTCTGGCTCGCGCAGCCCGACGCCGCGCTCGCGGCCGCGCTGCGCTTTCACGCAGGCGCGCCGCTTGCCGAGGCGCCGCGCGAAGCCGCGTTCGCCTACGTGCACGACGCCGCCACGCTGCCGCCGCTCGACGCCTTCGCGAGCGGCACGCCCGAGTCGCCCGAGCAATCCGCCACCGTGTTCGTGCGCGTGGAAGCGCTCAGCGGCGGCGCGCCGCTCGCGCTGCGCGGCCCCGGCATCGAAACGACCCGCGCCATCGCGCCCGTCGGCCTGCCCGAGCGCTTCTGGCACGAACGCGCCGCGCTCGCGCCGCACTTTCCGTGCGGCATCGACTTCTATCTCGTGTGCGGCGATCGCCTTCTCGGCCTGCCGCGCACCACGCTCGTGGAGATGCACTGATGTACGTCGCCGTCAAAGGAGGGGAACGCGCGATCGAAGCGTCGTGGCGTCTGCTCGACGAGGCTCGCCGCGGCGATACGCGCGTGCCCGAGCTCACCGTCGCGCAGATCCGCGAACAGTTGCGCCTCGCCGTAGCGCGCGTGATGGCCGAAGGCTCGGTCTACGACGAGGAACTCGCCGCGCTCGCGATCAAGCAGGCCGCAGGCGATCTCGTCGAAGCGATCTTTCTGCTGCGCGCGTATCGCACCACGCTGCCGCGCTTCGGCTATACACAGCCCGTCGAAACGGAAAACATGGTGGTGGAGCGCCGCATTTCCGCGACCTTCAAGGACGTGCCCGGCGGCCAGGTGCTCGGCGCCACTTACGACTACACGCAGCGCCTGCTCGACTTCGCGCTGCTCGCCGAAGGCGACGATGGCGCGAACCGCGCCGAGCCCGCGCCGCGCGCAGCGCCGCCCCATGAGCCGATGCCGCGCGTGCTCTCGCTGCTCGACAAGGAAGGCCTGATCGAGCAGGAAACGCGCTCGCCCGCGCCGCGCGAACCCGGCGACCTCTCGCGCGAGCCGCTGGCGTTCCCCGCCGATCGCACGGTGCGCCTGCAGAATCTCGCGCGCGGCGACGAAGGCTTCCTGCTCGCAATGGGCTATGCCACGCAGCGCGGCTACGCGCATTCGCACCCGTTCGCGGGCGAGATCCGCTTTGGTTCGGTGTCCGTAGAAATGGTTCTGGAGGAACTGGATGAAGCCGTCGAGATCGGCGAGATCGAGTTGACCGAGTGCCAGATGATCAACCAGTTCGCGGGCGCGAAAGACGTGCCGCCGAAATTCACGCAAGGCTACGGCCTCGCATTCGGCCACGCGGAGCGCAAGGCAATGGCGATGGCGCTGGTGGACCGCGCGCTGCGCGCCGGGGAGCTGGGCGAGACGATCGCCTCGCCCACCCAGGACATCGAATTCATGCTCTCGCATAGCGACAACGTGGAGGCCTCGGGCTTCGTTCAACATCTGAAGCTGCCGCACTACGTGGACTTCCAGGCCGAGCTGGAACTCGTGCGGCGGCTGCGCGCGCAGCACGAAGAAAACGCCGATGCCGGCGCGCCGAACAGGGAGGCCGCATGAACGCGCCCGATGTCTTGCAGACCACCGCAGCCGAAGTCGCCTCGCACGAAACGCAGGCCGTTTCCGGCTACAACTTCGCCTACCTCGACGAACAGACCAAGCGCATGCTGCGCCGCGCGCTTCTCAAGGCCGTTGCCGTGCCGGGCTATCAGGTGCCGTTCGCCTCGCGCGAAATGCCGCTCCCCTATGGCTGGGGCACGGGCGGCATTCAGGTGACGGCGGCCATCATCGGCGCGAAGGACACGCTCAAGGTGATCGACCAGGGCTCGGACGACACCACGAACGCCGTGAACATCCGCCGCTTCTTCGCGCGCACGACGGGCGTCGCCACCACGCGCCGCACGAGCGAGGCGTCGATCATCCAGACGCGCCACCGCATTCCCGAAACGCCGCTCACTCACAGGCAGATTCTCGTCTACCAGGTGCCGATGCCCGAGCCGCTGTTCCGGCTCGAGCCGCGCGTGGCCGAATGCAGGAAGCTCCATGCGCTCGCCGATTACGGCCTCATCAGCGTGAAGCTTTATGAGGACATCGTGCAGCACGGCAGCATCGCCACGACCTACGATTACCCGGTGACGGTGAACGGCCGCTATCTCACTTCGCCCTCGCCGATCCCGAAGTTCGACAACCCCAAGCTCAACATGAACGCCGCGCTGCAGCTGTTCGGCGCGGGGCGCGAACGCCGCGTCTACGCGATTCCGCCCTACACGCCCGTCAAAAGCCTGGACTTCGACGACCATCCGTTCGAGGTGCAGCGCTGGGAGCACGCGTGCGCGCTGTGCGGCTCGCGCGAGAGCTTCCTCGACGAGATGATCGTCGACGACTCGGGCAAGCGCATGTTCGTCTGCTCGGACAGCGACTACTGCCACGAGCGCCGCGAAGATATCGATGCGCGCGCAACGAAAAAATCGGGAGAAACCGCATGACGCCGCTGCTCAGCGCACGCGCGCTCACGAAGCAGTACGGCGGCCGCAATGGCTGCCGCGACGTGAACTTCGATCTGTATCCCGGCGAGGTGCTGTGCATCGTCGGCGAGTCGGGCTCGGGCAAGACCACGCTGCTCAACACGCTCGCGCTGCGCACCGAAGCCGATTCGGGCGCGCTGCACTACACGGGCGCGAACGGCGAAACGCTCGACCTGCGCACGCTTTCGGAACCGCGCCGGCGCCTGCTGGCGCGCACCGAATGGGGCTTCGTGCAGCAGAATCCGCGCGACGGGCTGCGTGCGGGCGTCTCCGCCGGCGCCAACATCGGCGAGCCGCTCATGGCCGTGGGCGCGCGCCATTACGGGCAGATTCGCAACACCGCGCAGCAATGGATGCAGCGCGTGGAGCTGGACGCCATGCGCATCGACGAACTGCCTTCGGCGTTTTCGGGCGGCATGCAGCAGCGCCTGCAGATCGCGCGCAATCTCGTGACGGGCCCGCGGCTCGTGTTCATGGATGAGCCCACCGCGGGCCTCGACGTCTCCGTGCAGGCGCGCCTGCTCGACCTGCTGCGCACGCTCACGACCACGCTGCATCTCTCGGTGCTGATCGTCACGCACGACATCGGCGTGGCGCGTCTGCTCGCGCATCGCTTGATGGTGATGCAAGGCGGCACGGTGGTCGAATCGGGCCTGACCGACCAGGTGCTGGACGACCCGCAACATCCCTATACGCAGACGCTGGTGGCCTCCGTGCTGCCGGTCTAGGATGATCGACATGACATTCACTCCATCATCGGCGCTCACGCCGGGCGCGCAGCGCGGCACGCGCGCGTTCATCGAGCGCCCCGCGCTCATGCTGCGCGCCGAGGACGTGCGCAAGACCTTCACGCTGCACGGCCAGGGCGGCATCGGCATCGAAGCGCTCGCGGGCGTCTCGCTCGACGTGGCGCGCGGCGAATGCATCGTGCTGGTCGGGCCCTCGGGCGCGGGCAAGAGCACGTTCTTGCGCTGCCTGTACGGCAACTATCTCGCGAGCGGCGGCTCGATCGCGATCCGCGACGAAGGCGCGCCGCTCGAGCATCTGGAGGTCACGGGCGCCGCGCCCCACGACATCCTGCGTCTGCGCCGCAACGTGGTGGGCTACGTGAGCCAGTTCTTGCGCGTGATTCCGCGCGTGAGCGCGCTCGATATCGTGGCCGCGCCGCTCGTCTCGCGTGGCGTGGAAGAAGACGAGGCGCGCGAACGGGCGCAAACGCTGCTCGCGCGCCTGAACGTGCCGCGCCGCTTGTGGCCGCTCGCACCCGCCACGTTTTCGGGCGGCGAGCAGCAGCGGGTGAACATCGCGCGGGGCTTGATCGCGCAGCACCGCGTGCTGCTGCTCGACGAACCCACGGCTTCGCTCGATGCGGAGAACCGGGAAGTCGTCGCGAGCCTGATCGGCGAGGCGCGCGAGCGCGGCGCGGCGATCGTCGGCGTGTTCCACGACGAGGACACGCGCGTGCGTGTCGCCACACGCGTGCTCGAACTGACCGCGCCGCGCGCGCAAACGCCGCTCACGGCCGCTGCGTGAACCCTGATTGCAGACTGAACATCGAAATCTGATACGGAGCCTGACGATGTTGATCAAGAACGCTCGCATCGTGACGCGAGACGACGTTTTCACCGGCACGCTAAGCGTGGAAGACGGCAAGATCCGCGACATCTCGCGCGGCTCGACCGCCGCGTCCGAAGCCGAAGACTGGGAAGGCGACTTCCTGCTGCCCGGTCTCGTCGAGCTGCATACCGACAACCTCGAAAAGCACCTTGCGCCCCGCCCCGGCGTGCATTGGAACACCGACGCCGCGTTCGTCATCCACGACGCGCAGATCGCGGCGGCCGGCATCACCACGGTGTTCGACGCGCTCGCCATCGGCACGCGCCTCGCCGTGGGCGTGCGCGGCCGCGACGTGCAGCTCGCGAGCGCCGCCGCGCTCACGCGCTTTTCCGAGCGCAACCTGCTGCGCGCCGAGCACTTCCTGCATCTGCGCTGCGAGATCGCCACTGAAGACGTGATCGAGCTGTTCGATACGCTCAGCGAGCACCCGCTGCTGCGCCTCGCCTCGGTGATGGACCACACGCCGGGCCAGCGGCAGTGGCACGACCGCGAGCAATGGCGCAAATTCCAGGAGCGCCACGGCAAGTGGACAGACGAGCAGACCAACACCATGCTCGCCGAAATGGCCACCGAACAGGAACGCTACGCGGACGCACACCGACTCGAAATCGTGCAGCGCTGCCGCACGCGCGGCATTCCGCTCGCGAGCCATGACGACACGCTCGTGGAGCACGTCGAGCAGGCCGCCGCCGAAGGCATCGTGCTCGCCGAATTTCCGACCACGCGTGCGGCCGCCGAGGAAGCGAAAAAGCGCGGCATCGCGACGATCATGGGCGCGCCGAACGTCGTGCGCGGCGGCTCGCATTCGGGCAACGTCTCCGCGCTGGAGCTGGCGCAGGCGGGGCTACTCGACATCCTTTCGTCCGACTACGTGCCCTCGAGCCTCCTGACCGCCGCGTTCGATCTCGTGACCCAGGCCGACTGGACGCTGCCGCGCGCGCTCGCCACGGTCTCCTGGGAGCCAGCCAGCAAGTCGGGCCTCCATGACCGCGGCGCGATCGAGCCTGGCCTGCGCGCCGACTTCGTCCGCGTGACGATGCTCGACTCGCTGCCCGTGCCGCGCGCGACCTGGCGCGCGGGCGTGCGCGTCGTGTGACGCTCAGCAGGCGCTGCCCCGGGGCTGCGCCTGCTGCTTTTGTTGCGGCGCACAAAATCGCGTCGCCGGCTGGCCTGTCACGGGCCGAAAACCAACGGCGCGCCGTCGTTCGATCTCAATCTCCATCCGCGCGGCCTCGCATTCATCGGACTGTTGCGGCAGCGCATCGCCCACGCGGTCGCACGCGCCATGACCCGGGCGCGCCCTCTATGCCCCATTGGCCTTGCGCAACAAGGCTTCGCCTGAGATCGTACAAGAGCACGGGCGTGCGCTTATTGCTCCGCTTGACGCCATCCGGTATTACACTAGCGACGCAGCAATTTCCGACCTGGTAAGCTTGCCGCGCTTCGCTGGCCGCAGGCTGGCAGGTCCAACAATAATCCGGCGCAAGCCGCGCCGGAAAATGCGCCCTGGCGGCACGACCGCACGCGACGCGCCCTGAACCATCTCGAGGAGTACCCATAGTGAAGAAACTGCTTGCCGCCCTCACGGTTGCCCTGCTCGCCGTCTCGGCCGGCGCCGCCCATGCGAAGGACTGGACCACCGTGCGTTTCGGCGTCGACGCCAGCTACGCACCGTTCGAATCCAAAGCACCTGATGGCAAGCTGGTCGGCTTCGACATCGACCTCGGCAACGAAATCTGCAAGCGCCTGAACGCCAAGTGCGTGTGGGTCGAGCAGGACTTCGACGGCATGATCCCCGGCCTGAAGGCCAAGAAGTTCGACGGCGTGCTCTCGTCGATGACGATCACCCCGCAGCGCGCAGAGCAGATCGCCTTCTCGGCGAAGCTGTTCAACACGCCGACGCGCCTCGTCGCCAAGAAGGGCTCGAGCCTCGCGCCGACGGCTGACTCGCTCAAGGGCAAGTCGGTTGGCGTCGAGCAAGGCACCATCCAGGAAACCTACGCGAAGGAAAACTGGGCGCCGAAGGGCGTGAACGTCGTTCCCTACCAGAACCAGGACCAGGTCTATGCCGACCTGATCTCGGGCCGTCTCGACGCCGCGCTGCAGGACGAAGTGCAAGCCGATCTGGGCTTCCTGAAGACCCCGCGCGGCGCCGGCTTCCAGTTCGCGGGCAAGGAAATCCCGACGGGCGCAGCCGCCATTGGCCTGCGCAAGGAAGACACGGACCTCAAGACGAAGATCGACAAGGCCATCGCCGACATGATCAAGGACGGCACGTACAAGAAGCTCGAATCGAAGTACTTCGACTTCGACGTGTACGGCAGCTAAGCGCCGCACCGGCGCCCCATAGCAGCGCACGAAGCCCGGACTTGCGTCCGGGCTTTTTCTTTTCCGGATTTTTATTTCGCATTCCATATTTTTCGGCGATGCGGCAAGCACGCCGGGCACGAGGGTTCCGGCACTGCGGCGAATCCGCTAATATCGAGCAACCGCGCCTTTCGGGGCGACCTTCAACTCCAATGCCTATCGCGGGCCGCCGCGCCACGCGTATCCATCATGCAAACCCGCAACCATCCGTTGATCGCGCCCGCGCTCGGCACCGAGCGGCAAATCACGAGCTTCCACTACGGCCCGTCGGGCGGCCCCAAGGTCTATATCCAGTCGTCCCTGCACGCCGATGAACTGCCGGGCATGCTCGTCTCGTGGGTGCTGCGCCGCAAGCTCGCGGAGCTGGAAGCCGCGGGCCGCCTTCGCGGCGAGGTCGTGATCGTGCCGGTGCCCAACCCGGTCGGCCTCAACCAGCACTGGCTCGGGCATATGATCGGCCGCTTCGAATCGAATACGGCACAGAACTTCAACCGCAACTTCCACGAACTCACCGCGCTGGTGCTGCCGAATATCGAGGCACGCCTCGGGCCTGACGAAGCCGCGAACCGCACGGCCATTCGCGCGGCCATGGGCGAAGCCCTGGCTGCACAGCAGCCCAGAACGGAGCTCGATTCGATGCGGCTCGCGCTGCAGCGCCTTTCGTATGACGCCGACATCGTGCTGGATCTGCATTGCGACTGGGAAGCCGCCATGCACATCTACACGAACCCGGAGCTGTGGCCCGAAGTCGAGCCGCTCGCGCGCTATCTCGACGCCAAGGCCTCGCTGCTCGCGCTCAACTCGATCGGCAATCCGTTCGACGAGATCCACAGCTTCTGCTGGTCGGAACTGCGCGAGCACTTCGGCAACCGCTACCCCATTGCGCACAGTTCGATTTCGGTGACGGTCGAATTGCGCGGCCAGCGCGACGTCTCCCACGAGTCCGCCGAGCACGACGCTCAGGCCATCGTCGACTATCTGACCGGACGCGGCGTGATCGAAGGCACGGCCGCGCCGCTGCCGCCGCTCGCCTACGCGGCCACGCCGCTCGCGGGCACCGAACCGATCGTCGCGCCGGCCAGTGGCGTGCTCGTATTTCGCGTGGATTGCGGCACGTGGGTGGAACGCGGTGCGGCGATCGCCGATATCGTCGATCCGCTCGCCGACACCGTGACGACCCTGCACGCCGGCGTGAGCGGCGTGATGTACGCACGCCAAAGCACGCGCTTCGCCACGGCCGGCATGGAAGTCGCGCGCATTGCCGGCGAAAAGCCCATCCGCAGCGGCTCTCTGCTCTCGCTGTAACGCTTGACCGGAAAATGGCTCGCGCCAGCTGCGCGAGCCATTTTTACGGGTTCTCCTTGCGCTCCGGGTGGACGAAAAGTGTCATCTCCCCCGCACTTTTCCGCGTCATGGCTACGGAGCGGTGTTGACTGACTCGTCTCACTCTATACGATCGTCCCCGACGTATCGGGCCACGAGCGTCATCGGCCCGGTTACTCCAATGTCGATCCGGACCGTGTGGCCGCTGCCGGGCGCGACATCACAAGTTCGTCCTTCCATGTTTTCCATGCGAGTCAGGGTTACGTCGCGCGAGCCGCCCGGAGTAACGATCTCCAGTGCGTCGCCAACGGCAAAGCGATTCTTCACTTCGAGCGTCGTAAGCCCGCTCGCTGCGTCATAAGCCAGCCATTCGCCGACGAACTGTTGACGCGCGTTGCCCGATGCTCCGCTGGCGTAGTTCTGATAATCCTCGGAGCGATGCCGCTGCAGGAAGCCGTCGGTGTAGCCACGATTGGCGAGGCCGTCGAGGCGACCGATGAGCCCCGCGTCGAACGGGCGGCCGGCGATCGCGTCGTCGATGGCGCGCGCATAGATCTGCGCGGTACGCGCGACGTAGTAATGTGACTTGGTGCGACCTTCGATTTTCAGGCAATCGACGCCGATATCGATCAGTCGCTGCACGTGCTCGATCGCGCGCAGATCGCGCGAATTCATGATGTACGTGCCGTGTTCGTCTTCGGACACCTCCATCCATTCTCCGTGGCGGCGCCCTTCTTCTTCCAGCAGATACACGTTATCCGCTGCCGTATGGCGCGGCACGTGTTCGCCTTCAGGCGTGAGCGCCGATTCGGTCATGCGATAGCTCCAGCGGCAGGCGTTGGTGCAGGTGCCCTGATTCGAGTCGCGGTGATTGAAATAGCCGGAGAGCAGACAGCGGCCGGAATACGCCATGCACAACGCGCCGTGCACGAAGACTTCGATTTCGGTGTCAGGGCAGCGTTGACGGATCTCGGCGATCTCGTCGAGCGAGAGTTCGCGCGACAGGATCACCCGCGATACGCCGATCGAATTCCAGAAACGAACGCTGGCGTAGTTGACCGTGTTGGCCTGCACGGAAAGGTGGACCGGCATGTCGGGCCACGTCTCGCGGACCATCATGATTAGTCCCGGGTCGGCCATGATCAGTGCATCCGGTCCAAGGGCCACTGCATCGCTCAAGTCCCTGATGAAGGTGTCGACCTTGCGGTTGTGCGCCATCAGATTGACGGTCAGGTAGAAGCGCTTGCCGGCGGCCCGGCAGGCTTCGATACCTTTGCCGAGGAAGCCCGTGTTGCGGAACTCGTTGTTGCGTGCACGCAGGCTGTAGCGTGGCAGCCCTGCGTACACCGCATCGGCGCCGTATGCGAGAGCGTAGTTCAAGGCGCGCAGCGAGCCGGCGGGGCTGAGAAGTGTTGGGCGCTTCATGGCGTAGGCTTGCAGGAAAAAACCTGCAAGCCTACCCGTGCTTTTCTGGGTTTTCTTTGCGTTAGCGCATGTCGGCGTGATGTTTTCAGTATCTCGTGAGGTTTGGATCAGAACCGCCTGGCAGTGCCGCGGGTGAAGTCGGCGATCGGCCACTTTCTGCCGCTTCCTGAGTCATGCGGTGGTCGTTCGAACTACCGGTCCACTCGAAACCCGCCCGATGCTCAACGCGCAGTTGTCGGCCATTGCTGACGCTCAGGGTGTAGTGGTCAAGCCCCTTTGTTGGTGTCCAAAGAGGCTTGACCACTACACCCTCAAGAAGAATATTTTTCCGGGCGCCAGGGGGAAAACAGTAGGTCATTTGGAAAAAAATTCTCTCATCACCTCCGTACGATAGCGAGCATCCGAGGCGGGATGGGATGCAAGAACTAATGCGTCGCGTAGCCGGGAATTCCCGCACAACAGGCTAACGGAGTTTCATCCATGAACTTTCTGCTCCGGCTTTTCCGCGAGCATCCTGGCTCTGTCGACGAGACATACCTCCAGCATATGAAGATGTCGTTCTCGTTCAGTCTGCCGATGCTTTTCGCGTCACTTGCCCTGATCGTGCATGCGCTGCTTCCTTTCCTGTTCGTGCGAACAGGAAGCCATGTGGTGACGACACTGCACGAGCGGATGGTAGCCGCCAGAAACAGACAACGTGCAGGCACCTGAGCGAATCCGGTGCACACGGGTCGCGCCGGTCCCTCGCGTACCGATAGTTCAGGCGCACGCACGTTTACGAGGGCTATGCGTTCCGGCTGCATGTCGGACTTGAAGCGAAAGAAGATCTGATTGGGGACCTGGAGAAAGCATTCCGCTTTCTGCATGCCCAGTAAGGTAGTAACCCAATATTCAAGGAGGAGACAATGAAGTTCAAGAATGCTATCAGCCGGCTTGTGAGCGGTGCCGTCGTTGCCACTGCGCTCAGTTTTATCGGCGCCAGCGCCCACGCCCAGGATTTGCTCGAAACGGTGAAATCGAACGGCGTGCTGCGGGTCGGCCTCGAGGGCACCTATCCCCCGTTCGACTACCGGAATGCGTCCGGGGAGCTTGAGGGCTTCGATGTGGATGTCGCCAAGGCGCTCGCCGCCAAGCTGGGCGTCAAAACAGAATTCATCCCTACCGAGTGGAGCGGTATTCTGGCCGGTTTGCAGGCCGGCAAATTCGACGTGATCGTCAACCAGGTCACGATCACCCCGCAACGCAAACAGGCGCTCGATTTCAGCCAGCCCTATACGTTCTCGGCGGCGCAACTGATTCAGCGAGCAGACGACAAGCGCAAGTTCAGCTCGCTCAATGAGTTCTCCGGCGACAAGAAGATCGGCGTGACGCTCGGTACGAACTACGACCAGATGGCTCGCGCCGTCTCCGGCATCAATGTGCAAACCTATCCGGGTGCGCCGGAGAAACTGCGCGATCTCGGGGCGGGCCGTATCGACGCCACGCTCGACGATCGCCTGATGCTGCCGTACATCATCAAGACATCGAATCTGCCGCTTCGGCCGGGCTCGGTCCTGAAGGGTGGCGAGCAGGAAATGGGCATTCCGTTCCGCAAGGGGAATCCGGGGTTCGAAAAGGCGATCAACGATGCCCTGACCTCGATGAAGCAGGACGGCACGTTGAAGAAGATCTCCATGCACTGGTTCGGCACTGACGTCACGCAACCCGTCTCGCAGTAATCGCTCCACCTCCTCATTTGCTGCATCACCCCGGCTCCGGCCGAGGTGATGCGCCCGCGCGGGCAACACCTCTCATGGCACCAATCGACCTTGTTATTCACGCGCTGCCTGTCCTCCTCATGGGGGCGATGATTACCCTGAAGTTCGCACTCGCATCGGCCGTCCTCGGACTGTGCGTCGGCATCGTCGTCGCGATCATGGGTATCAGTGGCCAGCCGCTCATCGTGGGCATCGCACGGGGCTATGTCAGCCTCATGCGTGGCACTCCCCTGCTCGTGCAAATTTTCGTCGTGTACTACGGGTTGCCCGACCTTGGCATCTCTCTCGATCCGACAAGCGCCGGCATTCTCGCGTTGACGGCCAATGCCGGTGCCTACCTCTCGGAAAGCATGCGTGGCGCGATTCTCGGCATCGGCCGCGGCCAGTGGAGTGCGGCACACAGCCTGGGCCTCACCCACCTGCAGACCCTGCGGTATGTCATTTGCCCGCAGGCCCTGAGAATGGCCGTGCCGAGTCTGGGCAACACCCTGATCAGCCTGATTAAGGACACGTCGCTGGTGTCCGTGATCACGGTGACCGAGATGCTGCGTGCGGCACAGGAAGTCATAGCGTCCACGTTCCAGCCGTTACCGCTCTATCTGGCCGCGGCGGCAATCTACTGGCTGCTCAGCTCTGCGATGTCGTGGATTCAACGTCATGTCGAAGGACGGCTCGCGCAGGCACACGTGCGCTGAGAAAAGCGGGTTAGCGATCGCGGATTAAAAGGAAAGGTAGATGATTGCACTGAAAGATGTGTCGAAGTGGTACGGACCGTTTCAGGTTCTGAGCGGCTGCTCGACCGAAGTGAGCAAGGGCGAAGTTGTCGTCGTCTGCGGCCCGTCCGGCTCCGGCAAATCGACGCTGATCAAAACCGTGAATGGCCTCGAACCGTTCCAGCAAGGCGAGATCGTCGTCGGCGGGCAGTCGGTTGGGGCCAGGCACACAGACCTCCCGAAGCTCCGCACGAAGGTCGGGATGGTATTCCAGCATTTCGAGCTGTTCCCGCACCTGTCAATCACGCAAAACCTGACGCTCGCCCAAATCAAGGTGCTCGGCCGAGATCGCGACACGGCAACCGCAAAAGGCATGGCGCTGCTCGACCGGGTTGGTCTTCGGGCACACGCCGACAAGTATCCCGGGCAGTTATCCGGCGGGCAACAGCAGCGGGTGGCGATTGCACGCGCGCTGTCGATGGATCCCATCGCCATGCTGTTCGATGAGCCAACGTCCGCGCTCGATCCCGAGATGATCAACGAAGTCCTCGACGTGATGATCGAACTCGCCCAGGAAGGCATGACGATGATGTGTGTCACGCACGAGATGGGCTTCGCGAAGAAAGTCGCGCACCGGGTGCTCTTCATGGACAACGGCAGCATTTTCGAGGATGCCCACAAGGATGCCTTCTTCGAGGATCCGAAATCTGAGCGCGCGAAGGAATTTCTGAGGCGCGTGCTACCCCATTGACCGGATTCCTCTGGCGCCTCCCATTGTGTTGCCCTGGAGCCAATGACTCAAGGCGGGGCTGCCCAATACTGGGTCTGCAACTGTGTGCCCGCGCAATCTCCGCTGATTGTCACACCCGCCGCCGTCGCCGCAACGCCCAGTGCGCTCAACTGCGACACGTCCTCCACGCACACGCTCAGGCGGACATGTGCCGCTAGCTCGGTCGCCATGGCGAGCTTGTCCTTGCCGACGATCTCGTTCGTCACGTGGATGTCGCTCATGCCGGCGGCCGCGCCCGGATACGCCTCGCTCACCCGATGGCGATGCGCAACGTGATCATCGAAGATCTGAACACTGGCATTGGCTGTGTTCGAGCCGCGCGTCAACTGCTGACTGGGACGCCGCAGTACAGGACTGCTTCCCTCGATAACAATCAGTCTTCCTGCGCAAGCCGAAACAAGACGTCAGCGAGGGCGCGAATCTTGGACTGTGCGGCTCGTTGAGATGGATAGACGACGAAGTACGACAAGCCGTTTTGCGCCACGTCGATAAAAGGCGTCACCAGTGTCCCAGCCCGCAGGCGGTCCCGCGCCATCCGGGGATCGCCTATTGCAACGCCATGCCCTTCCGCCGCAGCGGTGAGCGTCAATTCGAGGGTATCAAAAACGAGTCCACGGTCCGCGTCGATGTGCCGTGCCCCAACGCTTTCCAGCCAGCATCGCCACTCCTCATGGCCGTGCCCGGGATGGAGCAATGTGACATGGGCAAGGTCGGCTGCCGAGCCAAGTGATGCGGCCATTTCGCTTGTGCACATCGGTGTGAGTTGCTCGGCAAACAACGGAACCGCGTCCATACCCGCCCACTGCCCGGTTCCACGAACAACGATGGCGTCGACGTCAGGCATGGTGAAATCTGGCGTGTCGTCCGCCGATGTGGAGATGCGGAGTTCTGTTCCAGGCAACGCGTGATTGATGTCTGCCAGCCGTGGGAGCAACCAGCGAATCGCGAACGTGGATGGCAACCGCAGGGTGACGACAGACGCTGTCCTGGCGTGAATGTCTGCGTGCTGAACCAGTTGCGTGAGTACGCTCACGGCCACGGTCAACAGTTCGCTTCCTTCCGCCGTCAGCGTCAGCCCCGACGCATGGCGCACGAAAAGTGCACACCGGTAGTGCGCTTCCAGTTGCTGGATCTGGCGGCTCACCGCGCCCTGCGTTCGACACAGATGGTCAGCGGCTTTGCTGATGCTCCCGAGTTGCGCCCCGGCGACGAATGCCTGGAACGCTGTCAGTGGCGGCAGCGCCCGCGTAAGGTCGGCCAATGGATATGCATGGGTTGCATACCCGGGTTGCGGATTTTTCGATTGTCTGGTCATCGGTGCATCGCTATCGTGCCTGTATCGGATGCGCATGCGCTCGAATGCGCGGAGTGTCAACGAATGATTGGAGAATGAAGATGGCCTCATCGTCGGAAGCACTATACACGCGGCAGGTTCGCAACTATCTCGGGGAGTTGGAGCGCGGCGATGTCGCGGCGATCTGCGCGTTGTTCACGCCGGACGCCCAGATCTTCTCGCCGTTTCTCGGCTGGATGCGCCCTGCGCCATTCTTTGCGAAGGTCAACGCAGCGTCTGGAGAAAGCAGAATAACGCCTATCGACATCTGCGTTAGCACGATGGGGGCCCGACGTGCGACCGGTTACTTCGTCTATGATTGGGGACTAAAGGATGGCTCCGCGGTGCGTTTCGAGTGCGTCGATGTTTTCGAATTCGACGACAACGGGCTAATCGAGCGGATGATCATCGTCTACGATACCCATCCGATTCGCAGTACGGTAGGTGACAAATACGCGTAGCCGAATCGATGTCGCTCGATACCGAAGGCTGGCGTTTGTGAAGGGCGGGTGCCGACGTTGATCGCCACGCGCTCGCAGGGCATTCATTGATCACGCCGACATCCGCCGGTAGCTGAAGCGCGGCACTTCCTGCGCGACCGTGTCGGGAAGTGACCGGCCAATGCGCGTCGTTCGACGCTCCGCCTGCCTGGTTCGCCCGCATCCCTAAGCGGTCACTCACGGATCGGCGCCGACACCGGAGGTGTGTCGGCCAAATAAAAGCAGATGCCCTCCGCGATTTCCGGGGCGGATCACCGCAAGCGGATCTGACAAATTTACTCACCCGGCACTGGGAAAACGTCGCTGACGCGACGGGCGTCGCTTATCGTGGCTATGCGACAGACCATCTGCGCATAGCGAAGGGATTGAGCGGGCGAGTGCAGCACGGCGAATTCGCCGGCTCGCCGTCCCGATTCTGCTACAACCATTCCTGCACTTGCTCAGGTAACAGGCACGAACTCTCCTTCGGCGAAGAACCACGCCGACATCGTCCGTGCCAGTTCGAGCACGACCTCCGCGTCGGTCCGGCCGGAGGACGCGCGCACGTGGAACGAATGATCTGCGTCGTCCACCACATGCAGCGTGGCGCGTGGCCCCAGCGTCTCGACGACCGACCTCAGCAGGTGAAGCTCGGCCAGCTTGTCGCGCGTGCCCTGCAGGAAGAGCATCGGCACCGTGACGTCCGCCAGGTGCCGTGCCCTCTCCACGCCGGGCGCGCCCGCCGGGTGCAGCGGGAACGCGACGAAAGCGAGGCCACGCACGCCGTCGAGCGGGGAGATGGCTTGCGCCTGGGACGTCATGCGGCCGCCGAACGACCTGCCGCCCGCGAAGAGCGGCAGGGCTGGCAGCCGCCGGCGAGCCTCCGCGACGGCTGCCTGCACGGCAGCATGTGCCACGGCCGGCGAATCCACTCGCTTGGAGCCCCGCTCCATGTACGGAAACTGGTAGCGCAATGTGGCGACATTGGTCGCCGCAAGCGCGTCGGCCAATGACGACATGCCGGCGTGCTGCATGCCCGCCCCGGCACCGTGCGCGAAGACATACAGGGCTCGCGCATCCTCCGGGACTCGGAGGAGCGCAGAGACCTTAGTGCCGTCGGGCAGTGCCAGGGAAAGCGATTCTGGGTCGTCCATCGTATTCAGGTCGTGTCGTTGTGGCCTTTGCGCCGATTCTGCATCAATCAGGCATCGGGGAGCGTTTGTGGCGGCCTCCGGCAAGGCATTGCGCAGGCGAAGCTTGCCGGCCGATCCATGGAGCGCGCGCCCATCGTGAACGGCGCTGCAGTCGCGATGTGTCGGTTGACGACCGCAAGCCCGACCTGCGGGCCGCAACGTGATCCGCGCTTTGAGACATCTGCGTAATAGCACGCCTGCATCATTGTCAGCGAGCTGTTACGACACTGCAATCACCGTCAAAGGAAGTTCTCGAAGGGCAGTTCATTTGTCCGGCTCTCTGGAAGAACATGTCCGGCTGCAGAAAGTTCTGGGTTCGGCCACTAGCCGACGCTGGCCAGTGCTCGCGCCGAGACACCCCGATGTCAGCAGTGCAAGCTTCCAGCCGGCCTTGAGACGACAAAATGTCGGCGACTGCTGCGATACCAGATCTCCGCAGCGGTGTTGGATAGAGATAGTGGGGGAGTTGGCCCCGCTCCCGTCGCGAAAGTTGCGCGTAGGGCTCTCTGTCCCGGTCAGGCGAGCCCGCTGGAGGCGTCGCACGGAGGCCACAGCGCAGCGAGTTTCGCTATACACGCTCGTCTCACTGATGCCGAGGACGCCATGCCCACAAACAGAAGCGCCTCCATGTTGCTATGGAGGATGGCGTCCTTGGGGACGTTCCGGCCCGACGGACGACGCCACAGTGGCGGCCAGGTGCCCCAGGTCGACAGCAGGCAGAACTCGGCGATCAACCGTCAATGGTTTGCGTCGACGGCGAGACGTTGAGGCGTCCCATTTGGTCAGGGAACGGACACCCAAGTCATGCTATGCGACTTTTTCGATCGGCCGTGGCCGACTCCTGGTTGGATAGATCGGAAAATGCAGCGCCTTCACCCCAGGAAAGATCCGCGTTGGGACAGGTCCCAACGCGAGCCGGCAGTTGGATTTCGCCGCTGTGTTTGCACAAGCCTACGGCATGGACTCGTTTATCGACGCTGGTAGACAACGCCCTGAATCAAGACTTGATCTGCCTCCGGCTTCTCGTCAAAACGTTTATGCGCCTCGGCAATGGCGACTTGATTCTCGCTCGCCCAGTTGACCAACGCCATGACAGGCTTCAACAGCGTTCTTCCCATGTCAGTGAGTTCGTAATCGACGCGAGGAGGAATCGTTGGATACATCGTTCGCGTTATCAGTCCGTCGCGTTCCAGTCCGCGCAAGGTCAGTGTCAGCATGCGCTGGGAAATGCCGTCGATGCCGCGCTTCAATTCGTTGAAGCGCCGCGGGCCCTTGGCCAGCATAGCGACAATGTAGAGGCTCCACTTGTCGCCGATGCGATCCAATATTTCGCGGGTTGCCACACAGCCGCCGGTGTCAGGCGCAGGCATATCGGCAGGTAGCTCGATGTGACTAAGTGACATGCGTGTGCCTTCTTGTGAGGACAGGACAGGAACCATACCATCCTACGTATGAATTAGTAAGTCAGGACAATTAACTGACTTAGTTCTTATTTTATACCTAGGAGCCGTCATGAGCCACACCCTACTTGTCACGTCCAGCCCGCGCGGGGGTGACAGCCTGTCCACCCGCTTCGCAACCGAAATCGCAGAGGGCATCCAGGCCCGCGCGGGCGGCCCGCTGATCGTGCGCGACCTTGCCGCGAATCCTCCGCCCCATATCGCACCGGCCTACATCCAAGGCCGGATCACGTCGCCCGGAGATCGCACGTCGGAACAGGTCGAGGCGGTGAAGGTCGCGCAAGAGTTGGTCGATGAGTTGAAGGTCGCCGATGTGATCGTGCTCGGTTCGGGCATGATCAACTTCGGTCTGCCCTCGCAGCTCAAGGCGTGGTTCGATCACGTCACCTGGCCGGGCGTCACCTTCGGCTACGGCGATACTGGGCCGAAGGGGCTGCTGGCCGGCAAGAAGGTCTATCTCGTTACCGCTACCGGCGGCGTGTTCTCGGAAGGTGCCTGGGCGCCGTTCGACTTCCAGACCAACTACTTGCTGCATCTGCTTGGTTTCATCGGCCTGACCGACGTTGAAGTGGTGCGTGTCGAAGGCACGGTTTTCGGCCCCGATGCGGCGAAGGCCGCAATCGCCAACACCGAAACGGCCATCAAAGCCTTGTTGGCGAAGGCTGCGTGACCTCGTGGCCGGGAAAAAAACCATCGCGCTGTTCGGTGCAACCGGACCGACCGGAAGGCACATCATCGAGGAAGCCTTGAAGCAGGGCTACAACCTGTCGGTCTATACGCGCGACGCAAAGAAACTCGCGTCGTCCGCGGGAAGGATCGAAATTGTTGTCGGCGACCTGCAAGACCAAAGCGCCATTGCGAAGTGCGTCCAAGGTGCCGAGGCGGTCATCAGCGCCCTTGGCCCCAACAGTCTCAAGGTGCAAGGCGATAAGCCGATCATGCACGGCTTGACCAACATCATCGCCGCGATGAAGCACGCAGGCGTGCGCCGTCTTATCCAGATTTCCACGGCTGCCTATCGTGATCCCAAGGATGGCTCTGCCTTCAAAACCCATGCGTTCGTACTGTTGTTCAAGGTTATCGTGCGCAAGGGGTATGAGGACATCAAGGCGACTGGCGAATTGATCGCCAATTCGGACCTGGACTGGACACTGGTACGCATTCCTAACCTCAAGGATGACCCCGCCGATGGCAGCGTGGATGTGGGTTGGTATGGAAAGACCAAACTCAGCATGAAGCTCTCCAGAGGCAATCTTGCGAAGTTCCTGGTTGACCAGGTGACCGACAAGAAGTTCGTGCGTGCCGCGCCAGGCATCGCTAACCATTGATGCAGGAACGTCTCAACAATGTTCACGCCATGAGCGGATTCATCAATGCTGATGTACCCGATCAATCGGGAAAGACCTTTATCGTCACCGGCGCCAACACCGGCATAGGCTTTGAAATAGCGAGTACGTTGGCGGCGCGGCGAGCCAGGGTGCTTCTCGCGTGCCGTGACGAGCGGAAAGCGGAAGCAGCCATTAGCCGGATTCGTCTGAAGGCATCTGAAGCGAATCTCGCATTCTTGCCGCTTGACCTCGCAGACCTGACGAGCGTGCGGAACGCAGCCAAACTGGCCGAAAAGGAACCGCGCATCGACGCGCTCATCAATAATGCGGGCGTGCAAGGGCCGAAGCTAAAGCACACGGTGCAAGGCTTCGAGCTGACATTCGGCGTCAATCATCCTGGTTGCTTTGCGTTCACCGCGCTCATGTTGCCCAAGCTCACGGAAACATCCGGGTCGCGCATCGTTGTCACGAGCAGCGGTCTGCACAAGGACGCGAAGATCGAGTGGGACGATCTTAATGCGGAGAAGAGTTACAAGTGGATGCCTCGCTATGCAGCCAGCAAGCTTGCGAATCTGCTTTTTATCTTTGAGCTGGATCGGCGACTGCGAGCGGCGGGTACACCTGTTACGGCAGTGGCCTGCCATCCGGGCCTTGCTGGAACCAACCTTGCGCGCGATAGCTGGTGGGGCAACATCGCAATGTCATTGATCGGCCTGCTACTGCCAGATGCGCCGGCAGAACTACGAAGCGCTTTTTGCCGCATGCCTGCGGACTTCCACGCGTAGCCGCCACACCCTGGCCCCGTTTCTGGTACGCTGCGCTTTCTCACCTCGCAGCTTTCGAACCAATGGAACTCCCTTTCAACGAAGCCGCCGTTTCGGTCACGCGCAGCGCGCTCTCCGCCGGCGGCCAGGTCTTCCCGCTGCGCGACATAGAAGACGTGCGCATCGTCGCCGGGCGGCGCAGCCGCGCCGTGCCCATCGCGATCAGCGTGCTCGGTGCCGCTGGCGCCGCCGTTGGCGCCGCGTTCGGCTCGGCGGCCGGTCTCGCGTGCGGCGTGATGGTGATCGTGGTGGGCTGGCTCGCCTGGATCTGGCAGGAGGCCGTCCACCGGCTTTACGTCCTCACCGGCGGGGAATCGCGCGAAGCGGTCACGAGCGGCGACCTCGCGTTTCTCGAACGCGTGGAGCAGGCGGTGCGCGCCGCCAAGGCCGCGCAAAGCGCGTAGGCCAGTGGGAGACCGAGGGCGGCACCACCCGGCCCGCCCGGGGCAACCGTAAGCATCCCGAAGGACTCCGGGAGATCGCTCCTCACTCCATCTCGATCGACTTGACGTGCCAGATATCGCGGGCATATTCCGCGATGGCGCGATCCGATGAGAATTGCCCCATCCCCGCCACGTTCTCGATCGCGCTCGCGGTCCACGCCGGCACGTCCATGAAGCGCTGGTCGGCGGCGTCCTGGGCCTCGACGAAGGCCGAGTAGTCGGCCAGCACGAGGTAGTGGTCGCCCCAGTCCACGAGCGTGTGGAAGATTTCCGTGTAGCGCGCCGGATCGCCCGGCGAAAAGAAGCCCGTGCGGATCTGATCGAGCGCGCGGCGCAGTTCGGCGTTTTCCTCGTAGACCTGGCGGGGCCGGTAGCCCGCGCAACGCAGCGCGTCCACCTGGTCGGACGTGTGGCCGAAGATGAAGATGTTGTCCTGCCCCACGGCCTCGCAAATCTCGATGTTCGCGCCGTCGAGCGTACCCATCGTGAGCGCGCCGTTGAGCGCGAGCTTCATGTTGCCGGTGCCCGACGCTTCGGTGCCCGCGGTCGAGATCTGCTCGGAAAGGTCCGCCGCCGGAATCAGCATTTCGGCCACGCTCACGCCGTAGTTCGGCACGAACACGACCTTGAGGCGCTCGCCCACCACGGGATCATGGTTGATCTTCGCCGCTACGTCGTTGATGAGGCGGATGATCATCTTCGCCATGCGGTAAGCCGAAGCGGCCTTGCCGGCGAACAACACGACGCGCGGCACCCAGTCGCGCTCCGGCGCTTCGAGTATGCGGTTGTAGCGCGTGATCACGTGCAGCACGTTGAGGAGCTGGCGCTTGTATTCGTGAATGCGCTTGACCTGCATGTCGAAGAGCGCATCGGGATTGAACACGATGCCCGTGCGCGCGTGGGCGCGGTGCGCGAGGCGCACCTTGTTGCTGCGCTTGGCGGCGCGGAACGCGGCCTCGAACGAGGCATCGCCACGCAGCTTGCGCAGCGCGCCCAGCTCGAACAGGTCGCTGCGCCAGCGTGTCCCGATCGCGTCGTCAATCAGGTGCGCAAGCGGCGGACTCGCCTGCGCGAGCCACCGGCGCGGCGTGATGCCGTTCGTGACATTCGTGAAGCGCTCGGGAAAGAGGCGCGAAAAATCGGCGAAGATATCGCGCGTCATCAGTTGCGAGTGCAGCTTCGAGACGCCGTTCACCTTGTGGCTCGCCACGATCGCGAGGTAGGCCATGCGCACGCGGCGCTGGCCGTACTCGTCGACGAGCGAGATGCGGCGGATCAGGTCGAGGTCGTGCGCGCCGCGGTCGCTTGCGTCGCGCAGGAACGCCGCGTTGATATCGAAGATGATTTCGAGGTGGCGCGGCAGCAGGCGCGCCAATAGTTCGATGTCCCAGGTTTCCAGCGCTTCGGGCATCAGCGTGTGGTTCGTGTACGAGAACACGCGGCGCACGTGGCGCATCGCCTCGTCCCACGGCAGATGATGCACGTCGACGAGCAGGCGGATCAGTTCGGGGATCGCCAGCACCGGGTGCGTGTCGTTCAGGTGCACCGCGACCTTCTCCGAAAAGCGCCCAAAGGTGCTGTGCGTGCGCAGGTAGCGGCGAATCAGGTCCTGCATCGTCGCGGAAACGAAGAAGTATTCCTGGCGCAGGCGCAACTCGCGCCCGGCCGTCGTCGAGTCGTCGGGATAGAGCAGGCGCGAGACGTTCTCGGAGATGTTGCGCGCTTCCACGGCGCGCTGATAATCGCCCTGATTGAACGCCGAGAGGTCGAGCTCTTCGTCCGCGCGCGCGGACCACAGGCGCAGGGTGTTCGTCGCGCTCGTGGCGTAGCCTGGAATCACCGTGTCGTAGGCCATGGCGTTGACGTGCTGCGTATCGACCCATTCGACCTGGCCGTTGCGCTGCAAGGTGCGCCCGCCGAAATGCACGGGGTACTGGACCTCGGGCCGTGGAAACTCCCAGGGATTGCCGTAGCGCAGCCAGTAGTCGGGCGCCTCGACCTGCTCGCCATTCACGATCTGCTGGCGGAACATGCCGTAATCGTAGCGAATGCCGTAGCCGAAGCCCGGGATGCCGAGCGTCGCCATCGAATCGAGAAAGCACGCCGCGAGCCGGCCGAGACCGCCATTGCCGAGCGCGGCGTCGGGCTCGTAGTCGAGCACCGTGTCCAGGTCGACGCCGACGCTCGCGAGCGCCTCTTTCATCTGATCGTGGATGCCGAGCGCGATCAGCGCGTTCGAGAACGTGCGGCCGATGAGGAACTCCATCGACAGGTAATAGACGCGTTTGACGTCCTGATCGTACTGGCGGCGCGTCGTGATCATCCAGCGCTCGACGAGCCGGTCGCGCACGGCGAGCGACGCGGCGTGCAGCCAGTCTTGCGGACGGGCCGTCACGGCGTCCTTGCCGACGCCGTACATCAGACGGTTGGAGAGAGAACGGCGCAGCGCCTCGACGCTGCTTTGCAAATGTTCGAACTCGAGACCGATCGCTGTCATCTGTTGACTCCTGTCGAACGCACCTCACAACGGCGCCTGGTGCGGTCCCACGCAGAGCACTGGAAAAAGGGAGAGCGTCCCGAAGTGGTGCAGGACGCGCGGCTGTCCGGGCCCTGCGCCGCGCGCGTCGAGCCGGGACGATGACGCATCCGCGTCGCGGCGCTGGGGACCAGCTCCGCCCGCCAGCCAGCGCAGATCAACTTGCAGAGTAGTGCATTTTGAGATGGCGTGCGGCAGCGCGTCAGGCAAGCAAGCGCTGCGCCCGCCACTCGTACTGACGCGGATTTCGCTTCCCCTCCGTGCGTTGCCCAGGCTCCGCGCGCGCAGCGCGGCGGCAGGCGTGGGCGTGGCGGGCTTGGCAGTTAGTTGCACCATGGCGGCACGAGTAGGCTCGCGCGAACGGAGCGAAGGCTTACAGTCGCCTCACGCTGTGAAGCGTCTCCTGCAAGACTGGGCGGCCTCTGCAACAATCGCGAGATTCGTCCGCCAGGCCCGCGCCGCGGGTTCATCGTCCAACCGCCCGAGACCGTCTTGTCCGAAACCTGTTCCGCGCCGCGCGAGCGCCACGAGAGCCCGCTCGCCGACGCCCCCATGTCCGCGAAGAACCGCCGCGCCATGGCCGCCGTGATGCTTGCCGTCGCGCTCGCGACGCTCGACACCGCCATCGCCAACACGGCGCTGCCCGCCATCGCCACCGACCTGCATGCGGCCCCCGCCGCCTCGGTGTGGATCATCAACGCCTACCAGCTCGCGATGGTCGCGACGCTCTTGCCGCTCGCGGCGCTCGGCGACATCGTCGGCCACCGGCGCATCTATATCAGCGGCCTCGCGATCTTCACGGTCGCCTCGCTCGCCTGTGCGCTCGCGCCCACCCTCACCGCGCTCGCTCTCGCGCGCGTGCTGCAGGGGCTCGGTGCGAGCGCCATCATGAGCGTGAATACGGCGCTGATCCGCTTTCTGTATCCGCCACACCGGCTCGGGCGCGGGCTAGGCATGAACGCGCTGATCGTCGGGGTCTCGTTCGCAGTGGGCCCGACGATGGCCTCGCTGATCCTCTCCGCAGGCACCTGGCCGTGGCTCTTCGCGATCAACGTGCCGCTCGGCGTGCTCGCGCTCGTGTTCGCGCTGCCCGCGCTGCCGCAAACGGCACGCGGCAAGCACGCGTTCGATCCTGTCGCGGCGCTGCTCAACGTGGTCACGTTCGCCGCGCTGATCTTCGCGCTCGGGGAGGCGGCGCAGCGCGCGCCGGGCATGGAAGTGGGGATCGCCGCCGTGGTGGCGCTGGTGTTCGGCGCGCTGCTGATCCGGCGCGAGGCCGGGCATCCGGCGCCGATGCTGCCGGTGGACCTGTTTCGCCGGCCGGTTTTCGCGCTTTCGTCGGTCACGGCCGTGTGCTCGTTCGCGGCACAGGGTCTCGCGTTCGTCTCGCTGCCGTTCTATTTCGAAACCGTGCTCATGCGCAGCCAGGTGGAGACGGGCTTCCTGATGACGCCCTGGCCCGTGGTTGTCGCAGCGGCCGCGCCCATCGCGGGACGCCTCTCTGACCGCTATCCGCCGGGGCTGCTCGGCGCGATCGGACTCGCCATACTCTCGGCGGGCATGGCGTCGCTCGCGCTGTTGCCCGCGCATCCCTCGTTGCCCGACATCGTCGTGCGCATGGCGATTTGCGGCGCGGGCTTCGGCTTCTTCCAGTCGCCCAATCTGCGGGCGATCATGGCAAGCGCGCCGCCCGAGCGCAGCGGCGGCGCGAGCGGCACCATCGCCGTCTCGCGTCTGCTTGGGCAGACCACGGGCGCGGCGCTCGTGGCACTGTGTTTCGGGGTCGCGGGCCGGCATGGGCCGGCGCTCGCATTGGGTCTCGGCTGCGCCTTTGCGGGCGCGGCGGCCATCGCGAGCGGGCTGCGGCTCCTCGCGCCGTCCCACCGCGCGGTGCGGCGCGGATGAGGCGCGTAACCGGATTCCACCAGGTCCGAGGCAAAGGCGCGCGGGAGAAGCGCGCCCTCGCCTTGGCGGCGCTCAGCGCGCGAAGTAGCCCTTCACTGCCGCCACGAACGTATCGATATCGGCGGCCGTGACGTCCAGGTGCGTGACGAAGCGCGAGGCGTACAGCATCTGCGTGAGGATCCCGCGCTCCTTGAGATATGCCTCCAGCGGCGCGCAATGCGCCTGCGGGAACTGCGCGAACACCATGTTGGTGGCCTGCGACGCGACCTTCACCTGATCGATCTGCGCGAGACCGGCGGCGAGACGCGCGGCGTTCGCGTGGTCGTCGGCGAGGCGCGCGACGTTGTGATCGAGCGCGTAAAGGCACGCGGCCGCGAGCACGCCGGACTGGCGCATGCCGCCGCCCAGCACCTTGCGCCAGCGATGCGCGACGTCGATGAGCGCACGGCTGCCCACCAGCACCGAGCCCACCGGTGCCCCCAGCCCCTTCGAAAAGCAGATCGATACCGAGTCGAAGCCCGCTGCGAGCGCCTTCAAAGGCTGGCCGGAAGCGACCGCCGCGTTGTATGCGCGCGCGCCGTCGAGGTGCGTGGATAGCCCGCGCTCGTGGGCGAGCTGCGTGGCCTTCGCGACGTAGTCGGCGGGCAGCACTTTGCCGCCAATCGTGTTTTCGAGCGCGAGCAGACGCGTGCGCGCGAAGTGGTCGTCGATCGGCTTGATCGCCGCGGCGATGCGCTCGAGCGCGATCGTGCCGTCTTCGGCGTTATCGAGCGGCTGCGGCTGGATGCTGCCGAGCACGGCCGCGCCACCGCCCTCGTACTTGTAGGTGTGCGCGGCCTGGCCGACGATGTACTCGTCGCCGCGCGCGCAGTGCGCCATCAGAGCGGCGAGGTTGCTTTGCGTGCCGCTCGGAAAGAACAGACCCGCCTCCTTGCCCGCCTCCTCTGCCATGCGCGCCTGCAGGCGCAGCACGGTCGGGTCGTCGCCCCACACGTCGTCGCCGGTTTCGGCGCGGGTCATGGCGGCGAGCATGGCTTGGCTCGGGCGAGTGACGGTGTCGCTGCGCAGATCGATCATCGCGATGAAATCCTCGTGGTTGGCGCACGCGCGGGCCAGCGCGCCTCGCTGGGCGGCCGCTGCGCGACGTGAGAATCATCGAGTGTATTTTCAAACGGCGGGGCAGCGCAATGCCGGGCGGCGCCGGCCGCCGCGCACCAGCCCAGCGGGCGCCGCTAGCGGCTGAGCAGGGGCAGCGGATCGACGGGCTTGCCGTCGCTACGGACTTCGAACTGAACGCCACCGGGGCCCATCTCCGCGACAGGCTGGCCTTGCGAGACGGCGTCGTCTTCCTTGACGAGCAGTTTGCCGTTGCGCCCGTAGGCCGTGACGACCTGGTCGTTGTGCTTGATGATGACGAGCGGCCCATAGGCCTCGATGCCGGTGCCCGCATAGACCACGCGCCCGGCGGCGGCGGCCTTGACCGGTTCGCCGGCCGTGCCGCCGATCACGATGCCGGTGGACTTGCCCGGCACGAACCGTTGCAGGACCGGCCCGCGCACGGGCCACGCAAGCGCAATCGAAGGCGCGACGGGCGCGGGCACGGCCACGCCCGCCGCGGCGGGAGCGTTGCCCTGCACCTGCGCCGGCGGGGGCGGGGGCGCCGCCATGGCGTAGTTCGGCGGCGGCGCGACGCGCAGCACCTGGCCGGGCAAGATCTGGGCGTAGGCGGACGGCAGCTGGTTCCAGGTCGCGAGGTCCTGCGGATGCTGGCCAAAGGCCGCGGCGACGCGCGAAAGCGTGTCGCCGGGATTGACGCGGTAATAGCCGGCAGGCACGCCGCTGGTCGACATCGCGGGCGCGCTCGGCGACTCCGCCCAGGGCGCGAACGGGGTGCTACAGGCGCTGCAGACGAGCGCGAGGCCGGCCAGCGCCGCATAGGCGCCGGGGTTTCGCCGTTGTCGGTTCATCGTGCTGTTCCTCGCTTGGTCCTCGCGTATCCGGGAGATACGCATATTGGATGCGCGGCGGGCCGCTGACGTTCGCGTGCGCACCATATTCCGCGAATCGGCCGGAAATGGCGAACGTCCCCATTATATCGTTCACGCCTTTTTTCGCTGTCATGCGCGCCCCGCCTGCGTTTGCGCGGGTCAACGCCTATACTGAGTCACGCATGATCCGATAATCAGATGAAAGGCCTCTCGCTGCAGTCCCATGGCCCTGAGGGATTCGAGCATGAATAAAGCCACCTTTCTTTCACTGCAGCTCAACGTCGAAGATGTCGCGTCGTCGCCTGGCCTCGTCGAATTGTTGAACAACCATCTCGTCTTTGCGGCCGACGTGGCCGAAGCCGCCGACGAACTGGTGCAGCACGCCAGCATCGCCAGGCTTTCCGGCGCCATCGAGGCGAGCGTGGAAATTCCCGCCGTCGTGATCGAGCGCTTGCGCGATGCGCTCGATACGCTGAGCGGCTATGACGAAACCTGGCTTTTCGCGCTCGAACCCGGCAGTGCGCTCTTCAATGACATTGCACGCCGGCCTCGCCTGCTTCACTAGTCCGCGAACCCGGAGCGGACGGCGCCCCACCCGCATCGCCCGCCCCATTTGCCTGCGCGCCGGCACTAGTCATTTCGTATACGTCGCTGCCGCGCGCGGAGCGCCTTATCGCATCACAGCCGTGCCTTGGCGCGCAAACTGGGGGAACCGCCGTGAAATCCATTCTGAACCGCCGCAATGCCTCGCTTTCCGGGGGCTCATCCCGCCTCGTTGCCGTGGCGCACGACCCGGTCATGCAACGCGCCGCCTCGAGCGGCGCCGTCGCGCTCGACCCGCTTCCCCCCGCCGATACGTCACCTGATGCCGCAGGCGAAATCGAGCCTCGCGCAGAACCGGCGACAGGCGCGTTGCACGAGGGCGCGCCTCGTCCGGTATCCACGCTCCATCCGGTGCCGGTCATGCCCGCGCACCTCAACGGCCGCCCGGTGCAGATCGCCGACGGCGCAGCGTTCGAAGCGCTCCACGCGGCCGAGGAGCTGCTGACCTTCCGCGTCTATCGCTGCTTCGCCTATACCGTGAGCCTGTTTTTCCATCCGCCGACACTCGGCTACTTCGTCGCGTTGCATCAGGAAACGGTGCTGTGGCGCGCGCTGAAGGCCAACGATCTCGATGCGGCCGGTTCCGCGTTCCATCTCATGCAGGAGCAAGCGACGCGCCTCGCCGACGGCGAAACGCGCCGCGTGCAACTCGTCGCGCAAAACGCGGAGCTCACGCGGCTCATCGAAGAATCGGAAGCGCAGGCCGAACGGCTGCGCGTGGACTTGCAGCGCCACGCGGAGCAAGAGCAGATGGTGACGGGCCGCCAGCATCAGGTGCGCAAGGAAGTGGCGCAACTGGAGGCGCAGCGCATCGCCGCCCAGGCCCAGTTGAACAAGGCGCACCGGGCGCTGCATCAACTCAAGGTCGCGACGAGCGAGGGCGTGCCGCATCTGCATATGCGCTGAAGTCGCGCATTAAGTCGCAAAACGGGCGCACCAAAAAGTACGGACCGGTTGAGAACCGGTCCGTGCTGGACTGCATACTGCTTACTGCCTGCTGCAACAACATACTGCCAACTGCCACTGCACGGCTGCACCTCTCACTGCGCCAGCCAACTTCAACTGCCTGTTACCTACGGCTCTCTGCTTACTGCAATTGAGTTTGCAACAACTCACAACGCGCTTTGCAACTGCCGAACTGCAACAACGTTCTCTGCGGTGCGACTTCTACCGCGTACCGCAACTACTAACTACTGCAACAACCAAAAACGACCGCTCACTGCGTACTGCATGGAACTACAGGGGTCTTGCACCGGAGCCGCCTGAAGCGGCCCCGTTCGGTCAGGGCTTAGTGGCCGAAATAAACCTGCTGATGCGGGGAAAGCTGTGCCGGTTGCACCGCTGCGCCCGACTGCGAGGTACCCGCGGCCGGCGCGCCGTAGCCGCTGGTGTCGCCGGCGGCGAGCTTCTCTTCGGTCACCCGGGCTTGGGCAGCCTGGAGATTCTTGGGATAGTCGGCATGGTCAGCCGTCGGGTTGTAGCCTGCGTGCTCGAGTTCGACGAGTTCCGCGCGCACCTGGGCGCGGGTCAGGCCTTGCTGGCTCGACTGGGCGAACGACATTGCCGGAATGGCAAGCGCGGCGGCAACGACGACTGCGGGGATGAGCTTGTTCATGATCGGACCTCCAACTGGTTTTATTTCCGCTTCGGAACACCGTGTTCGTCAGCGATTGATTACAGTGTAGGCGCCTTAGCTCTCTAGGGAAAACCCTTATTCCTCAAAACACCGTTGCAATTTCAGCAATAAAAAAGGTGAGTCCGACGGACTCACCTTTCATTCCCACAAAGACCGCAACGACAATGCGGCCTTTTGTCTTGCGGTTTCTTTACGACCAGTCGGCGTGGAAGCTGCCCGGCTTGTCGATGCGCTCGAACGTGTGAGCGCCGAAGAAGTCGCGCTGCGCCTGAACGAGGTTGGCGGGCACGCGCTCGGAACGGTAGCCGTCGAAGTACGCCACGGCCGACGAGAACGCCGGCACCGGCACGCCTGCGCTCACCGCCTGGATCACCACGTCGCGCAGCGCCGCTTGATAGTTCGCGGCGATGTCGCGGAAATAAGGATCGAGGAGCAGGTTGTCGAGCTGCGGATTCCTGGCGTAGGCGTCCATGATCTTCTGCAGGAAGCGCGCGCGGATGATGCAGCCCGCGCGGAAGATCTTCGCGATCGTGCCGTACTGGAGATCCCACTTGTACTCGTCGGAGGCGGCGCGCAGCTGCGCGAAACCCTGGGCATACGAAATGACCTTCGAAAAGTACAGCGCGCGGCGCACCGATTCGATGAACGCCTGGCGGTCGCCCGAGAACGGCTTCGCGTCGGGGCCCGCGAGCACCTTGCTCGCCGCCACGCGCTGTGTCTTGAGCGACGAGAGCACGCGCGCGAACACGGCTTCGGTGATGAGCGGCAGCGGCGCGCCGAGGTCGAGCGCGTTCTGGCTCGTCCACTTGCCGGTGCCCTTTTGCGCGGCGCGGTCGAGAATCACGTCCACGAGATCCTTGCCCGTTTCCGCGTCCTTCTTGCCGAAAATCTTCGACGTGATCTCGATCAGATAGCTATCGAGCTCACCCTCGTTCCATTCGGTGTAGACCTTGCCCAGTTCCTCGTTCGAGAGGCCGAGCACCTGCTTGAGCACCGCATAGCTTTCGGCGATCAACTGCATGTCGCCGTATTCGATGCCGTTGTGCACCATCTTCACGAAGTGGCCCGCACCGTCCGGACCCATATAGGCCACGCACGGTTCGCCGTCCGGCGCCTTCGCGGCGATTTCCGTGAGGATCGGCGCCACCAGATCGTAAGCGTCGCGCTGGCCGCCCGGCATGATCGACGGGCCCTTGAGCGCGCCTTCCTCGCCGCCCGACACGCCCGTGCCGATGAAGTGCAGGCCCGCCTTGGCGAGCTCCTGGTTGCGGCGGATGGTGTCGGTGAAATGCGTGTTGCCACCGTCGATCAGGATGTCGCCCTTGTCCAGCAGCGGCTTGAGCGCGGCGATGGTGTCGTCGGTGGGCTCGCCCGCCTTGACCATCAGCAGGATGCGGCGCGGCTTTTCAAGCGAGTCGACGAACTCTTCCAGCGTGTAAGCCGGCACGAGCTTGCGATCCGGAAACTCAGCGATCAGCTCGTCGGTTCTCGCGCGGCTGCGGTTGAACACCGAGACCGCATGGCCGCGGCTCTCGATGTTGAGCGCCAGATTGCTGCCCATCACGGCCAGACCCACCACGCCGATTGGCTGTTTGCTCATGTTGATTCTCCACTTCATTCAATGACGGCGCCGCTCAGGGCGCCAACCGTGCAAGCATAAGGGAAACCCGCAAGCGCTGCGCCAACGCGAGCACGCGCGACGAATGTTTCCGGAGCTGCCTAGCGTTTTCTGAACACCAGACAGAAATTGTTCGCCGGCATCGCCACGCGCGCTTCACACGCGAAGCCTTGCGCCTGCGCCAGCGCCTCCACGTCTTCCATGTCGCGCACGCCCCACGAGGGGTCGCGTGCGCGCAGATCGGCGTCGAAGGCCTCGTTGCTCGGCGCGGTGTGCGCGCCGCCGCGCCGGTACGGCCCATAGAGCACGAGCGCGCCTCCCTCAGCAATGCGCACGCGCGCGCCCTTCATGAGCGCGCGTGCCGCTTCCCACGGCGCGATGTGGATCATGTTGATGCAGACGATGGCGTCCACCGCTTCGATCGGCCAGGGCTCGCGGCATACGTCGAGGTCGAGCGGCTCGAGCAGGTTCGCGAGGCCCGTATGCGCG
Source organism: Paraburkholderia sp. JHI2823 (assembly GCF_038900695.1). NCBI lineage: Bacteria > Pseudomonadati > Pseudomonadota > Betaproteobacteria > Burkholderiales > Burkholderiaceae > Paraburkholderia > Paraburkholderia sp. JHI2823. Next base: position 77,936 of record NZ_JAYMRY010000016.1, on the reverse strand, counting down.
CGCCAGGCGGCGATCGAAGCGCGGGCGCGGGCGTCGGCGTCGCTGGGCTGCCAGGTGAGGCCGGGCAACGCGGACGCGAAATGTACGGCATGCTGCCCGGTGCCGCTCGCGATTTCGAGCACGGTGCCCTGGGCGGGCAGCGCACCGCGCAGCACCTCCAGAATCGGCGCGGCGTTGCGTTCGGCGGCGGGTGCGCAAAGGCGCTGTGCGGCTTGCGGGTCGTTCATCGTCTTGCGCTCGTTCAGGGTTCACTCAGGGTTCGCACAGATTCGGCTCAGTAAAGAGAGCGCTTGATGCGTTCGGCGAGGCCGGCTTCGTAGGTCCCGACATCGAACGTCTCGCCATACTGCTCCTCGTTCACGCGGCGCAACATCTCGCCCGCGCTCGGCAGGTGCGAGCGCTCGACGTGGTGCGAAGCGTCCCACAGCTTCGAGCGCACGATGGCCTTCGAGCAATGGAAATACACACTCTCCACGTCGATCACGAGCACCGAGCGCGGCGGCTTGCCGTCCACGGCGAAGCTCGCCACGAGCGCCGCTTCGGTGCTCACCCGCGCGCGTCCGTTCACGCGCAGCATTTCGCCCACGCCCGGCACCATGAAGAGCAGCGCCACCTGCGCCGAAGCGATCACGTTACGCAAACTGTCCACGCGGTTGTTGCCTGGGCGGTCGGGCAGCGCGAGCGTGCGCTCGTCGACAATGCGCACGAAGCCGGGCGCGTCGCCGCGCGGCGAGCAATCGAGGCCTTCCGGCCCGCCCGTCGCGAGCACGACGAACGGCGAGCTTTCGATGAAGCGCCGGTAATCCGCGTTGACGTGATCGATTTCCTTGCGCAACGAGCGTTCGTTCGGCGTGCCGTAGTGGGCTTCGAGGTCGGCTAGCGTGTTCAGCATGTCGTCGCTTCCTTGGCGTCGTGGCGATATCAGGGAAAAAGGCGCGCGCCCAGCGCTTCGAGCACGGCCGCACACGGCGCTTCGAGCTTCAGTGCGAGCAACGGGTCGGCGCGCGTCTTGCCCATGTTGATCGCGGCCACGGGCTTGCCGCGCTGCTGGGCCCAAGCGCAGAAGCGGTAACCCGAATAGACCATGAGCGAGGAGCCGACCACGAGCACGGCGTCGGCCTCGTCGAGCGCGTTCGAGGCGCTTGCCACGCGCTCGCGGGGCACGTTCTCGCCGAAGAACACCACCGAAGGCTTGAGCATGCCGCCGCACGCGGCGCACGCCGGCACGTGGAAGGCGTTCTCGCCGTCGAAGTCGAGATGGGCGTCGCCGTCGGCGGCGGGCTCCGCGCTCGCGCCCGCAATCGCCGGATTGCGCGCCACGAGTTCCGGCTGGATCGATGCGCGCGAGTACTGCGCGCCGCAGTCGAGGCAATGCACATGCGCGATGCTGCCGTGCAGTTCGATCACCTCGCGGCTGCCCGCGCGCTGATGCAGCCCGTCCACGTTCTGCGTGACGAGCGTGCGCGCGTAGCCCGCCGCGCCGAGGCGCGCGAGCGCGCGATGCGCGCCGTTGGGCTGGGCGAGACCGACCGTCGGCCAGCCGATCATGCTGCGCGCCCAGTAGCGCCGCCGCATGCTCTCGGAGCCGAGGAACTCCTGCAGCGTGATGGGCGGCGAGCGCTTCCACGCGCCGTTCTCGTCGCGGTAGCCGGGAATGCCCGAATCCGTGCTGATACCCGCTCCGGTCAGCACGAACAGGCGCGGATGACGCTCGACGAACACCTGCAGCGCGTCGAGCGCGGCGGCGTCGTGAGCGGGGGCGTGGGAGACGAGAATGGATTCGGTCATGGCGGAAGAGGCATTCAGTGCCCGTCGCTGCGCGGCGGACGTGAAGACTTGCTGCGCGAAGGCGCCGCGGATTTCGCCGGCTTTCTTCGCGGCGCTCGCGCCGCAGCCTGCCGCGCCGCTTCGCGCGCTTCCCATGCAGCCAATGCGGCGCGGTAGCGGTCCATCTCCTGATCGTAGAGATCGAAGATGCAGGGATCGCAGCCACTATGGCAGCAGTCGTCGAGATTGGGGCGTTCGGGCGGCTGGGGACGGGGATCGTCGTCCGGACGCTGGGGCAAAGGCATGGGCGCTCGGGCGTCGTGGCGGTTCAGCGGCCAGTATACGGGACACTGCGCGGGAGAGTACGCGGGCCAGTACGCGGCAAGTGCGAGCGCGTGCGGCGCCGCCCCGGTCCCCGCTCGCTCGCAATCCGCTCAGCCGCGCCCCACGAACGGCATCTTCGTCGCCATGATCGTCATGAACTGCACGTTCGCCTCCAGCGGCAACTGCGCCATGTGCAGCAGCGCGTCGGCGACCAGTTCCACATCCATCAGCGGCTCGACGGCGATCTCGCCGTTCGCCTGCGGCACGCCGCGCGCCATGCGCTCGGCCATCTCGGTCGCCGCGTTGCCGATGTCGATCTGCCCGCACGCGATGTCGTAGCGCCGGCCATCGAGCGAAACGGTTTTGGTCAGGCCGGTGATGGCATGCTTGGTTGCCGTATACGCGATGCTGAACGGCCGCGGCGCGTGCGCGGAAATCGAGCCGTTGTTGATGATGCGGCCGCCGCGCGGCGTCTGCCGCTTCATGAGCCCGAACGCCGCGCGCGTGCACAGGAACACGCCGGTGAGGTTCGTGTCGACCACGGCGCGCCAGTCGTCCACGGCAAGCTCGTCGATGTCCACGGCCGGCGCATTGCGGCCCGCGTTGTTGAAGAGCAGATCGAGCCGGCCGTAGCGTGCGCGGATCGTCTCGAAGAGCGCCTCGACGGCCGCCGCGTCGGTCACGTCGCAGGGCACCGCGAGCGCCTCTTCCCCGCGCGCGCGGGCTTCGTCGGCGAGCGCTTCGAGCGGCGCGGCCCGGCGTCCCGCCAGCACGACGGCGAAGCCGTTCGCGAGCAGCCTGCGCGCGCACGCGCGGCCGATGCCGCTGCCCGCGCCCGTCACGAGCGCGATCTTGCGCGCGGACGTCGCTGCGTTCGCTTGCGTATCACTCATCGTTGCCTCTTTCGGTTGGGCCGTCAATCGAGCGGCTCGTCGTTGGGATGCGCGAAAAGCGCCTTCATCTGCTCCGACATCGGATAGTCGAGGCTCACGCCCGCCGGCGGAATCGGCGACTCGAACCAGCGCCGGTAGAGCGCGAGCGCCTCGCCCGAGCGCTCCATCTGCGCGATCGTGCTATCGGCGATGCGCTTGAACGCGCCGTCGCCGCGCCGGAACATGCAGCCGTACACCTCGGACCGGGCCGGGCTGCCGACGACCGCGAGCGCGCGCGCGTCGTCCGCATTGCGCGCGCGCGTCACCGGCTCGCCAGGCGTATCGTTCGCCACATAGCCGGTCGCGAGCGAAGCGTACAGCAGCGGCTCGTCCATCACGAAGGCAACGGCGCGGCCCGAGCGCACCGCTTCGACCGAATCGGCATGGCTCTTCGCGACGACGATCCGCATGTCCATCGCGCGCTCCACGTTCCAGCGGCGCAGCAACCGCTCTTCCGAGGTGCCCGCGGTCGTGACCACGGTGCGGCCCGCGAGATCGCCGAAGTCCTTGACCGGCGAATCGCGCTTCACGAGCATGCGCACGCCGTACACGAAAATGCTGTTCGAAAACGCCACGTCGTTTTCGCGCTCGCGCGTATGGGTCGTGGTGCTGCATTCGAGATCGACGGTGCCGTTCTGCACGAGCGCAATGCGGTTCTGCGGCGTGACGACCACTTCGCGCACCCGCAGCGCGGGAAGCTTGAGCGTCTCGCGCACGTTTGCCGCGATGCGCTGGGCGATTTCGTACGAGTAGCCCGTTGCGTGTTCGCCGCCCGCCATGTAGGAGAACGGCACGGCGGCCTCGCGCACGCCAATGACGATCGTCCCGGTGTCGCGAATCTTGCGCAGTGTGGCGCTTTCCAGTTCGTCGGCGCTGGCGGCGCCCGCAGCCGTCAGCGCGCAGGCGCTGGCAACCGCGCTGAAGACGGTGGCCGACCGCGCGCGGGCGGTACTGCCGCGACGCGCACGGCCACGCAGCCATGTGGCGATGCCGGTCGACCGGGCCTCGCGCATCAACTCGCTCTTCAACAGAGTTTCCCCCGGATCTTTAGTTCTCGCGAAGCGACGCGCTCATGGCGACGCTCCCCCACGCGCGATTGTACCGGCGGCCCGCGGCAAGTCGCCGCTTCGTCGCGCGAGCCGCTGCGCACGATCGCGTGAAAGACTTCGATATGACGCGGAACGCAATGAGACGCATGAGCGAAAGACGCCAGCGCGGCGGAAGAAAAAACGCAAGAAAATCGCTTGCGAGCTGCCCTCAAATACGGAAGTCGGCCGCCATATCGTCGTCGCTGCGCGCGACGATCGCGCCGCTGCGCGCCGCCTTGACGAACGCGTCGTAATCGCGCTCCACCTGGTCTGCGTAGGCAAACGCGTAGCCCGTGAGCGCCTCCGCGAACTGGTCGTTGCGGCCGATGTACGAAGAGATCTCGATGGCCGCCCTGCCCGACTTCGCATGCGCACGCGCGAGCGCCCATCCGCACAGTCGCGCATAGCCGACGAGCAGCGCGCTGTCGAGCAACTGCAGATCGACTGAAAGCTTCATGTCGCGCAACTGGCGCACGTAGAAGTTGCGGCCCGAAGGCCCCGTGGTCCAGCCAAGGAAGATGTCGCTCGCGGCCTGAAGGAGCCGCTGACCGTGCACCACGCGCGCGCCTTCGTGCTTCGGCGAATGCGATTTGAAGTACTGCGAAACGACTGATCGCCTGGCCTCCTTCACCTGCAGGAAGAGCGGCTTGTCGTGATGATCGACGAGCAGCATCACGAGGCAGCGCGTGCCCACGCTGCCCACGCCCACCACCTTGAACACGAGATCCTGAACGGCGAAGTGATCGAGCAGTTCGCGCCGGTCGGGCGCGAGTGTATTCGCGTATTGCGCATACATTGGCTCGATCAGCTTGCGCCAGTCGCCCAGCATGAACCAGTCGTCTTCGGGTTCGAACAGCGTGTTCGCGCCATGCACGTGAAAGAGCGCGGGCGGCGCGTCGCGGATCGTCCAGTGATCGCCGTCGCGCTCCGCGAGCTTTTCGAGCAGGTTTTCGTGCGTGCGGCTCGCGGCCTTCTCCATGCCGCGCCGGATCAGGCGGCGGCCTTCTGGCGTGAGCGCCGTTTCGACCATCCGGTCGAAGGTAATCTTGTCGTACCAGAGATCGAGCGCGCCGTACTCGGCGTAGTGGCGCAGGCGGTCGCGATAACTGGTCACGGCCGTCATCACGAGTTCCTCGGCCACGCCACGCGAATAGCGCATGTGCCGCGCCGCCACCACGAAGCTCGCCACGAGGCGCTTCACGTCCCACTCCCACGGGCCGGGCGCGACTTCGTCGAAGTCGTTGAGATCGAACACGAGCTGGCGCTCGGGCGTGGCGAAGGCGCCGAAGTTCAGCAAGTGCGCGTCGCCGCAGATCTCCATCGTCATGCCGGTATGGGGCACGCCCGCCAGATCGTGCGCCTGCAAAATCGCGCTGCCGCGAAAGAACGTGAAGGGCGAAACGATCATGCGCCCATAGCGCAATTGCACGAGATTGGGCACGCGGCCCTCGCTGTTCGAGCGCAACAGCTCGAGCGGATCGCGCCGGATGTCGCCGGTCTCCTTGTGGCTCGAACGTTTCGAGCGCTCGCGCGCGGCACGCCCGGCCGCCTCGCGTTCAGCAACGGTGCTCCCATTCATGACCTTCTCCGGTTCTTGTGCGGTCTCGCGGCATCGTGGCGACAGTGCGAAATGCAGGCGATGCGAAGCGTATTCGTCCTGCATGAGCGGCGGGCTCGCACGCAGTGCGTTTCGCCGCCTGCGTATTTAAGCGTGCGGCCCTGTTTCGTGCAAGCCAGGCGGCCGGCGCCGCCGCGATTGCGCACGAAGCACGCACCGGGCACGCGGCTCCTGTACCGTGCCTGGGATACGTCCCTGCTATCTGCAGGTTTTGTCCTCTTGCGGCGATGCAGCAGTCCTGCTGTCCGGAGAGACCACGCATGAGCCCTCGAATGAAGGTTCGGATATGAACGTCAACGTCTACTCAACGCTCGTCGTCGCGTCGCTCGTGCTGCTGGTTGGCCAATGGCTCGTCGCCGCGGTGCCGCTTCTGCGCAAATGGACGATACCGGAGCCCGTGGCGGGCGGCATCGTCGCCGCGCTGATCGTCTTCGCGCTGCACAGCTTCGCGCACAGAGACGTGGTTTTCGACACCTCGCTGCAGGCGCCGCTCATGCAAGCGTTCTTCGCCACCATCGGCCTCAATGCGAACCTCGCCAACCTGAAACACGGCGGACCTGTCCTCGCGCGATTTCTCGCCGTGGTGGTCGCGCTGCTCGTGCTGCAAAACGCGCTGGGGATCGTGCTCGCCCTGGCGTTCGGCGTCGATCCGCTATACGGGCTGCTGGGCGGCTCGGTGTCGCTCGCGGGCGGACACGGTACGGGCGCCGCGTGGGGCGCGGTGTTCACCGAGCATCACGGGCTGCAGTCCGCCACCGAAGCGGCCATTGCCTGCGCAACGTTCGGGCTGGTCATGGGCGGCATTCTTGGGGGCCCCGTTGCGCAACACCTCATGAAACGCATCGGCACGGGGGCAGATGCCGCGAACGCAACGAGCGCGACCAGCGCGACTAGCGCAACGGCGCCCGACCCGTATGCTTTCGAAGAACCGAAGGCCGAACAGCCGACCACGCCGGGCGCGTTCATCGAAACGCTCACGCTCATCGCCATCAGCCTCGCGGTGGGCGACGCGCTTTCCGGACTGATCGCGGGCACAGCGTTCGAGTTACCCGCTTTCGTATGCGTGTTGTTCGTGGCTGTGCTGCTCGCCAACGCACTAGCGCTCGTGGGACGCCCGGTGGCCGGGCATGCCGTCGCGCTGATCGGCAACGTGAGTCTCGCGCTCTTTCTCGCCATGGCGCTCATGACGCTGCGCCTGTGGGACCTTGCCGCGCTCGCGCTGCCCGTCTTCACGATACTCGCCGCGCAAACGCTGCTCATGGTCGTCTACGCGGTGTTCGTGACGTTCCGCGTGATGGGCGCGAACTACGACGCCGTCGTGCTGGCGGCGGGCCACTGCGGTTTCGGCCTCGGCGCGACGCCCACGGCGATTGCAAACATGCAGGCCGTCACGGCACGTTTTGGCCATTCGCACCTCGCGTTTCTCGTGGTGCCGATGGTGGCCGCCTTCTTCATCGACATCGCCAACGCCATCACCATCAAGCTCTTTCTCGCGCTACCGCTTTTCCACTGAGCGGCGCAGCGCGACGCGCGAGGCGCGCTAGAATTGTCCGATTCACGGCGCGCCTTGCACTGCGCCCAATCTGCGAGCGTCATCATGTCCCTCACCGCCTGGTTATTTTTCCTGCCCGCCTGCTTCGCACTGAACATGGCGCCGGGACCCAACAACCTGCTGTCCATCAACGTGGCCGCGCGCCACGGGTTTTTGCGCGCGTTCGCTGGCGGCGCTGGCCGGCTCGTTGCGTTCGCCGCCATGATCGCGCTCGCGGCCACGGGCCTCGCCGTGGTACTGCGCGCTTCCGAGGCGATCTTCCTCGCCATCAAGCTCGCGGGCGCGGCCTACCTCGTGTGGCTCGCCGTGCAGCTCTGGCGCAGCGACGCCAACCCCATCGGCGAGGGCCTGGAAGGCGACGCCTCGCTCGCGCGCCTCGCGTGGCGCGAATGCCTCGTGGCGGCGGGCAACCCCAAGGCGATTCTGGTTTTCACGGCCTTCCTGCCGCAATTCGTCGACGTCGCGAAGCCCATTGCGCCGCAATTCGGCGTGCTGGGTGCAAGCTTTCTCGTGCTCGAATGCGTGGCCATCGCCCTGTACTCGCTCGCGGGCATGTACCTCGGCCGCTGGCTCACGCGCGCCACGGTGCGCCGCTGGTTCAATCGCACTTGCGGTGCGTTTCTGGGCGTGATCGGCGTGAGCTTTCTGCTCGTGCGGCGCGCCTGAACATCCTGTCGCGCGTCCGCTCATCCATAAACTGTCGCTGATGATTTTCGCGAGAAAGTTTAACTGTCGTTAATCGACGGCAGCCCCTATGCTCAAACCATCGTCCGGCGTCGCGGCGAGCGGGAAGCTTTTCCCAAATGCTCGCGACGCGTCGTGAAAAAACGCTGCACCGGACACGCGGTTTTCAACGTCATTGGGGTTTCAACATGAAGATCTGCATTTTTGGAGCGGGCGCGATCGGAGGCATGATGGGCGTGCAACTCGCGCGCGCGGGCGCCGACGTGAGCTTCATTGCACGCGGCCCGCATCTGGCGGCCATGCGCGAGAACGGCGCACGACTTCTGATGGATGGTGAGGAGTACGTGGCAAACGTGCGCTGCACCTCCGATGCGCGCGAGCTGGGCGTGCAGGACGTCGTGATCGTCACGCTCAAGGCGCATTCGGTGGCGGGCGTGATCGACGCGATGCAGCCGCTGATCGGCAAGCACACCGCGATCGTTACGGGCACCAACGGCATTCCCTACTGGTATTTCTACCAGCATGGCGGCAAGTTTGCGGGCACCCGGCTCGAAAGCATCGACCCGGACGGCTCGCAATGGACCCGCCTCACGCCCGAGCGCGCGATCGGCTGTGTGCTCTATCCGGCCGCCGAAATCGAGGCGCCCGGCGTGATCCGCCATGTATACGGCAAGAAGTTTCCCATTGGCGAGCCCTCGGGCGAGCGCACGCCGCGCATCGTCGCGCTGCACGAAATCATGCAGGCCGCAGGCTTCGACGCGCCGATCCGCGAAAACATCCGCGATGAAATCTGGCTCAAGCTGTGGGGCAATCTCTGCTTCAATCCGATCAGCGCGCTCACGCATGCCACGCTCGACGTCATCACCAGCGACCCGGCCACGCGCGCCGTCGCCCGCACGATGATGCTCGAAGGCAAGCGCATTGCCGAGCAGTTCGGCGTGAACTTCCGGGTGGACGTGGAGCGTCGCATCGACGGCGCGGGCGCAGTGGGCGCGCACAAGACCTCGATGCTCGTCGACCTCGAAACCGGCCGGCCGATGGAAATCGATCCCCTGCTCACCGTAGTTCAGGAGATGGGCAGGCTGGTAGGGGAGCCGACGCCGACCATCGACACGGTGCTCGCACTCGTGAAGCAGCGCGAACGCATGGCGATGCAGGCCGCGTGAGCGACAGAGAACGGGCGGCGCTTGCGCCGCCCTTCTTTTGCACTGCTGCTGGTGCCGGAAAAAGCAAAACGGATCGTCATGAACGATCCGTTTTGCGTTGGAAGAGCAGGAACCGCGCTATTCGATGCGGGCGTGCGTGAGGGTGACCTGAAGCGGCGGCGGCGCATCGGGGCCGCGCAAGGCCACGCGCATCGGCGCGCCATTCGCGCCGCGTGCGGGCGAGCCGTCGATCAACGTTTCCACGGCTTCCGTGTCCGAAGACGACGCGTGCGATGCATCCGCAACCCAGCCTTCCCGTACTGAGGCATCCTGGACTGAGCCGTCCGCCATGAATTGCGACCAGGCGGCCTGAGCGCACGGCCGAAGCGAACGATGCCGACGGCGCACGAGCATCGTCGTCACGTTCACGACGGGATGCAGCAAGCGCGCGACGAGCGGCCCCGCCGGCGCGGGCCAATGGCACGCGACGCGCGCGCCCTCGACGCATACCGGCAGTACGCCGATGCCCATGCCGAGCTGCGCCATGCGCGCCACGCCCGCCACATGCGCGAACTCCTGCAACGGTCTGCCTTCGGGCCGCAGGCCGTCGAGCGCGCGCATCACGGCACCACGGCAACCCGCGTCGCGATTGAGCGTGACGAGCGGTTCGCGCGCGAGGTCGTCCCAGCGCAACGCACCTTGCAGCGCGAGCGGATGATGCGCCGGCAACAACGCGCAAAGCGGCGTGGCCGAGAGCGGCTGCACATCGAGACTGCCGCTCGCGAACGGCACGCATTCCGCGATCACGCCGAAGTCGGCTTCGCCCTGCTCGACCGCCTGCAGCACGGCTGCCTGCGGCAAGTCCTGCAATTGCAGCGTGAGCGATGGAAAGGCGGCCTGACAGCGCGCGAGCGCCGCGGGCACCCAGGTCGACGAAAGCACCGGGTTGCTCGCCACGAGCACGACGCCACTGTGCGCCTGGTGCGCGTCGCGGCCCTCGCTGAGCGCCATGTCGATCTCGTCGAGCAGGCGGCCGATGCGCCGCTCGAAGCCGCTGCCCGCGACCGTGAGTTCCACCTGGCGCGTGGTGCGATCAAAGAGCTTGAGCTCGATCGCCTCTTCCAGTTCGCGCACGCAGCGGCTCACAGCCGACTGCGTGAGCCCGAACTCGCGCGCGGCTCGCGTAAAGCTGCGCGCCCGCGCCACCGCAACGAACACCTTGAGCTGCTGGAGGGAGACGTTCATCGACATGGCGCGGACGAGCCTCATTCGCCGCTTTGGCTGGACCAGGGCTGCAGACCTGCGCCCGTATTGGCAGCCAGCGTCGCGGAGGGCTCGTTGCCCGCTTCGCTGGTCACGCCGCTGCTTTGCTCGATCAGGCGCTTGCGCATCGGCGCGAGGATGAACTTGGCGCTCACGCCCGCCGCGATCGTGATGACCGCGGCCGCGATGAACACGGCGCTCCAGCCACCCGTGGCGGAGAGCACGGAGGCCACCGGCACGAGCAGCGCCGCGGTGCCCTTTGCGGTGTACAGCGTGCCGGCGTTCGACGCGGCGTACTTGCTGCCGAAAGTGTCCGCGCAGATGGCCGGGAAGATCGAGAAAATCTCACCCCAAAACAGGAAGATGAGCGCGGCGAACGTCATGAACGCATACGGGTTGGTGCCGAACTGCATCATGCCGAGCAGCGCGAGCCCCTCGCCCACGAAGATCAGGAACATCGCGTTTTCGCGGCCGATCTTGTCGGAGATGAAGCCGCAAAGCGGACGCGTGAAGCCGTTGCAGATGTTGTCGATTGAGAGCGTGAGCGTGAGCAGCGGCAGCGTCATGCCGAACACCGTCATCGGAATGCGCGCGAGGCCCCAGTCCTTCGCGATGGGCCCGATCTGCGCCGTTGCCATGAGGCCGCCAGCGGCAACCGCAACGAAGCAGACGTAGATCAGCCAGAACACCGGCTGCTTGACCATCTGCCCCGGCGTGTAGTCGACGCGCGAAACGAGACGGCGGCCAGCCGCGGCGAAGGGGCGCGGCGAGGGCTTCACGAGCAGGAACGACAGCACGAGAATCGATACGCCCTGGAGCACACCGAAGAAGAAGAACGTGTGCTCGTAGCCGGAGCGCGTGATCATGTTCGCAATGGGGATCACGGTCACGGCGGCGCCGGCGCCGAACCCGGCGGCCGTGAGGCCCGCGGCGAGGCCGCGGCGGTCCGGGAACCACTTGAGCGCGTTGCCCACGCAGGTGCCGTACACGCCGCCCGCGCCGATGCCGGCGATCACCGCCGAAACGTAGAGCATCGGCAGCGTCGTGACGTACGAGTTGATGACCCATGCGAGGCCCGCGCAAACCGCACCGCCCGCCACGACTGGACGGGGGCCGAACTTGTCGACTAGCCAGCCTTCGACCGGCACGAGCCACGTCTCAGTCAGAATGAAGATCGAGAACGCCAGTTGAATCTCGGCCTGGCCCCAATGATGCCGCGAGTTCATCGGGGCGACGAACAGCGTCCATGCGTACTGCAGATTGGCAACGAGCGCCATGCATAGCATGCCCACGACCAACTGAAACCAGCGGTTCTTCCAGAACGGACCGCTCTCGCTCCTCTGACTGATTGCACTCATCTCGCTTGTCTCCACTATCTATTCATTGCAGCCTGCATGATTACGGGTCTGCATAAATCAAGACTTATCGTTTTATCTTTGCGCTTCGCTGCACTGCGTTTTATTCATCGGAATGAATGAAACAATCCAAATGCCAATTCGGCAGCCCTCATTCACCCGACCATACGACATGTCCCTGAAACATCATGAAAAAAGGCCTTTTCTACGCGTTGTCCCTTATGAAACCGGACTTCCGAGCGTTAACCCCAACCTCTCCCAACGCGTTGCCCCGGCATTCGGACGCCTTTCAACTCATGCTAGGGTGATTGCTGAATTACTCACAATTAAAGTTTGTTATTATGTGCATTCAGTTTTCTTTATGGTTCGGCCATGACGATGCGAAACGCCACGCTGCGCCAGCTCAAGGTCTTCGAGACCGTGGCGCGTCACCTCAGTTTTTCGCGTGCGGCGGAAGAGCTGCACCTCACGCAACCGGCCGTTTCCACGCAGGTCAGGCAGCTCGAAGACCATGCTGGCTTGCCGCTTTTCGAGCAGCTCGGCAAGAAGATCTATCTCACGCCGGCGGGCACGGAAATGCTCCACTACAGCCGCGCGATCATGCAGCAGTTCCACGAAGTCGACGAGGCGATGAGCCAGCTAAAAGGCGTGTCGGGCGGCAAGCTCAACGTCGCCGTCATTAGCGCCGGCGACTACTTCTTTCCTCGCCTGCTCGCCGAATTCACGCGCCGGTACAAGGGCGTCGCGCTCAATCTCTCCGTGCACAATCGCGAGCAGCTGCTCCAGCAGCTCGCCACCAACCAGACGGATCTCGCCGTCATGGTGCGTCCCCCGCACGCGACTGACGCCATCAACGAGCCGTTCGCACCGCATCCATACGTGATCGTCGCGGCGCCTACGCATCCGCTCGCGAACAAGCGCGGCATCAAGCTCAGCACGCTCGCCAACGAGGCGTTCATCGTGCGCGAGCGCGGCTCGGACACCTGGAATTCGATGGAAGAAGGCTTCGCGGGCAAGATCACGAACCTCAAGATCGCCATGGAGATCCAGAGCACCGAAACGATCAAGCAGGCCGTGATCGCGGGCATGGGGATCGCCTTTCTATCGGCGCACACCATCAGCCTCGAACTGCAGGTCGGTCACCTCACGGTGCTCGATGTCGAAGGCTTCCCGGTCATGCTCAACTGGTACGTCGTGCACCGCAAGAACAAGCGCCTGCCACCCGTCGCGCTCGCGTTCAAACGCTTCCTCATGGAGGAAGGCGCACAGCTCATCGAGAACATTACAAGAGTGTCAGAAGCGAGCTTGCATAAGTAAGGTTTTATGGTTTCGCTAGAAACCTTCAGGCAACGCTAATCCTTCGCGCCAAATCGCCGGCAATAGCGGCTCTTGCGCGTTCCGGCGTGTGCCGCTGTCGCCAGAGCGTCTCGGGGCGCCGCCTTTTCATTGGTCACGGCGCGGTATGGGTTGCGGGCGTCAGTGCGGCCCTTGTCGCTGGCGCAGCGTGCCGCCACGGCTGCGCCGTCGCCTGGGCAAGTCCCGCGATGCGTGATGAGACGCGCGGCCGCCGCCGTGCGGCGCGTCGCCCGCGGCCAGCCACGCGGGCTCGAACGCGCCGCCGCCGCAGGCCGCGACGAGCAGTTCGTCCGGGACGCCCGCAAAACTCGCGTTGAACATCGCACTGAAGCGCTCCCGCGGCGTCACGGCGGCTGCGCCAGGACGCGCGAGCCGCTGCCGGCTCGCGCCGCTCATGAGCCGCGCGCCCAGCGCCGCGTAAAGTACGCTCGCCGCGACCAGCACCGAAATCTCGAACTCGGCGGAAATGCGCGCGCGCACGAACCCGCAGCCGAGCGCAACGCCCAGCAGCAACGCGAGGCTCAGCATGGCGCGGTCGCCAAGGCCGGGCGGCACATGCCTGCCCAGCTTGCCGCGTCGTGACAGGTTCAGCGCCCCGCCGGCCAGCAGCGCGCCAATCGCCACGGCGACGAACAGCGCAACGCGTTCGTACGGACTGCGCTCAGGCTGCAACACCAGGCCAGCGAAGACGCCGATCAAGACGCTCGCGCCCGATACGCCGCCCAGCAGCGCCACTATCCGCACACGCCGCGTGAGGTCACGGCTGCGTGCAAGGGAAAATCCGCCCAGCACGCCGGCTTCGACAGCCACGGTTGCATCGGCCGCATGGGTCCAGCAGGCGGCCAGCACGCCGAACGGTACGGTCAGCAGCAACGCGATCGAAATCGAGGGAGCAAGCCGATGCTTGTGCGACGCTCCAGCGCGATCGACGCAGCGAGGCAGGTCCCACACGCGACGCGAGCGCACCGGCGCAAGCGCCGCCAGTTGCGCGAATGCGCAGCCGAACCATGCGAACAGCACGCCAGCGCCTAGCCACGCCAGGTCGCCAGCCAGTTGCACCGGCATCTCTCCTCCTCGCGCGGCATGTCCGCCGCGCGTCTTTCGTTCATGCCTTCAGTCGACACTCGAGTGATGCAATCAGGCGACGCCATGCGCAGTGATCAGCGGCTCGTCCTCAACGCACGTGGCAGCCAGTGTGTTGCTCAACGTGCCGATTCCTTCGATCGTGACATCGACGGTTGCGCCATCAACGATCGAGCCTACGCCGAGCGAAGTACCGCACGCGATGACGTCGCCCGGTTCGAGCGTCAGATCCTGCGAGATGAGGCTCACCTGTTGCGCCGGCGAAAACACCATGTCGTCGAGCGGATAATTCTGCCGCTCCACGCCATCGAGCCGCGTGACGACGCGAGCGCGCTGCCAGGCGAACCCCGAAACGATCGCCGGTCCCAGACAACAGAATGTATCGAAACCTTTGGCGCGGCACCATTGCGGGAAGTGCGGATTCTCGGTGATGAGGCCGGCGGCCGTCACGTCGTTGACGATCGTGTAGCCGAAGATCGCCGCCTCGGCTTCCTTCACGCTCACGTCGCGACAGCGCTTGCCGATCACGATGCCAAGCTCGCCTTCGAAGACGATCTTTCCCGCATAGTGGGCAGGACGCCGAATCGATTCCGCGGAACCGATCACCGATGCAGCCGGCTTGATGAGGAATAGCGGATGCGATGGCACCGGCTTTTCCAGCTTCGCGGCGAGCGCGTGAAAATTGTTCCAGAGCGCGATCACCTTGCCGGGCGCACACGGCGCGAGCGGCGTGAGCGCACGCAGCGAGAGCACCGCGCCAGTCGGCACCGGCTGATCGAGTCCTTCGTATTCGTGCAGGTAACCGTTCTCGACGCGACCGAACACGATGCTGCCGTCGCTCGCCATCAAACGCATCCACGTTTCCATGCTTCGCTCCCTTTTCAAATCGCGCCCGAAGCCCGCAGCGCGTGGATCTCGTCGTTCGTGTAGCCGAATTCGGCCAGCACCTCGTCGGTGTGCTCGCCGAGCATCGGCGAACGCGTGACTTCGGTCGGGCTGTCCGAGAGCTTGATCGGGTTGCCCACCGTGAGGTACTTGCCGCGGACCGGATGATCCACTTCGACGATCGTGCCGCTCGCGCGCAGCGATTCGTCGGCGGCGATCTCCTTCATCGAGAGAATCGGGCCACATGGAATGTCGTAACGATTGAGCACGGCCATTGCCTCGAATTTCGTGCGGTGCATGGTCCAGTGCTCGATCTCCTCGAAGATCGCCTTCAGGCGCGGCAGGCGCGCGTTCGGGGTGGCGTAGTCGGGATCGTCGATCCACTCTTCACGCCCGATCAGTTTGCAGATGCGATCCCATACGGGCGCCTGCGCGATGAAATAGATGTAGGCGTTCGGATCCGTCTCCCAGCCCTTGCACTTGAGGATCCAGCCCGGCTGGCCGCCGCCCGACGCGTTGCCGGCGCGCGGGACGGCTTCGCCGAAACCGTCGTTGGGATACTGCGGGTACTCCTTCATGACGCCGGTGCGCTCGAGCCGCTGCTGATCGCGCAGCTTCACGCGGCAAAGGTTGAGCACGCCGTCCTGCATGGCCGCGAGCACCTTCTGGCCGCGCCCCGTGTGCGTGCGCTGATAGAGCGCGGTGACGATGCCGAGTGCGAGATGCAGGCCCGTCCCGCTGTCGCCGATCTGCGCGCCGGACACCACGGGCGGGCCATCGTCGAAGCCCGTCGTCGATGCCGCCCCGCCCACGCACTGCGCGACGTTCTCGTAGACCTTGCAGGCCTCATAGGGACCAGGGCCGAAGCCCTTCACCGAGGCGACGATCATGCGCGGATTCAGCGTCTGTATGCGTTCCCAGCTGAAACCCATGCGCTCGAGCGCGCCCGGTGCGAAGTTCTCCACCAGCACGTCGCAGTCGCGAATGAGCCGCTCCAGCACGCGCTTGCCCTCCGGGTTCTTCGTGTCGAGCGTGAGCGAGCGCTTGTTGCCGTTGAGCATCGTGAAATAGAGGCTGTCCGCGTCCGGCAGGTCGCGCAACTGCTCGCGTGTGATGTCGCCGGCGCCTGCGCGCTCCACCTTGATCACATCTGCGCCGAACCAGGCGAGCAGCTGCGTGCAGGTGGGTCCTGACTGCACGTGCGTGAAATCGAGGATGCGCACGCCGTTCAATGCCTTGCCCATGTCATGTCTCCTTGTTTTAACCGTGGCCGGGCGAGTTTCGAAAATCGATGGGGTTGCGTGGGCAGAGGCATTTCGCGCGATGGCGCGACATCTGCGTCCTTGAGCAATACGGTATGTGATATATCAGAACGAAGCAAGAGGCAATTTGCTCGTCGGGAATCCACCAGGCTAGCCTCGGAGGCTTATCGCGCTTGGGTTCGGCGAGAGCCCAGCGAGTTTGATGCACTGCACACAAGGGAAAACCACGAGGGCACGGCAATGCTGATTTCCGAGATACAGCATGAAGAATGGCCGTCAAGGGCCGGATGGGTCACCGCTTGCCTAAAATTGATGCGCATAAAGCCGGTCAACCTCGCGGTTCATGCGCCAAGGCCGTAAACGGAAAACGGGAGACTTTCCAGTCTCCCGTTTCGCGCTGATCGACGTCATCGACGCGATCGAAGAAGCAGGCACAGCCTGCCTCAATCAAGGAAATCGCAGTTCTTCTCCACATAGGCTGCAAGATCGAGCGAGTGCTGGCGTACGAGCTTTTCCGCCAGTTCGGTGTCGCGCTTTTCCAGCGCCTCGATAATGCGCAAGTGATCGACGATTGAGCGCGAAGCCCGGTCGCTCTGCGAAATCGTCATGCGGCGAATCGCACGCACGTGGACGAAGATGTTCTTGATCGTGTCCAGAATGATCTGCGACTTGGAAAGTTCGACGATCGCCTGGTGGAACGCGATGTTGGCGTCCGAATATTCGGCGATGTGCTCCGCAGGCGTGCTGTCGCGAAAGTCGTCGAACATGTGGCGCAGCCGCGCGATTTCCTCGTCGGTGGCATGCAATGTGGCGAGACGCGCGGCCATGCTTTCGAGCGCCGCCCACATCTGGATCATCTCGACGATCTCGCGCTTGCTCTTGCGCACGATATAAATGCCACGGCGCGGCACCATGCGCAGGAAGCCTTCCTGCTCGAGCAGCGTCATGGCCTCGCGCACCGGCGTGCGGCTCACGCCGAGCGATTCGCTCAGTACGCGCTCGTCGAGGCGGATTTCCTCGCGCGACTGGTAGATGTCGGCGTCGGCAATGGCCTGGCGGAGCATGGCATACGCCTGATCACGCAGGCTCAGCGTTGCGTTGATGGGCTGCAGCGCCAGCTTGAGCGGCGCCGCTTCCCGGGTTGCTACAGCTTCAGTTTGTTCTGACGACATTGATTCCCTCTTTCCCGACCTGCGGACGGATGCGCGAACCGAATTGTGCTCCGAATTGCCATCCATATCGCGCTCCGAATCGACCTCGATTCGCCGGCTTTCCACGCGGCGCCTCACCCAAACCGGCAAAGCGGCCGTGCTGCGCAGCCTGCTCGATAGCGGACTGTGGCAGCCATCTGGCGATCATGACAGTAGCGGCAGCGCCCAGACCCACGACCGCTGCACCGAAGAGCGCGAGAGAAACGAAATCCATTTGAAGCTCCGCATGATTGAGTAATCGAATAACTCAATGGTATGTTGCATCGCGACAAAAGTCAAAATTCTGTATGTGATATATCAGATACAGTCGTTTCCACACAACACTTCGGGACGTCGTCGGCGCCCGCTCCCTCACTTGGCAACATGACCGAGCCGGATTTCGCCTGCTAATACCTAATGCTAGAGAGAAGTGGGTACCTGCGGCAAGGGCATATGACTTCGGAGGGCACGATCATATGATGGCGAAGGTCTAAACGAGACGCGCGCGCAACAGGAATTCCGACTGCACGGCCATGTGAGCATTTCCGGTTGACAGAGCAGACGGGCGCCCCGCACACTCGACCCATGCACACCGCCTCCCGCCTCTTCGTCATCGCAAACACGATGAATCATCCGTGGAAAACCCGAACGGGTCATCCATGGGGAGGGTGTGCGTACTAGCAGTCTGTCGTCACGCAAATCACAAGCCCCGCCGGCATCGACGGGGCTTTTTGTTTTTCAGGGT
The DNA here is from genome assembly GCF_038900695.1 of Paraburkholderia sp. JHI2823. NCBI lineage: Bacteria > Pseudomonadati > Pseudomonadota > Betaproteobacteria > Burkholderiales > Burkholderiaceae > Paraburkholderia > Paraburkholderia sp. JHI2823. The sequence goes on along the minus strand of NZ_JAYMRY010000016.1, from coordinate 59,687 downwards.
GGCAGCGCTCCGTTTGTCGGCTCCAAAACTGGAGAAAACGATGGATAGCGCTTTTCCGCCCGCTTTTCAGTCCGATCCGCAGGCCGCCGCACAGCCCGTTGCAGACGCAATCGACTTCTTCGACGACCCGTTGCCCGCGCAATCGATTCACTTCGCCGTGCCGCCACAGCTTACGCTCACCTGGCGCGTGACCGCATCGGCCACGCTGCGCATTCACGTGGCCCCGGTGTGGGTGACGCGCGCCCGCTCGCCTTACGATTACTGGCTCAAACCGGGCGAGACGCTCAGGCTCGAGCGCGGCGAGCGCATCTGGCTCAGCACGGAGGCCGCCTTGCCCGCGCGCGTGACGCTCACGAGTGCGTGGCGGCCACCGTTCGCCGGCGTGCGACGCGGCACGGAGCGCCTCGCGGCGTGGCTTGCGTTGCTCACGCTACGGCGCCCGCGCAAGGCGTGAGTGACGGCGACGCACCGTAAGCGACAAGGCACGTGAAAACGCCGGATGTGCCGTCCGACTGGCGCATCCGGCGTCGCAAGCTCAGTTGCTGGATCAGAACTTGTGCCGCAGCCCGAAGTTCACAATCGTCTGATTGGACGTGCCCGAGTAGCCATAGGAGCCGATCGAGGCCTCGGCCGGCATCGAGCCGCCCAGGCCATCGCCGGTATCGCCGCTCGCGTGCTGCCACGCGGCCGTCATGTAGAGATCGGTGCGCTTGGAAAGGCTGTAGTCGGCACCGAGCGAGACCTGGTGATAACTCGCCGTCGTGTCGCCATTGGCGTGCGTATAGCTGTAGCCGATTCCCAGCAGCAGCGCGGGGCTCAGCTGGTAGTTCATGAACCCCTGCCCGGTGTTGTACTTCTGGGTGTCGTGGAACACCGAACTGCCGTCCGGCGCGTAGCGCGCATTGCTGTAACCGAGACCGAAGGTGAACTGGCCGAACTGGTATTGCGCCGCCGCGCGTGCGATGGCGAGCGAGTGGGCCGTGGTGTAGCCCGCGTTGATCGGGCCGTCGAAGGTGCCGTCCGAGGTGCTCGTCCAGCCGCCGGTCCGGATGCCGTTCGTGGCCTGGCTGTTCGCCGCATAGAAGTAGCCGCCTGCCAGCGCGAGCGGACCGTTCGTGTAGTTGACCGCCGCCGAGTACGACTGCTCCGCGCCCGTCGAACCCGCGATGCCGCCAAACGAATACATGGCGGCGACCTGCAGGCCGCTCCACACGGGCGTCGTGTACTTGACGGCGTTGTTCACACGAAAGCTGTTGTCGTAGTTGTCGACGTCGCCGGCCGTGGCGAACACGGAGCCAAAGTAGTTGTCCGCCGTAATGCCTTGAACGAGGTCGATGAGCGGGTCATACTGCCGGCCCAGCGTGAGTGTGCCGTACTGTGCCGCCGTGAGGCCCACGTACGCCTGACGCCCGAACAGCCTGCCGCCCTGCCCGAGCGCGCCCGTAGACGGATTGAAGCCGCTTTCCAGCTGGAAGATCGCCTTGAGGCCGCCGCCGAGGTCTTCGGCGCCTTTCAAACCCCAGCGGGAGCCGGAGAGATTTCCATAGCTGCTGTTGCCGAGCGCCCACAGATTCTTGCTGCCCTCGGCGTGATTCACGTAGGTGATGGATGTGTCGATGGTGCCGTACAGCGTGACGCTGGTCTGTGCCTGAGCCACGCCAGCAACCCCGAGCGTGGCCAGCGAAAGGGAAGCCAAGGCGAGTCTTTTCACGTCATTCTCCTGGCGCAGTAGAACAACTGTCGACCAAAGCAGACTAACTCGGTCATCGAGGGTTGTAAAAGGATTCTATGAGCTGTCTCGATTTGGTAACAACGACGTTCCGAACCAGTTCGTGCGACTGCCGAATCGCCCTGAAGGAAACAATCGGCAACAATCGAGCGGGGCATGGTTGGCAGAACGCCGTCACGCAGGGCTTCAATCTCATCCGCCCCCATATCGGTTTATTGCATCGGGGCGTCAACCGTCGGGCAGACCTATGCGTTTGCTGAGCTTAACTAGTCCTTTCCGAATGTTTACGATTTGACTCGATTTTCCGGTTCACGGCGGGATGCGCCAGAGCCGGCCTACCAGAAACGCAACGAATAAACGCGATGTCACCGCCGGGGAAGCTGTAGCAAGTCGATACGGCGACAACGCAGAGAGTCACCAGGCCGATCCATGTCCCAATCGCATTCTTCGCGCGCGGCGCGCGCCCTCGAGGCGCTGCGCCGCCGCGCCGGTGCCCTGCGCCTGCAGCGCTTCGTGGCGCCGGCGTTCGCGCTCGGCATCTGCGCGCTGCTGCTGATCGTCTTCGAGCATCTCTCGCGCACGGTCGACTACCACTCGGTGATCCGCCAGCTCTGGACGCTCACGCCCGCGCAATGGGTCGGCGCACTCGCTGCCACGGCCGTGAGCTTCGTCGCGCTGGTCGGACGCGACGCAGTGAGCCTGCGCTACCTCGGCGCGCGTGTTTCGCGCGGCGCGCTCTGGACGGGCGCGATCGCCGGATCGGCGCTTGGCAACGTCACGGGCTTCGGCGCGCTCACGGGCGGCGCCGTGCGCTGCCGCGTCTACGGCGGCGCGGGCGTCACCGCCGCTCAGGTAGGCCGTATGACGGTATTCACGAGCGTCACGCTCGCCCTCGCGCTCGTCTTCATGACCGCCCTCGGCATGGTCGGCGGGGCCGGCACGCTCTCCGGCCTGTTGCCGCTCTCGCCAGACGAACTGCAATTGATCGGCGGCCTGCTGCTCGGCTGCGGGGCGGTGATGGTGATTCTCTGCCCGGCCAGCGCGCGCGAAATCGAACCGTTTGGCCGCGCCTGGCTGCGTTTCGCGGTGCCCGCGCGGCGCGATCTCATCGCCCAGCTGCTGCTCGGTGCGCTCGACGTGATCGGCGCCGGGCTCGCGCTCTGGTCCGTCATGCCGCATGGACACATCGGCTTCGCCGACTTCCTCACCGTTTATTGCGCCGCCATGCTGCTCGGCCTGATCGGCCATACGCCCGGCGGCATCGGCGTGTTCGAGGCCGCGATGGTCTACGCGCTCGGCCCGAGCGTGCCTACGCCCCACGTGCTGGCGGCGCTGCTCGCGTACCGCGCGATCTACTTCGGCGCGCCGCTCGCGCTCGCGGCGGCCGTCCTGGCCGTGTTCGAGGGCCGCGCGCTCAAGACACCGCTCGGCGCCCGCTTCGCGAAGCGTGGCGCGGACGGCGTTTCGCAGCTCGCGCCGCTCTTTCTCGCCATCGTCACGTTCGTGACCGGCAGCATGCTCGTGATCTCGGGCGCCACGCCCGCGTTCTCCAGACGCATCGCCCTGCTGCAAACGTTCTTGCCGCTCTGGGTGCTCGAAAGCTCGCAGCTGATGGGCAGTCTCTTCGGCGTGCTGCTCCTGTTCGTCGCGCGCGGCCTGCTGCGGCGTCTGGACGCCGCGTGGTGGCTCGCGCTCGTGATCGCCGTGGCCAACCTCGCGCTCTCGCTCGCCAAGGGCCTCGCCTTCGTCGAAGCGGGCGTGCTGTGCGTGCTGATCGTCTTGCTTCTCGCCACGCGCAAGCGCTTCAACCGCCACTCGTCGCTGTTCGCCGAGCGCTTCACGCCGGCCTGGCTCGCCTCGGTGGGCTGCGTGATCGCGCTCGCCGTCTGGGTGCTGCTGTTCGCGTTCCGCGACGTGCAGTACTCGCAGCATCTCTGGTGGCAGTTCGCCTTTCACAGCCGCGCTCCGCGCGCGCTGCGCGCGACGCTAGGCGCAGGCGGATTCGCCGCCGCGCTCGCGCTGTGGCAACTGCTGCGCCCCGCGGCGGGCCGCTTCGTGACGCCTCCCGACGAAGACCTCGAAGCCGCCGCTCGCATCGTGCGTGCGCAGGAGCGCAGCGACGCGGGCCTCGCGCTGATGGGCGACAAGAGCTTCCTCTTCTCGGCCACGCGCCAGGCCTTCCTCATGTACGCCAAGCGCGGCCGCACGTGGGCCGCGCTGCACGACCCGGTGGGCCCGCGCGAAGAGTGGCCGGCGCTGATCCGCGAATTCGTCACGCTCGCGCACGCGCACGGCGGGCGCGCGGCGTTCTACCAGGTGCGCGCCGACGCGCTGCCGCTCTATCTCGACGCCGGCCTCACGCTGATGAAGCTCGGCGAAGAAGCGCGCGTGATGCTGCAGGAATTCGACCTCAAGGGCCCGCAGCGCGCGCATCTGCGTTACGCGCTCAAGCGCGGCGAACGTGATGGCTTCTCGATCGAGCATATCGAGCCGGCGCAGATAAGCGAGAACCTGCCGGTGCTGCGCGCGATCTCCGACGCCTGGCTCGAAGACCGCGAAGCGCGCGAAAAGAGCTTCTCGGTGGCCGCGTTCGACGACGACTATCTCGCCGCCCAGTCGGTGCTGCTCGTCCGCCAGAACGGCGAGCCGCTCGCCTTCGTCACCTTCATGACGACCGACCTCAACACCGACGCGACCGTGGGCGTCATGCGCCATCTGCCGGGCGCTTCGCCCTACGCGATGGAGTATCTGTTCACGCAACTCGCGCTGCACCTGAAGGCCGCGGGCTACCAGTCGCTCTCGCTCGGCATGGCGCCGCTCTCGGGCATGGGTCCGTCGCCGCTCGCTTCGTCGTGGCACCGGCTCGCGGGCTTCATCTGGCGCTTCGGCGGCCGTTTCTACAACTTCCGGGGGCTGCGCGGCTTCAAGAACAAGTTCGCGCCGCGCTGGGAGCCGCGCTATCTGGCCGCCTCGGGCTCGATCAGCGTGTTCATCACCCTCGCCGATCTATCGCTGCTGGCAGGAGGCTGGCGCTCATGACATTCCGTATTCCCACGCTGCCGCGCATTGCAGGCGCGGCAGCGGGCACAGCCTTGCTCGCATTATTCGCAGCACACGCCAATGCCGCTTCGACGCCGACCTCGACGCCCGCTTCCACCGCGACGATGCATGTCCCAGGCGGCCGTTACGGCGAAGTCGCCGTGACGAAGCCCACCGGCGCGATGCGCGGTTTCGCGGTGCTGTTCTCGGCGGACAAGCAGTGGAGCGCAGCCGACCAGGCGCGCGCCGACGCGCTCGCGCAGCATGGCGCGCTCGTCGTGGGCGTCGAGACCGAGCGCTACGCGAACAACCTCGCCGCCGTGAAAAACGAGACCTGCCACAAGCTCTACGGCGACGCGGAAGCGTTGAGCCACCAGCTCGAACGCCAGTTGGGATCGAGCGAGTACTACGCGCCGATCGCCATCGGCAGCGGGGAAGGCGCGCTCATTGCGCAGCGCATGCTTGCGCAGGCGCCCGCGAACACGATGGCGGGCGCCGTGTCGCTCGACCCGGCCGCGACGCTCGATCCGCGCTTCGCGCCGTGCCCCGCCGATCCCAAGCTCTCGCGCGGCACCGGGCTGCCCGGCTTTTTCGAGCAGGGCGTGACGACGAAAGATGCGCGCGCAACAAATAATGATGTCGCAACCGGCGTGGCGCGGTTCGCTGCAACTATCGCCGATGCCGACAAGATCGTTGCGCTCACATCGAGTCATCTGCGCGTCGTGACCGAGAGCGAAGAGGACGTATCGGACCTGCCGCTCGTCGAATTGCCCGCGGCGCACCCCACCGACATGCTCGCGGTGGTGATCTCGGGCGACGGCGGCTGGCGCGATCTCGACAAGACGATTGCGGAAGCGCTGCAAAGGCAAGGCGTTTCCGTGATCGGCTGGGACTCGCTGCGTTACTTCTGGAGCGAAAAGACGCCTGCGCAAACGAGCCACGATCTCGCACGCGTGCTGAAGACCTACGGCTCGCGCTGGCACGCGCAGCACATTGCGCTCGTGGGCTACTCGTTCGGCGCGGACGTGATGCCGTTCGCCTACAGCCGTCTGCCCGATGCGCTGCGCGCGAAGGTGTCGTATATGTCGCTGCTCGGCTTCGCACCGGACGCGGACTTCCAGATTCGCGTGACGGGCTGGCTCGGCATGCCGGCAAGCGACAAGGCGCTCCAGGTGCGCCCCGAGATTGCGAAGGTGCCGCCTTCGATCGTGCAATGCGTGTATGGCGCGGGCGAGAAAGACACGCTGTGCCCGGCGCTCGTGAACACCGGCATCGACGTCGTGAAGACCAGCGGCGACCATCACTTCGACGGCGACTACAACGCACTGGCCGGCAAGATCATCGCGGGGTGGAAGAGGGAAATTGCGGCGCGGGGGTAAGGGAGCGGGCAGTTTATCGCCGTTCGCTTGACGGCGGACAGACTTTCGCCAACTATAACGCCATGCGACATATGACGCATGGCGTTATGCTTTGGCATGGCGATCCAGAACTTCCGCGACAGAGAAACGGCATTTGATCTGGTCCGGGGCGCAGTCACGTCGGCTCCCAGTCGATGTCCAGCAGGTGGCGCGCCGTAAACTGCGCATACTGAATGCCGCGCAAAATCTCGCAGACTTGCGCATCCCGCCGGCCAACCGTCTCAAGGCACTGAACGGTGATCGCACCGGCCAGCACAGTATCCGCATCAACGACCAATGGCGGGTATGTTTCCGGTGGCACGGCGGCCACGCCCACGACGTGACAATCGTCGACTACCACTGAGGTGCGGATGATGAAAAGACTCCGAAACGTCCATCCCGGCGAAGTCTTGCAGGAAGAATTCCTCACGCCGATGGAGATGAGCCAGAACGCGCTCGCTCGCGCCATGAAGGTGCCGCCGCGACGCATCAACGAGATTGTCCATGGCGCACGCAGCGTAACCGCCGACACGGCGCTGCGTCTGTCGATTGTATTCGGGACTACGCCGCAATTCTGGATGACCCTTCAGAGCGACTACGATCTGGAGGAAGCCGCTCGAAACGCCGATCTATCGGATCTACGGCCCTTGGCCGCGTAGGCCGCGGGCGCGAACTCGCTCTGTCCCGCACGAGCGGGCTGCCGTACGGGAAGTCGGCGGCATGAAGCCCCCCAAAAAAACGCCGGCGCAAGCCGGCGTAAAGAGAGACTACTGCAAACCTTCGCTTACGCGACCACAGGCGTAGCCTTCGCATCCTCTTCCTGCTCCGCCGACGAGCGGATCAGGTATTCGAATGCGCCAAGCGATGCCTTCGCGCCCTCGCCCACGGCGATCACGATCTGCTTGAACGGCACGGTCGTCACGTCGCCCGCGGCGAACACGCCCGGCACCGACGTCTGTCCCTTCGCGTCCACTTCGATCTCGCCGTGCTTCGAGAGCGCCACCGTGCCCTTGAGGAATTCCGTGTTCGGCACGAGACCGATCTGCACGAACACGCCTTCGAGTTCGACGTGACGCTTCTCGCCCGTCGTGCGCTCGAGATACGCAAGGCCGGTGACCTTCTGGCTGTCGCCGGAAATCTCCGTGGTTTGCGCGTTCACGTGCACCGTGACGTTCGGCAGGCTGCGCAGCTTGCGTTGGAGCACTTCGTCCGCACGCAGTTGCGCGCCGAATTCGAGCAGCGTGACATGGCTCACGATGCCGGCCAGGTCGATCGCCGCTTCCACGCCCGAGTTGCCGCCGCCGATCACCGCCACGCGCTTGCCCTTGAAGAGCGGCCCGTCGCAATGCGGGCAGTAAGCCACGCCCTTGTTCTTGTACTCCTGCTCGCCCGGCACGCCCACGTTGCGCCAGCGCGCGCCGGTTGCAAGCACCACGCTTTTCGCGCGCAGCGTCGCGCCGCTTTGCGTGCGCACTTCGAAGCCGTTGCCCGCGGGCACGAGCGCTTCGGCGCGCTGCAAATTCATGATGTCGACGTCATAGGCGCGCACGTGCTGCTCCAGCGCCATCGCGAACTTCGGCCCTTCCGTTTCCGTGACCGAGACGAAATTCTCGATCGCCATCGTGTCGAGCACCTGCCCGCCAAAACGCTCGGCCAGCACGCCGGTGCGAATACCCTTGCGCGCCGCGTAGATCGCAGCCGCCGCGCCTGCGGGGCCGCCGCCGACGATGAGCATGTCGAATACGTCCTTCTGGTTCAGTTTTTCGGCGGCACGCGCCGATGCGCCGGTGTCGAGCTTCGCGAGAATCTCCTCGACGCCCATGCGGCCCTGGCCGAACACTTCGCCGTTCAGGTAAATGGTCGGCACGGCCATGATCTGGCGCTTCTCGACTTCGTCCTGATAGAGCGCGCCATCGATCGTGACGATCCGCACGTTCGGGTTGAGCGTGGCCATCGCGTTGATCGACTGCACGACTTCCGGGCAGTTCTGGCACGACAGCGACATGTAGACTTCGAACGAGAACACGCCGTCGAGCGCCTTCACCTGTTCAATGGTTTCGTTTTCGAGCTTGACCGGGTGGCCGCCCACCTGGAGCAGCGCGAGCACGAGCGACGTGAATTCGTGGCCCATCGGAATGCCCGCGAACGTCACCTTCACGTCGGAGTTCGCGCGCTTGATGTCGAACGAAGGGGTACGCGCGTCGCCGGCTGCGGCGCCACGGCGTTCTTCGTAGCCGATGCGATTCGAAAGCGATGCGATGTCCTGCAGCAGTTGCTGCAGTTCCTGCGACTTCTCGCCGTCGTCCAGGTACGCAACGATCTCGATCGACTGCGTGACTTTTTCGAGGTAGCTTTTGAGTTGATCTTTGATATTGGCGTCGAGCATGGCGTTATTTCCGGCTGGAGAAGAAGCGGGGGAATGCCTTGAGGCTTGGGATGCGTCCGGGCCGCAGGCCGCGAGGGCGCGGCCCGGATTTACAGCTTCGATTTACAGCTTTGAAGTCCTGCTGGATATCTGAAGCGTCATGCGATCAGGGCGATCGCATGAAAACTGCGACGCTTAGATCTTGCCGACGAGGTCGAGCGACGGCTTCAGCGTTTCAGCGCCCGGCGTCCACTTGGCGGGGCAGACTTCGCCCGGGTGCGATGCCACGTACTGGGCAGCTTGCACCTTGCGCAGCAGTTCCTTGGCGTCACGGCCGATGCCGTTGTCGTGGATTTCGCACAGCTTGATCTCGCCTTCCGGGTTGATCACGAACGTGCCGCGCAGCGCCAGGCCTTCTTCTTCGATCATCACGTCGAAGTTGCGCGTGATCGCGCCCGTCGGGTCGCCGACCAGCGGGTACTTGATCTTGGCGATGGTTTCCGACGTGTCGTGCCACGCCTTGTGCGTGAAGTGCGTATCGGTCGAGACGCCGTAGATTTCGACGCCCAGCTTCTGGAATTCCGCGTACTGGTCAGCCAGGTCGCCGAGTTCCGTGGGGCACACGAAAGTGAAGTCGGCCGGGTAGAACACGACAACCGACCACTTGCCCTTCAGATTATCTTCAGAGACCGGAACGAACTTACCGTTGTGGTATGCGGTTGCCTTGAACGGCTTGACTTGCGTGTTGATGAGAGACATGCGTTGTTTCCTCGCTCTGGGTTGGGAAAAGGTATGGACACAGGTTACGGGAACCGCGTCCGTTTGAAAAATTGGTTGCTTTGATCGCCGGTATAAACCCTGCCTATCGGGCCCCATGACATTGCCCGGATGCCCGCCAGCAGGGGATTCCATGCCCGCGTCGAACGCGCTTCGAGCGGCCCGAGCAACCCTCGGGGCGGTGAGCATACAACGAAAGTGCGACAGTGCGCCTCACGTGCCTGATGAATCCGGGGGCATTCGTGTTGCCACTGTGGAACCGGGACGAATCCGGGAATGCCCTGCTTTCAGTGTGAGCGCCGCGGCAGGCGTTCGGTTCCGCATTGCCTGCGCTCGCGGGCTCGAACGTTTACGCGTTAGATGCAGGCGCAACTGCCCTTCTGCAAGATCCGCGCTTGTTTGCTGCGTCAAAGCGCGCCGCCGCGCGCAGTCGCCGCACGGGCCGTGAGCCGCTCGCGCAGATATTGCGTGAACGCGCGAATCGTCACGGAAGCTTCACGATGCTGCGGATACAGCGCATGGAGCGCGTTGGGCGGCGGCATGAACGGCTCGAGCACCTCGACGAGCAAGCCCGCATCTACCGATCCCGCCACGATGAAGTCCGGCAGATAGCAGATGCCGAGCCCGGCAACGGCCGCATCGCGGATCACCTCGCCGTTGTTCGCGCGCAGCGGCCCATGGACTTCGAACGGCGTGCGCACGCCATCGACGATGAATTCCCACGGCGCGCGGCCCTGCTGCCCATAAGGCAGGCAGGCGTGCTGCGCGAGGTCCGCGGGCGTTTGGGGCGCGCGCCGGCGGCGCCGGTAGCCGGGGCTGCAGCAGGCCATCATGCGCACGTCGATGAGCTTTTGCGCGACCAGCGTGGAGTCCGCGAGGCGCCCGATGCGCAATGCCATGTCGAAGCCCTCGCCGATCACGTCGACGGTGCGGTCGCTCAGGTCCATGTCGAAGCGCACGTCCGGATGGTCGCGCAGAAATTCGGCGACGAGCGGCGACAGATGCGCCATGCCGAACGACATCGGGGCGCTCACTTTCAGGAGCCCGCGCGGTTCGCTGCGCCGGTCCGACATGGCCTGCTCGGCCTCGGCCACGTCCGCGAGAATGCGCTTCGCGCGCTCGTAAAAGTCCTGGCCCAGGTCGGTGACCGCCAGCTTGCGCGTGTTGCGCACGAGCAGGCGCGCGCCCAGGTCCGCCTCCAGCGCCGCCACGCGCCGGCTCACGAACTGCTTGGAAAGCCGGAGCCGGTGCGCCGCCGCCGTGAAATTGCCCGCATCCACGGTGTTCACGAAGATCCGCATGTCGTCGAGTTGCATCCCAATTGTCCACTGAAGAGTGACAGTGAGTCGTATTTTACGTCGATTCACTACGATTTGATTGACCTACAATCCTTTCCATCGCAACCGATTCACAACGGAGAGACGGAAAATGATCGAACTTCGCAAGGCAGACCAACGCGGCCGCGGCGAACATGGCTGGCTCAGCTCGCGTCATACGTTTTCCTTTGCCAACTATTACGATCCGAAGCAAGTCGGCTTCTCGGACCTGCTCGTGATCAACGACGACCGCGTGGCCCCGGCGCGCGGCTTCGGCAAGCACCCGCACCGCGACATGGAGATCTTCTCGTACGTGCTGGAAGGCGCGCTCGAGCACAAGGACTCGATGGGCACGGGCTCGGTGATCGTCCCCGGCGACGTGCAGCTGATGAGCGCCGGCACCGGGGTCGCGCACAGCGAGTTCAACCACTCGGCCAACGATCCGGTGCACTTCCTGCAGATCTGGATTGCACCGAACGTGAAGGGCGCGCAGCCGCGCTATCAGCAGAAGCACATCGCCGATGAGGAAAAGCGCGGGAAGTTCCGCCTGATCCTCTCGCCGGACGGCGCCGAGGATTCCCTGCTGCTGCGCCAGGACGCCCGCGTCTATGCCGGCCGGCTCGACGGCAGCGAAACGGCGAAGCTCGAAGTCGGCGCAGACCGCTACGTCTACGTTCATGTGGCGCGCGGCAGCGTGAAGCTGAACGGCGTGGAACTCGGCGAAGGCGACGGCGCGCGCATCCGCTCCGAGCGCGAATTGAGCTTCAGCGACGGACACGATGCGGAGGTCCTGGTGTTCGAACTGCGTAATATCGAAGTGTCGGAGCTCTGGTCGTAAGATTGCCGTGCGTTGACCCGAGCGCGGCGGACCGCTGAAAGCGAGTGAAGGCGGCCCGCCGTCCGGCAAGCGCGAAGTCATACGTAGTGAACCGTCAATAATTCTTCTTGGGAGATAACCATGCGATACAACCTTTTCGGGCCCGGCAATCACGTCGTGCTGCTGGTTTCGCGCATCCTGCTGACGTCCCTGTTCATCCTGTTCGGCTGGTCCAAGATCACCGGCTTTTCGGGCACGGTCGGCTACATGGCGCACGTGGGCGCGCCCGTGCCGATGCTTTCGGCCGTCATCGCCGTGATCATGGAATTCGTGGTCGGCATCCTGATTCTCGTGGGCTTCTACACGCGGCCGCTCGCGGTGCTGCTCGCGATCTACACCGTCGCGACGGCGTTCATCGGCCATCATTTCTGGACCATGACCGGCGCCGACCAAATGGCGAACATGATCAACTTCTACAAGAACATCAGCATCGCGGGCGGCCTGCTCGCGCTCGCGGTGACGGGTCCCGGTGGGATTTCGATCGACCGGAAGTAGGAAGTCACGCACGGCCCTGGCTGCGAAAAGGCGCGATGCTCGAGGGCATCGCGCTCTTTTTGCGCTTCTGGCGCGACGCCGAAGGCTTTCCCCCGCGCTATGCTGCGAAACCGTTGCGCGTGCATCGCCTACCCGTCGATTCGCGCATCGGGAACACGGCTTGATATGCTTCGTAACGCGCCCGCCATTCCCAACGTTGGCCTTTCGATGCACGACCCGCAAGACAACCTCTTCGCCTATCTCACCTCGCTCCAGCAAACGGCGGTGAGTACGCTCAAGCGCTTGCCGCTCAAGAGCCGCGTCGTGCAGGGCGCGCTCATGGCGCTACGCGCCGTATGCGCAGCGGGCCTCGCATACAGCATCGGCCGCGCGCTCCACACGCAACAGGCGTTCTGGGCCGTGATCACGGCCATCGCCGTCACGCAGCACGACTACGCGGACACGCTCGCGCAGTCGCGCGACCAGTTCATCGGCGCGATTGCGGGCGGCATCGTGGGCCTCGCGACGGCCGTGCTCGGCCCCGAGAATCTCGCGGCCTACCTCGTGGCCGTGAGCGTCGTGATCATTGGCTGCTGGTGCCTGAGCGTCAGCACCGCCGCGCGGCTAGGCGCCATCACCACCACCATCGTGCTGCTGGTGCCCATGAACGGCCCCGTGTGGGACGTCGCACTCATTCGCGTGGCCCAGGTCGCCATCGGCATGGCGTGCGCGGTGCCGGTGTCGTGGCTGTTCTCCTGGATCGAGCAGCGCTGGCTGCATATCTGAGCGCGCTCGATCTGCGCCGCGCTCTCAACTGCCGCGAAATAGTCCATCTCCGCGTGCTCAGGAATCGCGCCCGGGATTAGCGGCAATAATCTGTGCCGCTGTGCGGCGAAGGCTGCCGGTGGCGGAATGTCCGAATGCGCGCGCGGCGAATCCTGCGGCGCATGCGCGCAGCCGCCGCCCAAAACGCCCATTCAACGCGAAATCGTGCGAAACTCCCCCGCCGCGCCGTTCCGCCATGGCGGAATGACGGCGCATCGAGAACGCAATTCACGCCGCCATTTCATCCTATGAACACCACCACCCGTCCCGCCGCACCGAACGCCAAGTCCAGCAAGTCGATCACGCTGCTACAGATGCTCACGGTGATCGCCGCCGCCGGCATCGCGGCTTCGCTGCTGTTCCGCTACTTCCTGTGAGCGCAGCGCGTGCGGAACGCTAAGCCAATCGTTTTTGCTCATGTACAAGAAAGGCGTCGCCCTCGAAATCCAGTTCTCCCCCGAACGCCTCAATGACGGCGCGGGCGATCCCTACTGGATCGACCTCACCTCCGAAGAAGCTGCCGCGCTGCTCGCCACATTGCAAGCGAAGCTCGCCTTGCGCGAGAGCACCGCTGCGCCGCTCGTGGTCGCGCTCGACACGCCGCGCGAAAGCGCTGCACCCGAAGCAGCGCACGCAAACGCCGGTTCGTCCGCCGCCGGCGCTGAAGACAACGCCGACGCCGGCCTCAAGCAATGGGTCTGCGTGATCTGCGGCTGGGTCTACGACGAAGCGGCCGGCGCACCCGACGACGGCCTCGCCCCCGGCACTCGCTGGGCCGACGTGCCCGACGACTGGCGCTGCCCGCTCTGCGACGTGGGCAAGGAAGATTTCGCGCTGGTCGAGTTCTAAAGTGCGGCGCTCATGCGCCCGAGCGGCTCGTAGAAGAGCGCGAACAACTCCGACTGCGAACTCACCCCGAGCTTCGCGTAAATGTGCTTCTTGTGCGCACGCACGGTCTCGAACGAGATGTCGAGCCGTTCCGCAATCGCGCGCGTGGAAAAGCCGCTCAGGCTCAAACGCACCACTTCGATCTCGCGCGCCGTGAGCGCCACGCGTCCGCTTTGCTGCGTGACCGACTCGATGCGGCTCGCAAAGCCTGCCTCGCTCAACTGCCCCTGTTGCGCCGCGCTCCCGGCTTCGACCGAATCGGACGCCACGGCCTCCGCGGCACCCTCGGCGAACGTCTCATAGGCAAGCCGCTGTTTCATGAGCGCGACCACCCACGGCGCGAACATCGCGAACTGCGCAATATCGCGCTCCGTGTAATGGTGCTTTGCGCCCAACGAGAAAATCAGCGTGCGCTCGCCATCGACGGGCAAGTTGAACTGCACTTCGTCGCCGATGATGTTGCTCTTGAAATAGCGCTGATAGTAGTCCGTCATGCGGAAGTTGTCGGGCGCGACTTCGGCGAGCGTGACGAGCCCCGCGCGCGGCTTTTCGCTCGCGTGGATATAGAACGGATCGAGCAGGTACATCCCCTCCAGATACGCGCGGAACAAGCGATCCACGGTGCCGTCGGGCATCGGCGACTCGGCGCAGACGAGCGGTGCGCGATCGCGCCGGAAGACGAGCGCCACCCAGTTGTCGAACGCGACGAAGCGCTCGATTACGCGCGTCATGCGGGTCCAGAAATCGGGGCCGTCGAGGGCGTCGATCAGCGTCGCGATATGGTGGTGGAACGCGCGGTCGTGCCAGTTGTTTTCCATGAGGGGTTCCATGCGTCCTCCGATCAGGGTACCCCGGGTGGGTAATTCCTGGACAAAAATAACGTGGCGATAATAGCCGCTCCTGACGCCCACGCGGTGCTTTACGTCATAAACAAAGAGGAGACAAGCATGCAACTCGAACTCGCGCAGATCCCGCTAGTGGACGGCGCAGTCGCTCCCAACCTGGCCCGCGTGCTCGATGCTATCGCCAGGCGCCGCGAGGGCAGCGATCTCATCGTCTTCCCCGAGGCCACGCTCACCGGCTTTCCCACGCGCGAGAACGTGCGCGACGTGGCCGAAACGCTCGACGGCCCCTCGCTCTCCAAAGTTCGCGACGCCGCGCGCGCCGCGAACATCGGCGTGGCGGTAGGCCTTGCCGAACGCGAAGGCGAGCGCTTCTACAACACGACTGTCCTGATCGACGAACGCGGCGAGATCGCACTGCGCTACCGCAAGACGCACCTGTGGGCCACGGACGTGGGCGTGTTCACGCCCGGCGACCGCTATGAGGTGTGCGAATTCAAGGGCACGACCGTCGGCCTGCTCATCTGCTACGACATCGAATTTCCCGAAACGGCGCGCGCCGTGGCCTCGCTCGGCGCGGAAATGCTCGTCGTCACGAACGGCAACATGGACCCGTTCGGCCCCGTGCATCGCCGCGCCATCGTTGCGCGCGCCATGGAGAACCAGATGTTCGCGGCGCTCGTGAACCGCATCGGCGACGGCGACGACGACCTCACGTTCCCCGGCGAGACGGCACTCGTGAGCCCGTTCGGCGACGTGCTCTGCGAACTGAAAAACGAAGACGCGGTGCTGCATGCCGAGGTGGACCGCGCGCTGCTCGCGCAAAGCCGCGAGCACTACAGCTATCTGCATGACGCACGCATTGCGCTCGATCTCGTCGACGAGAACGACGCGCAAGGCCGCCGCTCGCTCGGCATCCGCCCGCGCACGCGCTAAAGGCGCAGCAACTCAGGTAACAAGCCCCGTAACGGGCGCGCCGGCCAGCCGCCACTCGCGGCCGGCCAGGCACGCCCATGCCCGTCAAATCCGCAGCACCCTGGAGACAACTGCATCATGAAGCCTGCCTCGCCGTCGCATGAACGCGGCGCTCACGAACCGCACCTCAAGCGCACGCTCGGCCTGCCGTCCGTGCTCCTGTTCGGCCTTGCCTATATGGCGCCGCTGATCGTCTACGGCACCTATGGCGTGCTCGCCGGCGCAAGCCAGGACACCGCCGCACTCGCGTATCTCATCGCGCTCATCGCCATCGTGTTCACGGCGCTCAGCTACGGCAAGCTCGCGCGGCTCTTTCCGGTGGCAGGTTCGGCCTATACCTACACGCGCAAGAGCTTCAATTCGCATCTCGGCTTCATGATCGGCTGGGCCACGCTGCTCGATTACTTCTTCCTGCCGATGGTGATCTGGCTGATCGGCGCGGCCTATCTCGGCGCCGCGTTTCCCAGCGTGCCCACGTGGATCTGGATCGTCGCGTTCATCGTGCTCACGAGCGCACTGAACGTCGTCGGCATCGAACTCGCGGCGCGCTTCAACATCGTATTGATGATCGTGCAGCTCGGCATTACGGCAATGTTCGTAGTCCTCTGCTTCCACTACGCCTCCGCAGCCGCGGGCCCCGGCGGTCTCATCTCGGCGCAGCCGTTCTTCCAGCCGCACGTGCCGCTCTCGGCCACGATGGCCGGCGCCGCGATCGCCGCGTACTCGTACCTCGGCTTCGATGCGGTTTCCACGCTCACCGAGGAAACCATCGAGCCAGAAAAAACGATTCCGCGCGCCATCGTGCTGATCGCGCTGGTGGGCGGTGCGATCTTCGTGATCGCCGCGTACACGCTGCAGCTCGCGCATCCGGGCGCGGTGTTCAAGGATCCCGATTCGGCGGCGTTCGAAATCGCGCGCAAGGTGGGCGGCGATATCTTCGTGACGATCTTCCTCGCGGGCCTGATCCTCGCGCAGTTCGCCTCGGGCATCTCGGCGCAGGCCAGCGTCGGCCGGCTGCTCTATGCAATGGGCCGCGACGAAGTGCTGCCCAAGTCGATCTTCGGCTACATTCACCCGCGTTTTCGCACGCCCGCGATCAACATCGCCATTGCCGGCGTGATCGGTCTGGTCGCGCTGAAGCTCGACGTGGCCACCTCGACGTCGTTCATCAACTTCGGCGCGTTCCTCGCGTTCACTGCGGTGAACCTGTGCGTGATCCGCCAGTATTTCAGCGGCGCGGCGGGCTCGCGCGGATTCGGCATTCTCGGCGGCGTGGTGTTCCCGCTGATCGGCGCCGTGACCGATATCTGGCTGCTGTGTAGCCTCGAAAAGACCGCGATCGTGCTCGGCGCGATCTGGTTCGTGTTAGGCCTCGTGTACCTCGGCTGGATCACGCGGTGCTTCCGTCAGGCGCCGCCGGAAATGGCGGTGTAAGGCGCGTGTTGAAGCAAGAACGGCGAGCGTCCTCTGCAACGGGCGCTAGCCGTTTTTTTTGACATAGTGCGGTGCAGCCGGCATTTCCGCGCGCTCGCTAATCCAGCGCCGCCAGCCGCGCCGCCACGCGGGGCTTTCACTTCGCTCGCCGCCTTTTTTTTCGCATCGCGAGGCGCGAGCCGCGAATCCTTCGGGCAGCTTTCGATATATTGAGCATTCGGTCACGCGCAGCGGAACCGAACTACAATGCATCCCGTCCGATGCAATGCCGCATTCCTGCCCTGTTTGGCCCCGAACATGTCCCGTTTTTCCAAAGCCGTCCCTCTCCTGCCCGTGCCGCTTCGCATAGCCGCCCTCACCGCCGTTACGGTGGCGCTGGCCGCTTCGCTCGGCGCGTGTTCTTCGCCCAGTCCGAAATTCCAGGAAGACCAGCTCCTGAGCAGCGGGTCGAGCCAGTTCGCGCGCAGCTTCAACTATGCGAGCGCCGACGCCTGCGAAGCATCGCGCCGCGCGCTGCTGAGCCAGGGCTACATGACGACGATGGCGCGCAATGACACCGTCGATGCCACCAAGAACTTCCAGCCGACCGCGGATCAGCACATCGTCGTGGAAGTGCATGTGGTCTGTACGCCCGGCGACGCGAGCAATACCAGCATGGTGTACGTGAACGCCGTACAGAACGGTTACGCGCTCAAGAAGAGCGACACCTCGGCGAGCGTGGGGCTCTCGATTCTGGGGTCGGTCTCCCTGCCCATCCGCTCGAACAGCGACGAGATGGTCAGAATTTCGAGCGAGACGATCCAGTCGGGGCCGTTTTATACGCGCTTCTTCGAGTTGGTGGGGCGCTATCTGAACGCCTCGGCGAAAAGCGAGCCCGTACCGGGCAGCGGCGCAATCAAGGTCTCGCCGCTGCCACCGCCCCTCGAGCCTGCCACCGCCGCAGTGAGCGCCGCGCCCGCCGCGGCCAGCGTGGGTTCCGCAGCGCCCGCGGCCACAGCGGCAGCTGCGGCAACCGGTGCGGCGGTCCTGCACAACGACGCGGTTCCGGCTGCGCCGGTCGTGTCGGCGCATGCCGCGCCAGCCCTCCCGGTCGACCACGCCACGGCGGCTGCGGCGGCGATCATCGGCGCGCCGGCCTCCGTTTCGGCAAACGCTCCAGGTGCGGCGCTTACGGCGAGTGTGACCACTCACAACGCGACGCCGCCGGCGGCCGCTTCCGCGCCCATTGCGACGCCGGCCACGGCGAATGCCGCTGCGGGCAGCGCGAAGACGGCGCAAACGCTCGCTTCGACGACCGCGACCCAGAGCGCGGCGGCGACCGCTCCGGCAGCCGCGGCGATCTCCACAGCGCCGACTGCATCGACCGCGGGTACTACGGCCACGCCTTAAGCACTGTTCCCATCGACATAGCGCGGCAAACCGGCGCTACGCCTACAAACGGCTCGTCGCGCTCAGCGCAAGCCGGCCATCATCGCGCCCATCCCCACGAGCAGGCTCCCCATCAGCCGATTCACGGCGCGCAGGCGCTTCGGCCGCCGCAGCACATGGCGCAGCCGGTGTGAAATCAAGGCCATCGAAGCCACGCCGCCTGCGAACAGCAGCACGAACGTCGCGGCCAGCAGAAAAAACTGACGGTTGGCGCTCCAGGGCGCCTCGGCGCTCATGAACTGCGGGAAAAACGAAGGGAAAAACAGCAGCGTCTTCGGATTGAGTCCCGACGTCGCAAATCCGCGCCAGAACAGATCGCGGCGGCTAGCGCCATCGGCTTCCGTCGGCGCGTTCGCGCCCGCGAGCGAGCGGCTGCGCCATTGCTTGCAGCCCAACCAGACGAGATAAGCCGCGCCCAGCCACCGCAGAACCGTAAGTGAATGCTCACTGATGAGCAGCAGCGAGTTGAGGCACAGCGCCGTCAGCGCAAGCTGGAGCAGCACGGCGAGCGTGCCGCCCCAGACGCACGGCAGCGCGCCGCGCCAGCCGGCCTGAAGGGCCTGGCTCATGGTGAGCACGTTGACAGGACCGGGTGTGTAGACGAGTACGAGCGCGGCGGCGAAAAAAGACAGATACAGCGGGATCGACATTGCTGGGCGTGCTGGTGAAGGCGTTGTGACGGGAAGCGCTCGATATGACGAAAAACGGGGCGACCAAAGACCGGGTGAGCGCGCGGTCTTCGAATGCCATCTGCCCGGCCGGACATTGCTGGCTGCGTGGTGAACGCGCGCAACGCCCGGTTGGCCGCCGCTGGTGCAGCGGAAGACGGGCCCTGACGGACCGCTGCAGCTTGTGGCTGCGGCGGCGCACCCCAGCGCAGCGAGATAGCCGCGTGGGTCGTGCCGGGCAAGAGGCATGGAGAAAATATACCGGGCAAAAGCCTGTATAGGCTTCCTGTTTTCCGGTGAAAACCGTCAATGTGCGGAAGCACGTTCCGCTAAAATCGCCTTCACCTGTACAAAATTCTTTTCGACTCATGAGCCCACGTGAACGCCCGCCCAAAGCGCTCGACAACCAGGATCGCAAGATCCTGAGCGCCCTGCAAAAAAACGCCCGACTTTCGAACGCCGAACTGGCCGAGCAGGTGGGCATGTCCACCACCGCGTGCTGGAACCGCACGCGCCAGCTCGAAGCCGATGGCTACATCGACGGCTATGTCGCGCTCGTGAACCAGCAAAAGCTGGGTTACGCCGATATCGTGATTCTGGAAGTGACGCTCGATCGTCACGAAGACGACGCGCTCGCGCGGTTCGGCGCCGAGCTCGCGGCGCTGCCCGAAGTGCTGGAGGCCTATCTCGTCTCCGGCGAATACGACTACTGGATCAAGGTGGCCGTGGATGGCACCGCCGGCTACGAGCGCTTTCTGCGCGAGAAGCTCTATCGCATCTCGAGCATTCGGCACAGCCGGTCGATGTTCGCGTTGCGCTGCATGAAGGATGTTCCGTCCATGCAGGTTTGATGTTTTACTTCGGCGTCCGAACGATTGATATCCGGCAGACTCAGCGCTGCACGATCAGTGTCACGCGCCGGTTCAACGCGCGGCTCGCGGGGTCGCTGCCCGTCACGAGCGGATAGTTATCAGCGCGGCCAATCGCGGCGAGCCGGTGAGGCTCGATACCGCGCTCGGCGAGATAGCGCACCACGGCGCCCGCGCGCGCTGAAGAAAGCTCCCAGTTCGACGCGTATTTCGCGTTCGAGATCGGCGTGCTGTCGGTGTGCCCTTCCACGAGGATATTGCCCACCGGCGCCGCGCGCAGCACTTCGGCGATGCGGGCCAGCACGCCGAGCGATTCGGGCAGCAGCGTGGCATCGCCCGCGTTGAACAGGATCTTCGCGTTGATGCCGATTTCCACGCCGCGCGCCGCCGGCACGATCGTGATCTCGCCGCGCTCGCGCAGCGCTTCGAGCGAGGCGAGCAACGCCTGATCGACGGGTGGCACTTTGTCTGCGGGTGCCGGCGTGCTGGTCCGTTGCGCCGCCGTACGAATTTCGGATTCCTTATGCTTGGCGAGCTGCATTGCGTATAGCGCGAGGAACAGCACCATTAACGTGGTGATCAAGTCCGCGTAGGAAATCAGCCAGCGGCCGGAATGGGATTCGCCGCCTCCGTCATCGGCATGATCGAATTGCGCCGTGAGCGGCAGGTCTTTTTCGGAAGGCATGTGCATGCGGGGTTGCCGGATTGCGGTTCAGCTTGCGCGCGTCGTGTCCAGCGCCCACACGTTCGCTTCGCCCTGCAAGCCGCCGGTGTTGCGCCCGACTTCACCGGCGAGGCGCGTGGCGATCGTATGGGGCGACTCCTTGCGGGAAATGGCGAGCAGGCCGTCGAGGTAGAGCTTGCGCAGACGCAGTTCGCTTTCGATGTACGCGCGCATCTTGCCGAAGAGCGGCAGAAAAACCAGGTTCGCGAAGGCGAGCCCATACAGCGTGGCGACGAATGCCACGGCGATGCCAGGCCCCAGTTCCGCAGGTTCGATGAGATGCCCCGTCACCTGAATGAGACCGAGCACCGAGCCAAGTATGCCGAACGTCGGCGCATAGCCGCCCGCTTGCTGCCATACGCGCGCCGCTGCCATATGCGTGCGCCCGCAGGCTTCGAGCTCGCGATTGAGTGCGTCTTCGAGCACGGCGGTCGAGACGCCGCTCGCGAGCAGTTCCAGCCCGCGACGAGCGAACGGATGAATGCCTTGCAGATCCATCGACTCGAACGCGAGCAGGCCGTTGATCTTCGCCTGATCGCCCCACTCCAGCACGGCGGCGAGACTCGCTTGATCCACGCGCGGCGCTTTCACGAAGGCCATGCGCAGAGACTTCACGGCGTCGAAGAAGCGCGCCCAGGTGTTCTGGATCATCACGGCGCCGAGCGTGCCGCCCAGCACGATTGCAAGCGCCTCGGGCTGAAGCAGCGTGACGAAGTGACCGCCTTCGAGCGAGAAGCCGGCCACCACGGCCAGCGCCCCGACGGCGATACCCAACAAGGTAAGCAGATCCATGCATGTCTCCGGATGAATCCATCCGCATTGCGTGCGCATGCGCCGCCCGGCGCGTGGTCGCGGCCCGGGACGGCAATGCGCGAAGGTGAAATAGCGCCGCTCAGCGCGCGCCAGGCGACTTGAGCGTGCGCACGGTTTCAAGCAGGCGTTGCTCGATGTCCTCGACTTCCACGGGATCGATCTTGATGTCGCGGCGCATGACCCACGACACCTCGTTCTTGCGCGCGTCCGCCATGACCGCGAGCAAACGCTCGGACACGGCCGCATCCTCGATCGAGGCGAGCAGCTTGGCGAGATCGTAGGTATCGAGCGCACTCACGGCTTCGAACAACGTGCGCTGATCGACGAACAAAAGATCGTCGAGCGACTTGAGTTCGCCCGAGCCGCGGCTCGCGCGCTTCGAAAAGTACGCCACGCCCTTCTGTTCGACGAAGTTGAGTACCTTCGACTTGCGGAACGCGAAAACCTCGTCGGCGATCTCGGCGTGCGAGAGCTTGTTGAGAATGACCTTGCGCTCCACGCCGATCAACGCTTCGAGATCGGCCAGTTCGATCAGTTCGAGTTCGCTGTTGATCGACACGTCGAGATCGCTGTCGGCCACCTGCGCCGCGCGTTCGACGATGCGCGCGGGGTCGAACGTCACGACCTGGCGGCCCAACGCGCCCTCGGCTGCCGCGCCGTTGGCGAGATGCGTGGCTTGCGCGCTTTGCACGGCGATGAGATTGAGCTTCTCCATGCGACGCAGCATGGCCATCACATGCGGGCGCGAATGGCCGGCCACCGCGCGGCACTTCTGCACCACGTCGGCCAGCGGCACGCTCGCCTCGCCGCCGCTTGCGCCATGCCGCGACCAGGTATCGCCGCCATCGCTGCGATCGCTCGCGCCCGCGATCAGCGCGAGCACGTGCGCGTACGAAAGCACGCCCGGCATGAAATCGGCATGCGTATAGGTCGCGAGCAGATCGTCCTTCGCCTTGACGCGCCGCGTGAGCGTGCGCACGACGTGGCGCAGCATCGGCGAGACGCGTTCGAGCTCTTCTTCGATGAGGCTCGCCGGCACGACCGTCAACTGGCAAAAGCTCAGTGCCTTGGCCGTGTTCGGACGCGGCTCGGCGCCGAGCAGCGCGGTCTCGCCGAAAAACTCGCCGCGGCCCAGCGTGGCCATCACGACCTTCTTGTCGTCGCAGCGAGTGGAGATTTCGACCTTGCCGTCGGCGACCACGAATATCACTCGTTCGCCTGCAAAGCCTTCCGAATAAATGATCTCGCCAGGCGCCGCCGTACGTGACCATGTTTGACTGCGATTCAAGTTCTGTCCCCGGAAATCGTTGCCATCGCTCACACGAATCCGAATGGCTCGTGCGTCCGCGATGTAAGTCCCATGTGCTGCGTTTACGGCGCGTTACGGGGCGTTCTTGAATCAGTTTGCATAGCCGGCACTCGCGGAAAGCGCGCCGAAAGCCCATGTCGAAAGTGTGTGCACGATCGCGCCGATCGTGATTCGCGCGCGCAAACGATTGCGTGTGCGCGTAGCGCTACAAAGGCGCTTGTGAATTGCAACGTGCGACAAATTGCGCGGCGCTTTTTTATTTTTGATTGGGCCGTCACGTGCCGCAAAAAAACGTGCGGCCCGCTTACGCCAGCCGCACGTCTTCACGTATCGACGCTTTCACGCCGCAAGCTTTCCCGTGGCGCCGTTGCTTGCCGGCGCCGTCACACCTGCCCGTGCGAAGCGGATCGCTTGCATCAGCGTTTCGTGATCGCCTATGTGGTTCGCGAGCAGCAGGATCAGTTGCGCGTTGGCCGACTGGCTTTGCGCTTCGTCGAGATCGCGGTGCATGTCGATGAGCGCTTCGTAGAAGTCGTCCGGCCGTGCCAGATTCGGTTGGGTGTTCAGCATTGTCGTCTCCTCGATCCTCAAAAAGCGCTATGCCGTGCCTTGAACGCACAGCGCCCGCTTGAGCGCGTTCTCCACACGCACGGCATCGGCGCGCCGCCAGCGAGCGCTCACGTGCTGGTCCGGGCGTATCAGATAAAACGCACCGTCCTGCGCACCATAGCGCTGCGCGGCCAGTCCTTGCACGTCGCGCAACACCACCGTCGCCGCGGGCAGGCCCGCGGGCACCGCCGCATCGCCTTCGAGCATCACGACGAACTTGAGCGGCACCGGCGTGCGTGAAAGCGCCTGCAGCGTTTCGAGCGTCGCGGTATCGAATGCGGAGCCCGCACGGCTGAACAGGAGTCCCGCGAACCGGTCGCCCAGGTGCGCAAGGAGCCAGCTCTCGTGCCCTGCTGCATCGACGACCGGCGCGTCCACGCACGAAGCGCCCGGCTCCATCTGGCCGTCGAACGTCTCTTCGTCGGGCGTGTTCAACGACGATTCGCGCAGCACCGCCGGCACGGAAAGCCGGCCGCTGTTCACCAGTTGCCGCGCAAACGGATGTTCGCGGGCAAGCGTCAGCACGGCGTCGCGGAACACGCGGCTCACCGCACTCTTCGGCGTGATGAAGTCGGTCGAGCGCGTGGAGTTGCGCAGGTTCTCGTCCGCCGCGTATTCGCGCTCGCTCGCGTAGGTGTCGAGCAACGCGTCGGGCGCATGATTTTCCAGCACCATGGCGAGCTTCCACGCGAGGTTTTCGCCGTCCTGGAAGCCGCTATTCGCGCCACGCGCACCGAACGGCGAGACCAGATGCGCCGAGTCGCCGGCGAACAGCACGTTGCCCTGGCGGAAACTGTCCATGCGCAGGCACGAGAACGTATAGATGCTCACCCACTCCAGCTCGAACTTCACGTCGGGCCCGAGCAGCGCACGCACGCGCGGAATCACGCGCTCGGGCGTTTTTTCGAGCACCGGGTCGGCGTCCCAGCCGAGCTGGAAGTCGATGCGCCAGACGTTGTCGGGCTGCCGATGCAGCAGCACCGACTGGTTCGGATGGAACGGCGGATCGAACCAGAACCAGCGCTCGGTGGGGAAGTCCGCTTCCATCTTCACGTCGGCGATCAGGAAGCGGTCCTTGAAGGTGCGCCCGTGGCTGTCGAGGCCGAGCAGTTTGCGCAAGGGGCTGCGCGAACCGTCGGCGGCGACCACGTAACGCGCGAGCAGCGTGTACGGGCCATCGGGCGTTTCGATTTCGAGTGCGACGTGTGCGTCGCTTTCGCCCGGCGTGCCGCGCTGCGCGACGCCCGTCACCTTGTTCTTCCAGCGGATTTCGAGGTTGGGCAATTCCTGCGCGCGCTCGAGCAGATAGCCTTCCACATAGTACTGCTGCAGATTCACGAAGGCCGGCCGGTGATGGCCGCTTTCGGGCAGCAGGTTGAACGTGTAGACGAGTTCGTCCTTGCGGAACACCTTGCCCACGTTCCAGCTCACGCCCTTTTCGACCATGCGCTCGCCGCAGCCGAGACGGTCGAAGATGTCGAGCGAGCGCTTCGAAAAGCAGATGGCGCGCGAGCCCGTGGAAAGCGTGCAGTCGTCGTCGACGAGCACGACCGGAACGCCTTGCCGCGCGAGGTCGATGGCCGTCGCGAGGCCCACCGGCCCCGCGCCGACCACCACGACCGGGCGCACGCTGGCCGGCGCGTCCGGGGCTTGCTCGCTGCATCGCACGTAGTCGAAGGTCAGCGTCTGATAGTCAGTCATCGTTTTGTCTCCAGCCATGCCGTTCTCGAACGCAGTATTTAGTCTTGCAGAGCGTCCCACATCTCCTTGTCGCGCTGCGCCGTCCAGATGCGCGGATGCGTGATGCCGCTCGCCTCGTCATAGGCGCGCGTCACGTCGAACGGGAGGCAATGCTCGTAGATGAACACATGGCCGAACTTCGGGTCCATCGCCTTGCGCGTGAGGTCCATCGCGCGCTTGAGATCGAGCTTCTGCTCCACGGCGGCGCGGCCTTGCGCGAGCAGCGTCGTCACGAAGTCCTTCGTGTAGTCGAGCCCCTTGTTGACTTCCGCCGGGTTGAGCAGCGCGGGGCCGCGGCCCGGCACGAGCTTTTCGGCACCGAGCGAGCGCAGCGCCTCGAGTGTGGCGGGCCAATCGGCGAGCTGGGCGTCGCCGCAATAGCAGGCCGCGTCGTATTCGACGAGGTCGCCCGAGAACAGCACCTTCTGCTGCGGCAGCCACACCACGGTGTCGCCCTTCGTGTGGCCCGAGCCGAGGTGCGCGATCTTCACTTCGAGCTTGCCGAGGAACAGCGTGATTTCCTTCTCGAACACGAGCGTGGGCCACGTGAGCCCCGGCACCGTCTCGACGCCCGCGAAAAGGCGCGGGAAACGCTCGATTTCCGACTTCATGTCGGCTTCGCCGCGCTCGACGATCATTTCATAGGTGCCGCGGCTCGCGATGATCTGCTGCGCGCCTTCCTTGAAATACGCCGAAGCGCCCAGCACACGCACCGCGTGATAGTGCGAGAGCACCACATACTTGATGGGCTTGTCGGTGACCGTGCGGATCTTCGCGATGAGGTCCTGCGCCATGGCCGGCGTGGCCGTGGTGTCGACGATCAGCACGCCGTCGTCACCGATGATGACGCCCGAGTTCGGATCGCCTTCCGTGGTGTATGCGTATGCGTTTTCCGAGAGCTGCGTGAAGGTGACCTTCTTTTCCTCGAGGTCGGCCTGGGATGCGAACGCCTTTGCCATGTTGAGTCTCCGTATTGAGGGGCTCTTGAAGCCGGGCGGGGCGAAGCGCGACGAGCGGGGCGCGCAACGCGCCAGCCTTTGTCTCGCCCCGTTGGAAATAGAACTGGACCGCTGTTGTGTCGGGGTGAAGCCATGATGGCCTTCACTGTTTTATTTGTCAATAGCGATTCACTTCGCTATACGTTAATTTCTTCGCGCACTACGCTGGATGGCACGAGGGCTTGACGACCGCAGCCATTGCGCGCCGCCCATCAGTTAACATGGACCCTTTTTCAGCCAGAGAAAAGCGCCAATGAGACGTCGCAACGACAGCGCCGCATCGGTGTCCGCGCAAGCGCCTGAGAGCGCGGCGCCGGCCCGCACGCAGCGCGGCATCCAGAGCGTGGAGGTGGGCGGGCGCCTGCTGCGCGCGCTCGCGGATGCGCGCGCGCCGCTTGGCGCCACCGATCTCGCGACGAGCGGCGAGATTCCGTCGAGCCAGGCGCATGCCTACCTGGTGAGCCTCACGCGCCTCGGGCTCATCAAGCGCGACGCGCTTTCGGGGCGCTATGAGCCGGGCCCGCTCGCGCTGCGCCTCGGCCTCCTGCATCTCGCACAGCAGCCCGCGCTGCGCGAGGCCGTGCCGCGCGCAGCCGCGCTCGCACAAGCGCTCAACTGCAGCGTCGCGCTGTGCATCGCCGGGCCGCAGGGGCCTACCATCGTGCGCTACGAGCATGCGAGCCTGCCGTTGCACGTGAACCTGCACGTGGGCACTGTGATGTCGCTGCGCGCCACGTCCACGGGCCGCGTGTTCTGCGCGTTTCTCACAGCGGATGCGCTGCAGGACGTCTGGACGCGGCAGTCGGCGCAGCCTGCCTGGCGCGGCACCCGTCATGCGGCCGATGGCGCCGGCGCGTCGCAGGAAAGCACGCCGCCGGCGCCCGACGTCGCGTTCCTCGCATCGCTCGAGGCCATCCGCACGCGCGGCTACGAACTCGGCATCGACGCGCCCAGCCCCGGCGTTAGCAGCGTCTGCGTGCCGGTGCTCGATCCGCAGCGCGAACCGAAGCTGACGCTCACCGCCATCGGCGCGAGCGGCGTGCTCGACGTGCACGCCAATGGCGCCGTCGTGCGCGCGTTGCGCAACGCCGCGGCCGAGATCGCCGCGGCTGCTTTTTCCCCGACACCAACATGCCCCGAGTAAGCGCCCCGCCCCCCCAGTCCGACGCAGCGGAATCGGTCAGCGTTCAGACGGCCACTATTGCCGACGAAGCCGCCGATGCCGCGGAAAAGCCGCAGCGCGGCATCCAGTCCCTGGACGTGACGGGTGACCTGCTCGCGGCGCTCGTCGCGGCGGGCACGCCGCTGCCGCTGCGCGACCTGGCCGCCGCCGCCGGCATGGCGCCCGCCAAAGCGTTCCCGCATCTGGTGAGCCTCCAGAAGATCGGCCTGCTCGCACGCGATGCGGCGGGCCGCTACGAAGCGGGGCCGCTCAGCCTCGAACTCGGCCTGATCGGCCTTGCGCGCCTCTCGCCGGTGCGCGAAGCCGACGCCGAACTGGTCGGCCTCGCCGCCGCCACGGCCATGAGCGTCGCGCTCGCGGTGCCGGGGCCGCTGGGCCCGACCGTCGTGCGGCTCGAAGAATCGGCGTTGCCGCTGCATGTGAGCCTGCGTCCCGGCACGGTGATGTCGCTCGTGAACACGGCGATCGGGCGCGTATTCGCCGCATGGGTCGACGACGACGTGCGCGAGGCGCTGCTCGCGCAGGATGAACTGCGGCTAGCGGGCGCAAAGCCGCGCGAGGGCGCAACACCCGACTACCTCGCCCGGCTTGCGGCCATTCGCGCGCACGGGGTGGACACGGCGCTCGACAAACCCATTCCCGGCATCAGCACGGTTGCCGCGCCGGTGTTCGACCATACCGGCAGCGTGTGCCTCGTGCTCGCGGTGATGGGACCTACGGGCAGCCTCGACGTCGAGCGCGAAGGCACGGCGGGGCAATTGCTCATGGCCGCAGCGGAGCGCCTTTCGCGCCGCTTCGGCTACATGGCGGGCGCGGCGGCAGCCCCGCTCTGATCGCCCACTGGGGCAGTAGCAAACGACACGGCGCACAACAAGCCGCATATAGCGGCGCGCCCACTTGACGAGGACCGCACATGAGCACCGCTTCCACCGGCCCGGCCTTGCGCCAGATCGCCGACTTGCCCTGCCCGCGCGGCGTGCCGCTGCTCGGCAATCTGCTGCAGCTTTCGCCGCCGCGTCTGCATCTGATCCTCGAGCAATGGGCCGCCGAACTCGGTGCGCCCTACCGCTTCCAGGTAGGCAGCATCCCCATTACGATCTGGACCGACACCGAACTGATCCAGCAGATCATGCGCGAGCGCCCGCATCGCTACCGGCGCTATCAGCCGATCGAAGCCGTGTTCGAGGAGATGGGGTTCAACGGGCTCTTCTCCGCGGAAGGCGTTGCGTGGGAGCCGCAACGCAGGCTCGTGATGCAGGCGCTGTCCATCCCCAACATCAAGGCGTTCTATCCAACGCTGGCCGATATCACGCAGCGCCTGCATACCCGCTGGCAACGCGCGGCCGAGCGCGGCGAGACGATCGAGATGACCGACGACCTCAAGCGCTACACGGTGGACGTGACGAGCGCGCTCGCGTTCGGCGAAGACCCGCGCACGCTGGAGCGCGATCATGGCGTGATTCAGGAGCACCTGGAGCGCATCCTGCCTGGCGTCATGAGGCGCACGAACGCGCTCTTCCCCTACTGGCGATACGTCAAGCTGCCGGCGGATCGCAAGCTCGAGCAGTCGCTGGAGGAAGTGCACCGCTACGTGAACGCAATGATGGCGCGCGCCCGCGAGCGCATGCGCGACGAACCATCCGAAACGCCGCGCAATCTGCTCGAAGCGATGCTCGCGCAGCAGGAGACGCAAGACGGCGCTACGCCGATCAGCGACGCGCAGATCCGCGCCAACGTGCTCACGCTGCTGCTGGCGGGCGAGGACACGACCGCCGACTCCATCGCCTGGACGCT
The DNA here is from genome assembly GCF_038900695.1 of Paraburkholderia sp. JHI2823. Taxonomy (NCBI): domain Bacteria; kingdom Pseudomonadati; phylum Pseudomonadota; class Betaproteobacteria; order Burkholderiales; family Burkholderiaceae; genus Paraburkholderia; species Paraburkholderia sp. JHI2823. The sequence continues at coordinate 30,614 of NZ_JAYMRY010000016.1, read as the reverse complement.
GCCCTACATCGCCGCCGATGCGGATTTGCAGCGGCATCTCGGCGACACGGCCTCAGGCGCGCTCGGCGCTTCGACGGTTTGCCCCGACTACGCGACGTTGAAAGACCTCGATATTTTCGAGGCGATCTGTATCGAGGCTACGCGCCTTCGTCCGGTGGCGTCCGTGCATTCGTTCGAGCCGCTGGAGGATGTCGTGGTGGACAACGTGGCGCTGCCCAAAGGCACGCGCATGTTCTTCGTGGCTCGTCCGGCGATGCTCGATGCGAAGCACTTCTCCGATCCGCAGCGCTACGATCCGTGGCGCTGGATCAAGCGCGGCGATCAGGACACCGACGAAAAAGTCCATGACGTCCGCGCTTATTTGCAGTTCGGCGCGGGGCCGCGCGTGTGTCCGGGCCGCCATCTCGCGACCGTGGAAATGCGCCTCGCGCTCTCGATGCTGATGAAATCGTTCACGATCGAACTGGCGATCGATCCCGCGGAAATCCGGGAAGTGCAGGCGTTTACGATGGTGCCGGATACGATGCCCGTGCGGCTGAGGCCTCGCGAGCGCAGCAGCAGCGGCAGCGCGTGAGCCGGGGTTTCAGCGCCCGTCTTCGGGAGTCCCAACGGCCGAGGCATCGTCGGGCGCGCCATCGCTGCGCGCCTGCGCATCGCGCATCTTCGCGAGCGCCTTGGGCCCGAGCCCGAGCGACACGCCCAGGGCGAGCGCATCGAGCACCGCGAGATGCGCGATGCGCACCACAGCGGGCGCGTGCGCGTCGCTCGCGGCCGGCACGCGCAGCAGGAGCGGAATGTCCACCACCCACGCGAGACGCGAACCCGCGCTCGTGAGTGCGATGGTCGTCGCGCCCCGCTCCTTGGCGATCTGAATGCTCTCGTTCACTTCCACGCTGCGCCCCGATTGCGAGATCGCGAACGCCACGTCGCCGGGTTCGAGCAACCCTGCGTAGAGGCGCTGCAGATGCGCGTCGGTGAACGCGCTCGCCGCGATGTCGAGCCGCAGCATGCGCAGCGCCGCGTCCTGCGCGACGAGCCCCGAACCCGCGCCCACGCCGAAGAAGTACACGCGCCGCGCGCTGCCCAGCGCCGCCACGGCCGCTTCGAACACGGCGGTATCCAGTGAGGCACGCGCGTGCGTCACCCCCTGCACGACCGACTCGGTCACCTTGTCGAGCAGCGTGCCGACCTCACCGGCCCACTGAGCGCCGCCAGCCTCGCCTGCCGTCGTCTCGGTGGCGAGCGCGAAGGGCACGTTGCCCGCCGCGCTCTGCGCGAGCCGCATCTTGAAGTCGCGCAGGCCGTGCGCGCCCACCGCACGGCAAAAGCGCGTGACGGAGGGCTCGGACACGTCCGCGCGCTGCGCGAGTTCGGTGATGCTCGCGCGCATGGCGAAGTCGATGTCGGCGAGCACCATCTCCGCGACCTTGCGCTCGGCGGGACGCAGCGACGCCGCGACGTTGCGGACGTGATGGATGAGATTGGAGACCGGCAAGCTGTTTTTCCCGTGAATGATACGAGGCACCCGCTATCCAGTTTCGATGCGGGCTTCCGCTTCAATCGAGCCGCTTGCCGCTTTCAGTGTCGAACAGATGCAGGTGCGCGAGAGGCAATTCCAGCGTCATGCGCTGGCCGGGCGCTATGTCCGTCCGCGCGCGCGTGGTGACGCACCATGTCGTGCCGCCTATTTTCCCGTACAAGTGGGTCTCCGCGCCAGTCGGCTCGATCACTTCGACGTTGAACGGCACGTCGCCGCCCGCCTCGATGTGCTCGGGACGCACGCCGAGCGTCACGCGCGCGCCCGCCTGCGCCTTGCCTTCGGGCAGCGCGATGCGCACGCCGTCTTCGAGCACGAGCGCGGTGCCGCGCGCGTCGCTCATGACCGTGCCTTCGGCGAAATTCATCGAAGGCGAGCCCAGGAAGCTCGCCACGAACAGGTTGCCCGGCTTGTCGTAAAGGTCGAGCGGGCGGCCAATCTGCTCGATGCGGCCCGCGTTCATCACGACGATGCGGTCGGCCATCGTCATCGCCTCGATCTGGTCGTGGGTGACGTACACCACCGTATTGCGCAGGCGCTGGTGCAGCGCCTTGATTTCGGTGCGCATCTGCACGCGCAGCTTGGCGTCGAGATTGGAGAGCGGCTCGTCGAACAGGAACACCGCCGGCTCGCGCACCACGGCGCGGCCCATCGCGACGCGCTGGCGCTGACCGCCCGAGAGCGCACGCGGCAGACGCTCCAGATAGCTCGATAGGTTGAGCATTTTCGCGGCGGCCTCGATGCGCGGCTTGAACGCGCCTTCGCGCTCCTTGCGAATGCGCGGGCCGAACGCGATGTTGTCGTACACCGAGAGATGCGGGTAGAGCGCGTAGCTCTGGAACACCATCGAGATGTTGCGCTGCTGCGGCGGCAGCGCGTTCGCACGCGTGCCGGCGATCGTGAGGTCGCCGCCCGAGATGTCTTCGAGACCCGCGATCATGCGCATCAGCGTGGTCTTGCCGCAGCCCGACGGGCCGACGAGCACGACGAACTCGCCGTCTTCGATGTCGAGATCGACGCCATGCACGACCTGGGTCTCGCCATAGCGCTTGTAGATGCCGTTCAGTTGTACCGCTGCCATGCTGTCCTCGTGTGCGTGAAGTCTTTACAGGTCGCTGCGTCGTGCTTGCTCGAGCGGCTCAGAACGGATCGAGCGTCAGCTCGTTCGCCATCAGCCGGTTGCCGGCCATCAGGCCTGCGTCCACGGGCAGTGCCACGCCCGTAATGACGCGCGCCTGCGGCGAGGCGAGAAACTGCACGGCGTCGGCGATGTCCTCGGGCGTGGCGACGTCGCCGAGCGGATACCATTTGCTTAGTTCTTCGAATATCTTCGGATGCTGGTCGACGCGCTCGCGCCACGCGGGCGTCTTCACCGTGCCGGGGCAAACGATGTTCGCGCGTATGCCATGCGGACCCAGCTCCATGGCGAGCGCCCTGGTGTAGCTCACGAGGCCGGCTTTCGCCGCGCTGTACGCGGGATGACCGAGCGCGGTGAGCCCGTTCACCGAGCCGATCAGCACGAGTGCACCGCTCTTGCGTTCGATCATCGAGGCGCGCACGGCTTCGACCGTGTAGTACGCGCCGTTCAGGTTCAGTTCGATGTCGCGCCGCCAGCTCTCGGCGTCGGTGCGCGCGAGCGTCGTGCCGAGCGCACCGCCGGCGTTCGCCACCGCCACGTCCACGGGGCCGCGCGCCGCCGTGCCGCGCGCCACCGCAGCAGTCACGGCGGCCGGGTCACTCACGTCGGCGGCGAGCGGTTCGAGCCGCACCGCGCCCAATTCGTCCGCGAGCTGCTGCACACCCGCCGCGTCGCGGTCGAGCGCGAGCACCGTGTCGCCCGCATCGAGAAACCGTTTGCACAGCGCGCGGCCTATGCCGCCGCTCGCGCCCGTCACCAGCACTACCCGGCTCATAACCCTCTCCGTGCGGCCCTCCAGTCGCGCCAGCGGGCCTGTAAATTTCCTACATACGAATGACGCGCGGCGGCCCTGTGCGGGTTTATACCGACCGCGCCGCGCTGCTGCACCGCATGAATTTCCCCTGTTTTACAGCATGTTATGCAAATCCCGGCGCTCGAAACAATATCGGGAATACCAGGTGACAACGTTTTTTTCATCCTGTAGGATTTTTTCAAACAACGCAACCCAGCGGCCGGGGAAATGGCGGCGGCATAAGCAGGAACAACTACCCAGGAGAGAGAGAATGTCGTTTCAGGCACGTGCAACCACCATGTTCGGCAAGCTCGCCGTCGCGCTCGCGTTCGCCGGCATCACCGCCGCGGCGCACGCCGATACGGTCCGCGTGACCGTCGCGCACTACAGCGATGCCACCGCTCCGTACTTCGAGAAAATGGCGAGGCAGTTCGAGGCCGCCAATCCCGGCATCACGATCAAGATCGAAGACGTGAACTGGGACTCGCTGCAACAGAAGCTGCAAACGGACATCTCCGGCGGCGCCAATGCCGACCTCGCGATCATCGGCACGCGCTGGCTGCTCGACTTCGTGAAGGACGACATTGCCGAGCCGCTCGACCCGTATATGGACGCGAACTTCAAGGGCCGCTTCATCGGCCCGTTCCTCGCCCCGGGTCAGATCAACGGCAAGACCTACGGTCTGCCGATCGCCGCCTCGGCGCGTGCGCTGTACTACAACAAGGATATGCTGGCTTCGGTTGGCTATCCGGACGGCCCGAAGACCTGGAACGACGTGATCGACGCCTCGAAGAAGCTCAAGGCGAAGGGCATTGCCGGCTTCGGTCTGCAAGGCAAGGAAATCGAAACCGACGTGTACTACTACTACGCGCTGTGGACGCACGGCGGCGACGTGGTGGGCAAGGACGGCAAGGCCGCGTTCAACTCGCCGGCCGGCGTGAAGGCCGCCACGCTCTACAAGAGCATGATCGACGAAGGTCTCACGCAGCCTGGCGTGACGGGCTACAGCCGCGAAGACGTGCAGAACCTCTTCAAGCAGGGCCGCGTGGCGATGATGATCTCGGCGCCGTTCCTCGCCAAGCAGCTCAAGAAGGAAGCGCCGAACATCAAGTACGGCATCGACCCGATCCCGGTTGCGACGACGCCCGCCACCTACGCGGTGACCGACTCGATCATGATGTTCAAGAATTCCAAGGTGAAGAAGAGCGCCTGGAAGTTCCTCGACTTCCTGTTCACGAAGGAGCCGCGCGTGCAGTTCACGAGCACGGAAGGCTTCCTGCCGACCACGAAGGCCGAGGCGACCGACCCGGCGTTCCAGGACCCGGACACGAAGGCGTTCATCGCGCTCCTGCCGCACGCGAAGTTCGCGCCGACCGTGACGGGCTGGGAAGACACCGCGAAGGCCGTGACCAACGCGATGCAGTCGATCTACCTCGGCAAGGCCAAGCCCGCCGACGCGCTGAACCAGGCGGCCACCGAGGCGAACAAGGCGCTCGGCAAGTAAGTTTGGCAACCTGGTTGGCGTATCGGCCAGCCAGGAAGCCTTGCCTTGATGGCCTGCCCGGCGCGCGCCCAGAGTCTGCGGCGCGCGCCGGGCCGCCTGAGAACCGACGTTTCGAAGCACCGACGATTTCGACATGACTACGGGTCCACTGAAGCCCTCGCCCGCCGCCCCGCCGGCCGGCGATGCCCCCGACCGATCACGCGCACGAACCCGCATGAGCCGACTCCCCCGCGCCGTTTCCACGCCCCGCGCACCGTGGCTCCTGATCGTGCCGAGTCTCGTGCTCGCGCTCTTCATCATCAGCTATCCGATCTTCAACATCGTGTACCAGTCGCTGCACGATGTATCGCGCTTCGGGCAGATCCGCGACTTCAGCGGTCTGCAGAACTTCTATAACGTGTTCGGCGATCGGGTGTTCATGAGCGCGTTAAGGAACACGCTGATCTGGACATTCTTCGTCGTGGTGGGCACGGTGCTCATTTCCGTGCCGGTCGCGCTCGTGCTCAATCAGGACTTCTACGGCCGCGGCATTGCGCGCACGATCGTCATGCTGCCGTGGTCCGTCTCGCTCACCATGACCGCCGTGGTGTGGCGCTGGGCGTTCAACGACGACTACGGCATGGTCAACGTCACGCTGCAGCGCCTCGGGCTCACGGCCGGGCCGATTCACTGGCTCGCCACGCCCGAGTATGCGTTTCCGGTCGAGATCTGCGTCGGGATACTGGTGTCCATACCGTTCACGACCACCATCCTGATGGGCGGCCTTTCCTCAGTGCCGGGCGACATCTACGAAGCCGCCCGCATCGACGGCGCTACGGCCTGGCAGCAGTTCCGCCAGCTCACGCTGCCGCTGCTCAAGCCGTTCATCAACATGGCGATCCTGCTCAACGTGATCTACGTGTTCAACTCGTTCCCGATCATCTGGGTGATGACGCAAGGCGGCCCCGACGACAGCACGCATATCCTCGTCACCTACCTTTACGAACTCGGCTTTCGGTTGGGACGACCAGGCGAAGCCGCCGCCGTCTCGCTCATCATGCTCGTCATTCTGTTCGCATTTTCGGTGGCCTACCTGCGCTTGCAGGCCAAACGCGGCAGCGCGCAAGGAGACCTGGCATGAACCGCAAGCTCAAACGCTCGATCTGGTGCTGGCTCGCGCTCTCGCCGCTCGTCCTCGTCGTGCTGTTCCCGTTCGCCGTGATGTTCTTCACCTCGTTCAAGCCGGCATCGGAAGTGTTCGTCTTTCCGGCGCGCTGGCTGCCCATGGAATGGCGCTGGCAGAACTACGTCGACATGTGGCAGGCCGCGAACTTCGGCGTCGCGCTGCGCAACAGCATCGTGGTGAGCTGTCTTTCCACCGCGCTCGCACTCGCCGTGAGCCTGCCGGCCGCCTATGCGCTCGCGCGCTTTCCGTTTCGCGGGCGCGGTCTTTACCGGCAGTTCCTGCTGGTCACGCAGATGCTCTCGCCGATCCTGCTCGTGGTCGGCCTGTTCCGGCTCGCCGCGATGATTCCGTACGGCGACGGCAATCTCGTCGATTCGAAGATCGGCGTGATCGTCTCGTATGCGGCTTTCAATATCGCATTCGCCGTATGGATGCTCTCATCGTATTTCCAGACCGTGCCGCGCGATCTCGAAGAATCGGCATGGCTCGAAGGCTGCAGCCGCACCAGTGCGGTGTTTCGCGTGTTCCTGCCGCTCGCGGTCCCGGCGGTGGTCGTGACGGCGATCTTCACGTTCATCAGCGCATGGAACGAGTTCGCCGTGGTCTACACGCTGATCCGCTCGCCCGAGAACAAAACGCTCACCGTGCAGGTCACCGACATGGTGGCCGGCAAGTACACCGTGGAATGGCAACTCGTGATGGCGGCGACGCTCGCGGCCACGCTGCCGGTTTCGGTGGTGTTTGCGTGGCTCCAGCGTTATATGGTGAAGGGCCTCGCGCTTGGCGCCGTGAAGTGAGGGCTCGGCTTTTTCAAGCGCCCGGGCGAAAAGGCGAAGGACGTGCCTGGTCCATCGCCGCGTGACTCGTATCGGGGGTGACGGTGTTCGGGCCAGTCCGGATCAGAAATAGCAGCGGAATGACGAGAAGCGTCGCCACGAACATCATCTTGAAGTCGAACAGCAGCATCACGCGCGCGTCCACGCGCGGCGGCGGTCGCGAGGAGCCGCCGCAGCGCTGCGGGCCCCTTACTTTTGCGTTAGCGCAGCCGCACGAGCGTGGACTTCAGCTCCGTATACTTTTCGAGCGCATGCAATGACTTGTCGCGGCCGTTGCCCGACTCCTTGAAGCCGCCGAACGGGAAATTCATGTCGCCGCCTTCGTCGTAGCAGTTCACCCAGACCGTGCCCGCGCGCAGGCGCCGCGAAATTTCGTGCGCGTGCGTGAGGTTTGCTGTCCAGACGGCCGCTGCCAGCCCGTAATCGCTGTCGTTGGCAATGCGCACGGCCTCGTCGATCGTGTTGAACGTAATGACGGACAGCACCGGCCCAAAAATCTCTTCACGCGCGATCTTCGCGTCGTGGTGCGTGTCGAACACGGTGGGCTCGATATAGAAGCCGCCGCTTTGATGGTTCACGCGCTCGCCGCCTGCCAGCAGCTTCGAGTCCTTGCGGCCTGCCTCGATGTAGCCCAGCACGCGCTCGAGCTGGATCTTGTCGACGATCGCGCCCATCGACACCTGCGGATCGAGAGGATTCCCAGGCTTATATGCCTTCGCGGCCTCGATGAGTTTCGCGAGGAACACCTCCTTGATCTCGCGATGCACGAGCAGGCGCGAGCCCGCCGTGCACATTTCGCCCATGTTGTAGAAGATCGCACTCGCCGCGGCGTTGGCGGCGCGGTCGAGATCCGGACAGTCGGGCAGCACGATGTTGGGCGACTTCCCGCCCAGTTCCAGCCACACGCGCTTGAGATTCGACTGGCCCGCGTACTGCATGATCTGCTTGCCCACGTTGGTCGATCCCGTGAACGCAATGCAGTCCACGTCGTGATGCAGTGCCAGCAGCTTGCCGGGCTCGCCCCCACCCGGCAGCACGTTGAACACGCCTGCCGGTATGCCGGCCTCGTGCGCGAGCTGCGCCACGCGAATCGCGGTGAGCGGCGACTTCTCCGATGGCTTGAGCACGACGCTGTTGCCCGCGGCGAGGGCGGGGCCGAACTTCCACGAGGCCATGAGGATCGGGAAATTCCACGGCACCACCGCGGCCACCACGCCAATGGGCTCGCGCGTCACGAGGCCCACCAGATGATGATCTGCGGGCACGACTTCGCCGCCCACCTTGTCGATGGCTTCAGCGAACCATTCCACGCAATAGGCCGCGCCCGGCACGTCCACGGTCGTGGTGTCGCCAATGGGCTTGCCCGCGTCGAGCGTTTCGAGCAGCGCGAGTTCGTCGAGATGCTCGCGCATGAGCGCGGCCCAGCGCAGCAGGACTGCCTTGCGCGCGCGTGGGTTCAGGCCCGCCCATACGCCTTCATTGAACGCGCGGCGCGCGGCTGCAACCGCCGCGTCCACGTCGGCCGCGCCGCAATCTGCCACGTTCGCGATCACCCTGCCGTCGATCGGGCTCACGCAGTCGAAGGTACGGCCCGAGTACGCGTCGCGATACGCGCCGTCGATGAATGCGCGGCCCTCGATCGATAGCGTCGCGGCCTTGTCCTGCCAGTAAGTGAGCGTTTTCATTTCCATGAGGATGCCTCAATGATTTGCGATTCACCCTGTCCGCCTCGATGCGGCGCCAGATGAAACGGGTTTGCGCGATCAGGCAGTCAGAAGCTGGGCGGCGAGTTCGCCGACACCACTTCGCAAACTTCGTTCGCGCTGGGATTACGAAACCGGTGCGGGAAGCGGCTTTCGAAGTAGTAGCTGTCTCCGGGGTCGAGCAGCCACGTCGTCCCATCCACGGTCAGCTCCAACTGACCCGCGACCACCACGCCGCCTTCGTGACCGGCGTGCGTGAGCATCTCGGGCCCCGTATCGGCAAGCGGCTGATAGACCTCGCGCATGATGCACATGTTGCGGTCCTTGATGTTCGCACCAGCCAGATAGAACTCGATGGACGCGTTGCCGAGGTTCGGCATTTCGCCGCGCCGCGACACGACACCCGTACCCTCGCTCAGATCGAACGTGAAGAACTCCGCAAGACTCATCGGTATGCATTCGAGCAGTTTCTTGAGCGAGCCGACAGAGGGACTGACGCGACTTTGCTCGATCAGCGAGATCGCGCCATTGGTCACGCCGGCGCGCTTGGCCAGTTCCCGCTGCGACAGGCCATAGCGTTTGCGGACATGCCGCAGGCGCGTGGCGACTTCGGACGACACAGAGGAGGACTCGGACACGATGAAGGACCGTTGACAAGGAGACGCGCGTGCACGACGCGGTGCAGGTGTTGAATATTCTAATCAGTTTGTTCTATTTTGCGTCAGTACAAACCCCTGTAAGTGATACGAAATATAAGGAGAAAAGCCCTTGTTTCGCACAGCGTGCTATATCCAAAAGACCCTCGGGGAAAGTGCTGACGTCAAAAACTTAAAAAAATAATTGACGCCCTTTTTGGCTCGTATATGCTGAACCACAGGTCGAACAGCGCAGTGTTTCAGCCGCGTTGCAGTGCAAAAAACGCGTTTTATGCGAGAAACATTGCAAATCGACCGCGTTTGGAAAGCGATACATCGAAGTCGTTCAATGTGTGAAACGGCAATAAAATTGACGACCTCGAATGCCTGCACCAAACGTCTTCCTCAACGCAACTGGTCGAGTGTTATTGTGAGAGTCCGTGGCCCTCTGGTGAGATGGGATCGTAGTCATGCGAGGTGTCTTCGCAGTGACTGCGCCGCCCTCGCCGACGGCAGTAGCGGCAGGCTTGCCTCTCGCCTGTTCCTGTCCGTCTTCACGATCCTTTCCCGCCGCTCCGTGCGGCGTCACAACTCCGTTTCCGCGCGCGCATTCATCGCCGTCCACACGGACGAAGTCGCGTCGCTTCTGCCGTAGCGCCTCTCCTTCCTGCGCCGTTCGTTTTCTTCGCCGTCGTTCGTTCGCGAGGTGTCTCGTCGCGCCTGAACGATGTCGTCGTGCGCGTCTGAACACCGTCGCGCCCCACACCGGAAGAAAGCGAACCGCCTACATGATCTCCACGCGCAGCGCCATCCGTTAGCGTCGCTGCCCCGGAGCACACAGGGTTGTAGTTTTGCGTCCAGCAAGGCTGCAAGGTCATGTCACGCCCGTAGCGTCGATGCATGGCGCAAGGGCAAGGAAGTGAATCATTAGTCATGCGAACCAGACCATTAGTTGGCGTCACAGCCGACCGCACGATGATGGGGCCGCACGCGTCGCACGTTGCCGGCGAGAAGTACATCGCCGCGGCGGTGGACGGCGCAGGCGCGCTCGCGCTGGTCGTTCCCGCGCTCGGCGAGCGCCAGACGGCGGCGGACATTCTGGAAACCGTGGACGGGCTGCTCTTCACCGGCAGCTACTCGAACGTCGAGCCGCACCGTTATGGCGGCCCGGCGAGCGAGACCGGCACGCTGCACGATCCCGCACGCGACGCGACGACGCTGCCGCTCATGCGCGCCGCTATCGAGGCAGGCGTGCCGGTGCTGGCCATCTGCCGCGGTTTTCAGGAAATGAACGTCGTCTTCGGCGGCACGCTGCATCAGCAGGTGCACACCGTTGCCCGCTATGACGACCACCGCGAGAACAAGGACGATCCGCTCGACACGCAATATGGTCCTGCGCACGCGTTGAAGCTCGTGGAAGGCGGCCTGCTGCAACGGCTTGCGGGCGGCTCGCGCGAAGCTCGCGTGAATTCGCTGCACGGCCAGGGCATCGAGCGGCTTGGCGCGGGCCTCGTAGCCGAGGCATTCGCGCCCGACGGCCTCATCGAAGCCGTGAGCGTTGCAAACGCGAACAGCTTCGCGCTCGGCGTGCAGTGGCACCCCGAGTGGAAGCATGCCGACGACGCCCTGTCCACCGCCATCTTCCACGCGTTCGGCGAGGCTTGCCGCAACCGCATGCTGGCCCGAATACCGGGCGGGGCCGGACACGACGTGGCGCACGCGCCGCGCACCGCCCACGCCTGATGCCGGCCCATACAGAACAGAGAGAAAGATCATGCATGAAATCGACGAATTCCTGAAGAAACACCACATCACCGAAATCGAAGCGATCATCCCCGACATGGCGGGCATCGCGCGTGGCAAGATCATTCCGCGCAGCAAGTTCGAATCGGGCGAATCCATGCGCTTGCCGCAGGCCGTGATGATCCAGACCGTCACCGGCGACTATCCCGAGGACGGCAGCCTCACCGGCGTCACCGATCCCGATATGGTGTGCGTGCCCGACCCATCGACGATCCGCATCATTCCCTGGGCCGTCGATCCCACGGCCCAGGTGATCCACGACTGCGTGCATTTCGACGGCTCGCCCGTCGAAATCTCGCCGCGCCGCGTGCTGCGCCGCGTGCTCGAACTCTATGAGGCGAAGGGCTGGAAGCCCGTCATCGCGCCGGAGCTCGAGTTCTATCTCGTCGACATGAACAAGGACCCGGACATTCCGCTCACGCCGCCGATCGGCCGCACGGGCCGCCCGGAGACGGGCCGCCAGGCGTATTCGATCGAAGCGGTGAACGAATTCGATCCGCTGTTCGAAGACATTTACGAGTACTGCGATATTCAGGATCTCGAAGTCGATACGCTCATTCACGAAGTGGGCGCGGCGCAGATGGAAATCAACTTCCTGCACGGCGACCCGCTCAATCTCGCCGACCGCGTGTTCCTCTTCAAGCGCACGGTGCGCGAAGCGGCGCTGCGCCATCACATGTACGCCACCTTCATGGCGAAACCGATGGAGAACGAGCCGGGCTCGGCGATGCACATCCACCAGAGTCTCGTCTCGGCGGAAAGCGGCCAGAACCTTTTCACCGGTTCCGACGGCAAGCCGACCGACATGTTCTACGCGTATATCGCCGGCCAGCAGAAGTACACGCCTGCGTTGATGCCGATCTTCGCGCCGTACATCAACTCGTATCGCCGTCTTTCGCGCTTCATGGCAGCGCCGATCAACGTGGCATGGGGTTATGACAACCGCACGGTGGGCTTTCGCGTGCCGTACTCGTCGCCGGCCGCGCGCCGCATCGAGAACCGCATCCCGGGCGTGGACACCAATCCGTATCTCGCGATCGCCGCGACGCTCGCCGCCGGCTATCTGGGCATGACGCAGCACCTCAAGCCCACCGATCCGCTCGTGAGCGACGGCTATTCGCTGCCCTACCAGTTGCCGCGCAACCTGGAAGAAGGCCTCACGTTGATGAGCGCAAGCCAGCCGCTCATGGACATTCTCGGCGAGAAGTTCGTGCGCGCCTACCTTGCGCTGAAGGAAACCGAATACGAAGCGTATTTCCGCGTGATCAGTTCGTGGGAACGCAAGCACCTGCTGCTGCACGTATAAACGAAAGGAGACATCGCAATGAGCTATCGAATCGACGCCCCCGCCGCCGCGCTGCAGGAAGTGCCGACGACGCTGCGTGCACACCCGGCACAGGCCACGCGCTCGACGAGCGAGTACCGCGCGCTGGACGCCGCGCATCACATTCACCCGTTCTCGGACATGGGCTCGCTCAACAAGGCGGGCAGCCGTGTGATCGTGAAGGCGAAAGGCGTGTATCTGTGGGACTCGGAGGGCAACCAGATCATCGACGGCATGGCCGGGCTCTGGTGCGTGAACGTGGGCTATGGCCGCGAGGAACTGGCCAGCGCCGCGTACCGGCAGATGCAGGAACTGCCCTTCTACAACACGTTCTTCAAGACCACGCACCCGCCGGTCATCGAACTTTCCGCGTTGCTCGCGCAGCTCTCGCCCGAGCCGTTCAATCACTTTTTCTACTGCAACAGTGGCTCGGAAGGCAACGACACGGTGCTGCGCATCGTGCATCAGTACTGGCTCACGCAGGGCAAGGCTTCGAAGAAGGTCGTCATTTCGCGCAAGAACGCGTATCACGGTTCGACGATCGCGGGCGGCACGCTGGGCGGCATGGGCTACATGCACGAGCAGATGCCATCGAAGGTCGAGAACATCGTGCACATCGACCAGCCATACTTCTACGGCGAAGCACAAGGCAACATGACGCCCGAGGAGTTCGGTCTCGCACGCGCACAGCAGCTCGAAGCGAAGATTCTCGAAGTGGGCGCGGAAAACGTGGCCGCCTTCATCGGCGAGCCGTTCCAGGGCGCGGGCGGCGTGATTTTCCCGCCTTCGACCTACTGGCCGGAAATCCAGCGCATCTGCCGCAAGTACGACATCCTGCTTTGTGCCGATGAAGTGATCGGCGGCTTCGGCCGCACGGGCGAATGGTTCGCGCATCAGCACTTCGGCTTCGAACCCGATCTCATCACGATGGCCAAGGGCCTCACGAGCGGCTATGTGCCGATGGGCGCGGTGGGCATACATGATCGCGTCGCGAAGGCGCTGATCGAGCACGGCGAATTCAATCATGGCCTCACGTACTCGGGGCATCCGGTCGCAGCGGCCGTGGCCGTGGCGAACCTCAAGCTGCTGCGCGACGAAGGCATCGTCACGCGCGTGAAGAACGATACGGGCCCGTATTTCCAGCAACGCCTGCGCGAGACGTTCGGCAATCATCCGATCATCGGCGACATCTCGGGCGCCGGGCTCGTTGCGGGCCTGCAGCTCGCCGAAGACCCGAAGTCGCGCAAGCGCTTCGCGAACGGCGGCGACGTGGGCACCCTCTGCCGCGACTTCTGCTTCAACGGGAACCTCATCATGCGCGCCACGGGCGATCGCATGCTGCTCTCGCCGCCGCTCGTCGTCACGCGCGGCGAGATCGACGAGATCGTGTCGAAGGCGAAGAAAGCCATCGATGCAACGGCGCAGCAACTGGGTCTTTCATAACGCTTCTTGTCCACGGCGGGCGGCACACAACGGGGTGCAGAGCCTCCCGCCGATCTTCATCTTCAGGGGAAACAACATGGGTGTCAGTCATCTTCGTCACACGGTCGCGCTCGCGGCCCTCGCAGCGTGTGCGGGCCTCACGGCGATGTCCAGCGTGCCTGCGCGCGCGGCCGACGGCGATTTGAACGTCTACAACTGGTCCGACTACATTGCGAAAGACACGATCCCGACCTTCGAAAAGGAAGCGGGCATCAAGGTCAAATACGATAACTACGACAGCGACGACACGCTGCAAGCCAAGTTGCTTGCGGGCAGTTCTGGCTACGATATCGTTGTTCCCACATCGAACTACATGGCCAAGCAGATTCAGGCCGGCGTGTACCAGAAGCTCGACAAGTCGAAGATCCCCAACCTGGCCAATCTCGATCCCGTGCTCATGCACATGATCGCCGACGCCGATCCGGGCAATCAGTACGGTGTGCCCTGGGCGTTCGGCACCGACGGCATCGGCTACAACAAGCAAGCTGTGGAAAAAGCACTCGGGCCGAACGCGCCCGTCGATAGCTGGGCGCTCGTGTTCGATCCGCAGAATCTCTCGAAGCTCAAGGGCTGCGGCGTGTCGTTCCTCGACCAGGCCGTGGACGTGTTTGCCGCGACGCTGCAGTACATGCACAAGGACCCCAACAGCACGAACCCGGGTGACTACCAGGCAGCGTTTGAAGTGCTGAAGAAGGTCCGCCCGTACATCACCCAGTTCAATTCGTCGGGCTATATCAACGACCTCGTGAACAACGACATCTGCGTGGCCGTGGCGTGGTCGGGCGACGTCGGCATCGCGCACCGCCGCGCCGAGGAAGCCAAGCGCTCGTATGAGGTCAAGTTCTCGAACGTGAAGGAAGGCGGGCTGCTGTGGTTCGACGTGATGGTCGTGCCGAAGGACGCGCCGCATCCGGAAAACGCGATGAAGTGGATCAACTACATCTCGGACCCGAAGGTCAACGCGCAAATCACCAACGAAGTGTTCTACCCCACCGCGAACAAGGCGGCCCGCCAGTTCGTCACGGCGTCCGTTGCGCAGGACCCGACGGTGTACCCGCCGGAAGACGTGCTCAAGAAAATGACGCTGATGAAACCGATGCCTGCTGAAATCCTGCGCCTCGAAAACCGCCTCTGGGCCCAGTTGAAGTCGGGCCACTGAAACGCGGATCACCCCCTGAAGGAAACAAGAAGGAGACGACGCGGGAGAGGGATCGCTCGACCCCTCCCCGCCTGAAGTGCGCAATGCCGAAGTCCGGCCGCGCAGCGCCGCCCGCTTTATCTGACGACGCGCGCGAGCCTTTAACGAGCTCCGTTCGCAGTACTAATCGCGAGTCGCCCGTGCGCCCCGTGCGGGCCGGCTCGCGCCCGAAAAACCTGTGCTGCGATCAGAAAAGAACCAAGGTCAGATCATGAATTCGACGTCCCAAGTCAATGCCCCAGAAGCTGTGCGCGCAAACTCGAACCCGGCGAAGAACGACGCGTTCGTGCGCATCGAAAACGTCGTCAAGAAGTTCGGCGAGAGCACCGCCGTGGACAACGTGAGCCTGAACATCGCCAAGAACGAGCTGTTCGCCCTGCTCGGCAGCTCCGGCTGCGGCAAATCCACCCTGCTGCGCATGCTCGCGGGCCTCGAGACCGCCACGTCGGGCCGCATTTTCGTCGACGGGGAAGATCTCGCGACGCTGCCCCCCTACCGCCGCCCCGTCAACATGATGTTCCAGTCGTATGCGCTATTCCCGCATATGAGCGTGGAATCGAACGTGGCGTTCGGCCTCAAGCAGGAAGGCGTGGCGAAGAACGAGATTCGCGAGCGCGTGGCCGACGCGCTCAATCTCGTGCAAATGGGCCGCTACGCCAAGCGCAAGCCGCATCAGCTTTCCGGCGGCCAGCAACAGCGCGTGGCGCTCGCGCGCTCGCTCGTGAAGCGGCCAAAGCTTCTGCTGCTCGACGAGCCCATGTCCGCGCTCGACAAGAAGATCCGCCAGAAAACGCAGCTCGAACTCGTGAACATCATCGAGAAAGTCGATGTCACCTGCGTGATGGTCACGCACGACCAGGAAGAGGCGATGACGATGGCCAACCGCCTCGCCGTGATGAGCGAAGGCCGCATCGTGCAGATCGGCTCGCCCAGCGAAGTCTACGAATTCCCCAACAGCCGCTTCTCGGCCGAGTTCATCGGCTCGACCAACCTGTTCGAAGGCCGCGTGGTCGAAGACGAACCCGATCACATCTTCGTGGAAAGCGACGACCTCGAAACGCGCATGTACGTGAGCCACGGCGTGACCGGGCCGCTCGGCATGCCGGTGGGCATTTCGGTACGCCCCGAGCGGGTGCGCGTGACGCGCGAGAGGCCCGGCACGCAGCACAACTGGGCGCGCGGTGTAGTCACGGACGTCGCCTACATGGGCAGCTACTCGCTCTACCACGTGCGCCTGCCGGGCGGCAAGGTGGTCGTCTCGAATCTTTCCAGCTCGCACCTCATGACCGACGGCGCGCCAGCCTGGAACGACGACGTTTATGTGTCCTGGTCGCCGGCCAGCGGCGTCGTGCTCACGCAGTAAGGAGACCTGAACCATGAGTACCACTGTTCACACCACGCCTGCATCAGGGCGCGCGGCCGCGGACACGCGCCGCGGCGCATTCGCTCGCTTCTTCTCGCGCTTCGTGCCTTCGGGCCGCACTGCCGTGATCGGCGTGCCGTTCGTGTGGCTCACGCTGTTCTTCGCGCTGCCGTTCGTGCTCGTGCTGAAGATCAGCTTCGCCGACCAGGTGATGGGCATTCCGCCCTACTCGAACCTGGTCCAGATGAAGGACGGCGTAGTGCACTTCGCGCTGCAGCTCGGCCACTATGCGTTCCTGCTTCAGGACAGCCTCTATATCGCCACCTATATCAGCTCGCTGAAGATGGCGGCGGTTTCGACGATCTTCTGCCTGCTGATCGGCTACCCCATCGCTTACTACATCGCGCGTTCGAACCCGGCCACGCGCAACCTGCTCATGATGGGCGTGATGCTGCCGTTCTGGACGTCGTTCCTGATCCGCGTCTATGCGTGGATCGGCATTCTCAAAGACGACGGCCTGCTCAATCACGCGCTCATCGCCATCGGGCTCCTCCACGCTCCGCTGCGGCTTTATCACAGCGACGCGGGCGTCTACATCGGCATGGTGTATTCGTATTTGCCCTTCATGGTGATGCCGCTCTACGCGCACCTCGTGAAGATGGACCTCACGCTGCTGGAGGCCGCATACGACCTGGGCGCCAGGCCCTGGGTCGCGTTCACGCAGATCACCTTGCCGCTCTCGAAGAACGGAATCATCGCAGGCAGCCTGCTCGTCTTCATTCCGGCAGTCGGCGAGTACGTGATTCCCGAACTGCTCGGCGGCGCGGACACGCTCATGATCGGCCGCGTGATGTGGGACGAGTTCTTCAACAACATGGACTGGCCAATGGCCTCGGCCGTCACCGTTGCGATGGTGCTGCTGCTGCTCGTGCCGATGGCGATCTTTCAGTACTACCAGGTCAAGGAACTGGAGGAAGGCAAATGATCAAGCCCAACCGTACGCTTTCCACCGGCGTTCTCAGCCTCGGGTTCCTGTTCCTCTATATCCCGATCATCAGCCTCGTCGTGTACTCGTTCAACGAGTCGAAGCTCGTCACGGTGTGGTCTGGCTTCTCGCTGAAGTGGTACGCGGCGCTGCTCCGGGACGACGAGCTGCTCAGTGCCGCGTGGCTCTCGCTGAAGATCGGCCTGATGACGGCCTTCGCCTCGGTCGTGATCGGCACATGGGCCGGCTTCGTGCTCGCGCGCTTCGGGCGCTTTCGCGGATTCACGCTTTACACCGCCATGATCAATGCGCCCCTCGTCATTCCCGAGGTCATTCAGGGCATCTCGCTGCTGCTGCTCTTCGTCGCGCTCGAGCAGATGCTCGGCTGGCCCAAAGGGCGCGGCATCGTGACGATCTGGATCGGCCACGTGATGCTGTGCGTCTCCTATGTCGCCATCATCGTGCAGTCGCGCGTGAAGGAGATGAACAAGTCGCTCGAGGAGGCCGCGCTCGATCTCGGCGCGACGCCGCTCAAGGTGTTCTTCGTCATCACGCTCCCGCTCATCTCGCAGGCGCTGCTTTCGGGTTGGCTGCTCTCGTTCACGCTCTCGATCGACGACCTCGTGCTGTCCGCGTTCCTTTCCGGGCCGGGCTCGACCACGCTGCCGCTCGTCGTGTTCTCGCGCGTGCGCCTAGGTCTGAATCCGGAGATGAACGCGCTCGCCACGCTCTTCATCAGCGCGGTGACGATCGGCGTGATCGTGGTGAACCAGTTGATGTCGGCGCGCGAGAAACGACGCATGCGCGATATGCAGCTCGCCTTCGTCCAGCCCGAGGCCGCCGAAGTCATCAAACCGGCCGCCCCTGCGGGCGCCGTGGGCACGCCCATCGGCCGGCGCGCTGTCTGATGAGGATTGCGTAACAACGAGGGGCGGCGCGCGGCCGCCCGCCGTCCCTTAGCCGCACTTGAAGTAACTGCAATAACGACCAACAAGGAGAATTTCAATGAAGAAGAAGTTAATCTGTCTGCTGGTGGCCGGGGCGCTGCCGGGGCTCGCGCTCGCGGACTCGACCAGCGAACAGATCAAGGCCCTGCAGGCGCAGTTGAATGCGCTGCAAAAAGAGGTGAAATCGCTCAGGAACGAACTGGCCGAATCGAAGGCTTCGGCACGACCTTCCGCGAAGACCGCCGCGGCGGCGCCCACGGTACCGGCAACGGCAGCGGCGCCGGTCGTCGATATCACCTCGCCCGACTACGGCAAGGCGCCGGCGAATCTGACCAACGATCAGGTCGAAGCGATGAAGCAGCAGATCGCGAGCCAGCAGCTCAAGGTCGATTCGCTCACCGACGCGGCCACGACCGGCCCGCTCGCGGGCCTGTCGATCACCGGCTACATCGACCCGACGTATATCTACAACCGCGCGCCGGGCACCTCGTCGTTCCTGTTCGCGAACCATACCGGTGCGTACAACTACTTCAACAGCACGTTCGGCGATGTCTATCTGGACATCAAGAAGACCTTTGGCGTAGGCCCGATGGCGCCTTCGGCCGAAATCACGCTCATGCCCAACCGCGGCAACGGCATCACGCTGCTGCAGAACGAGCATGGCCAGATCGGCAGCAACATCCTGAACACGGCTGTCGTCACCGTGCCGGTCACGCCCACGGGCACCTTCGTCGCCGGTCTCATGCCGAGCTTCGGCGGCTATGAAGTGCAGCAGTCCAACCAGATGCTCACACTCACGCACAACCTGCTCTATGACTTCTCGGATCCGGGCAGCTATGTGGGTGTCGGCTGGAACTACTCGCCGGGCGGCCAGTGGGCCTTCAAGTTCATGATCGCCAACGAGCAGTACCGCACCAATGGCGCGGTCGTGCAAACGGGCCAGAACGCACTGGGCGACCCGATCACCACGAGCAACAAGATTCCGACCTTCACGGCGCGCGCGGATTACACGTGGTCCAGCGCGCTCGATATCGGCGGTTCGTTCAACATCGGCCGCCAGACGCTGCCGAGCGCGTTCAATTCGACTACGGGCCAGGCCGTATACGGCGTGGGCGGCCAGGCATCGAGCTCGGGTGGCTACTTCTTCTTCGGCGAAGTCGACGCGAGCTACACGCTCGCGGACATCCAGTACAACGCCGAAGTCGATTACGGCCAGCAGCAGCACGCGGCGTTCAACGGCGGCAATGCACAGTGGTACGGCTTCTCGCTGCTCGCGCACCGCAAGTTCAATGCGCCGGTGGTGGGCCGCATGGGCGCGACCGTACGCTACGACCTGCTCGCCAACAGCAAGAACGGCGGCGGCGGCGGCGGCATCGTGCTCAACTCGAACGGCATGGATACGTCCAACGGTTTCGGCATTGGTGCGGACTGCCTGACGAACTCGAAGGCGGGCGGCGGCTTCGGCTTCGAGTGCAAGGGCGCGACGCGTCAGGACGTGGCGCTCGACCTGCTGTTCTTCCCGACGCAGCAAATCATCGTGAAGATGGAATATCGTCACGACTGGGCGACGCAGCGCGTATTCCTCCACAACGACGGCTCGTACGGCAAGAGCAACGACTTGTTCGGCGCGCAGTTCATCTACTCGTTCTGATGGAGCCAGGACGGGCGGCGGCCATCGGGTCGTCGCCCGTCTTTTTTTGTACCTTTTCCTATGCTCAAATTCGCCAATCAACCGCATGCGCCCTCGTGGTACGCGGCGAGCGTCAACGACACGACGGCCCACCCCATGCTGGAAGGCGCCATTGAAGCCGATGTCTGCGTGATCGGCGCGGGCCTCACGGGGGTTTCCGCTGCGCTCAATCTTGCCGAACGCGGCTACCGCGTCGCACTCGTGGAAGCCTCGCGAGTCGGATGGGCCGCGAGCGGGCGCAATGGCGGGCAGTTGATCGGCGGCTTTGCCTGCGATATCGATACGTTCGCGCAGTTCATGCCCGAAGCCGAAGTCCGGCAGATCTGGAACATGGGCCTCGAAACGCTCGATATCGTGAAACGGCGCGTCAAGCAGCACGGCATCGATTGTTCGCTCACGCCAGGCTATTTCACCGCCGCGAACAAGGCGCGCGACGTGGATGCGCTTAAGCGCTGGCGCGATGAAGCGGCGCAGCGCTTCGGCTACGACCGTTTCCAGTACGTGGATGGCGATGGCGTCGGGCGCTATGTGCAGTCGTCGCGCTATCGGGGCGGCCTCTACGATCCCGATAGCGGGCATCTGCATCCGCTCAATTACACGCTCGGCCTCGCGCGCGCCGCCGTCGAAGCCGGCGTGCGCATATTCGAAAACAGCCCCGTCACGCGCCTGCGCGACGAAAGCGGCACCCACGTGGTCGAAACCGAACGCGGCAACGTACGCGCGAAATTCGTTGTGCTCGCATGCAATACGTACCTCGGCAACCTCGCACCCGCTCTCGCGCGCAAAATCATGCCCGTTGGCACCTACGTGATCGCCACCGAAAAGCTGGGCGCCGATCGCATGAAGGCCCTCATGCCCGCCCAGGCCGCCGTATGCGACAGCCGCTTCGTGCTCGACTACTTCCGGCCCGCGCCGGACACACGCCTGCTGTGGGGCGGCAAAGTGAGCTATTCGACATTCGCGCCGCCGAATCTGGGCGAAGCCATGCGCCGCGACATGCTCAAAACGTTTCCGCAACTCGCCGATGTAAAGGTGGAGTACGCATGGGGCGGCTACGTGGACATCACGATGAACCGTGCGCCGCACTTCGGCCGCCTCTCGCCCACCGTGTATTTCGCGCAGGGCTTCTCGGGTCACGGCGTGAACACCACGGGACTCGCGGGTACGCTGATCGCCGAAGCCATTCACGGCCAGGCCGCGCGCTTCGACCTGTTCGGCAAGATCCGCCACCGCGATTTCCCGGGCGGCGCTACACTTCGAACCCCTGCCCTCGTGCTCGCGATGGCGTGGTACCGAATGAAGGACCTGCTCTGATGACACTCGACCTCGACGCCCAGGCGAACGCACTCGCCCGCGACTCGTACTACGAAGCCACTGCCACGCGCCCCGCCGCTGACGACCCCGTTCTCGAAGGCGCGCTCGACGCCGACGTCTGCGTGATCGGCGCGGGCTTCGCCGGGCTTTCGGTCGCGCTGGAGTGCCGCGCGCGTGGTCTCTCCGTCGTGGTGCTCGACGCGCATCGCCCGGGTTGGGGCGCTTCGGGCCGCAACGGTGGCCAAACGCTCGTGGGCTTCGCAAAAGACGAAGTGCTTGAAAAGCAGCTCGGCTCGCAGGGCATACGCGCCGCGTGGGCGCTCTCCGTCGAAGGCGTGAACCTCGTGCGCGAGCGCATTGCACGGTACGGCATCGATTGCGATTTCACGCCCGGTTTTCTGACCGTCGCGACCAAAGCGAAGCGCGTTCCCGATTTGCGCGCGTGGATGGACGCAGCACGCACGCGCTGGGGCTACGACCGCCTCGAATGGCTCGATACCGACGCCACGCGCGCACGCGTGGCCTCGCAGCGCTATATCGCAGGCGTTCATGATCCCGTTTCCGGGCATCTGCATCCGCTCAAGTACTGTCTTGGCCTCGCCGCTGCCGCGCGCCGCGAAGGCGCGCAACTGTTCGCGCATACCCGCGCGCTCGAGGTCGTGCGCGGCGCGCGGCCCGTCGTGAAGACCGCACGCGGCGAAGTGCGCTGCCGCTTCGTCGTGGCCTGCTGCAACGCCGCGCCGGGCGGCGTGCTGCCTGCCGACGTGGCCGCACGCATCGCGCCCATCGCCTCGTACATCATCGCCACCGAGCCGCTGGGGCGCGAACTGGCAAACTCGTTGATCGCACAACGTTCTGCCGTGTGCGACAACAACTTCTTTCTCGACTACTTCCGCGTTTCGGCAGACGACCGGATGCTGTTCGGCGGCCGCGCCGATTCGACGGGCGCGGCGCCCGCGCGACTCACGGCGGCCATGCAGACGCGTATGAGCGATACGTTCCCGCAGCTCGCGGCGGCGCGCGTGGAATACGCATGGGGCGGCTTTGTCGACGTCACGCGCAATCGCGCGCCGGACTTCGGCGCGATCGACGCGAATTATTACTACGTGCAAGGCTTTTCCGGGCACGGCGTCGCGCTAACCGGCATTGCGGGGCGCCTCGTTGCACAGGCGATCGTGGGTGAGCGCGCTTCATTCGATCTGTTCGCGCGCCTGCAACACGCGCGCTTCCCCGGCGGCCCCGCGTGGCGGCGCCCCGCACTCGAAATCGGCATGCTCTATCACCGCGTGATGGAGATGTTCTGAAGCGGCGCGCCCTGCACGTTGTCCCTCGCTGTTATACCCTTGCGAAAGTCCGCCGCCCTCGCGCGGCGCACGAGCTTCCCCTGCTTCATTCGCTTTTTCGCCAGGAGCAACAGCAATGGATTACGTCAGATTCGGCTCGACGGGGCTGCAGGTTTCGCGTCTTTGCCTCGGTTGCATGACCTACGGCGTGCCCGAGCGCGGCACGCACCCGTGGACGCTCGGCGAGGACGCCAGCCGACCGCTCATCCGCCAGGCGCTCGACGCCGGCATCAACTTTTTCGACACCGCAAACACCTATTCGGACGGCACTTCCGAAGAGATCGTTGGGCGGGCGCTGCGCGACTTCGTCAAGCGGGACGACATCGTGCTCGCAACGAAGGTCTACAACCGCATGCGGCCGGGCCCGAACGGTCAGGGGCTTTCGCGCAAGGCCATCCTCACGGAAATCGACCATAGCCTCAAGCGCCTCGGCACCGATTATGTCGATCTTTATCAGATCCATCGGTGGGACTACAACACGCCCATCGAAGAGACGCTCGAAGCGCTGCACGATGTCGTGAAGGCGGGCAAGGCGCGTTACATCGGCGCTTCGTCCATGTATGCGTGGCAGTTCGGCAAGGCGCTCTACACCGCGCGTCTGCACGGATGGACCGAATTCGTGAGCATGCAGAACCATGTGAATCTGCTCTATCGCGAGGAGGAGCGCGAAATGCTGCCGCTGTGCGCCGATCGGGGCATCGCCGTGATGCCGTGGAGCCCGCTCGCCCGTGGCCGCCTCACGCGCGACTGGAGCGAAACGAGCGAGCGCGAAGCCACCGACAAGTTCGGCAAGACGCTCTATGGCGCCGATGCTGACAAAGCCATTATCGATGCGGTCGCAACGATCGCGCGTGCGCGCAACGTCTCGCGCGCGCAGGTCGCGCTCGCCTGGTTGCTGCAAAAGCCCGGCATCACCTCGCCGATCATCGGCGCATCAAAACCCCATCATCTCGAAGACGCCGTCGCGGCGCTCTCCCTGACGCTCACCGACGAAGAGGTCGAGGCGCTCGAAGCACCCTACTTGCCGCACGTGATCGCCGGGCATCAATGACGCGTCATCGAGAGGCCGGCAAACGCTCGCGCACGATTTGCGCGAGCGTCTGGATGAGCGTGTCGGCCACGCGCGGCGGCGTCTCCGCATAGCCGAGCAGGAAGCCGTTGTAGCGCGCCGCATCGGGGGCATCGAGGCAGTACGCGCTCAGCGGCGAAAGCTGGAGGCCATGCGCACGCGCGGCTTCGCTCACTTCGACGTCGGCGAGCGGCGCGTCGAGGCGCACGCTCAGGTGCATGCCGCCCGCGTCGGCCGAGACCGTCATCATGCCCGCGAGATGCTTGTCGATGGCCGCGACGAGGCCGTCGCGGCGCTCTTCGTAGAGTTTGCGCATGCGCCGCAAATGGCGCGAGTAGCGCCCGCTTTCGATGAAATCGGCCAGCGCCAGTTGCTCCGCCACGCGCCCCTGGCGCACGAGCGTGAGGTGGGCCTGCGCGAACGGCGCGACCACGCGCTGAGGCACGATCATGAAGCCGATGCGCAGGGCCGGAAAGAGCGTTTTGCTGAAGGTGCCGAGATAGATCACGGGGGCGTCGTCGGCGAGGCCCTGGATCGACGGCAACGGCGGCCCGTCGTGGCGCAGTTCGCTGTCGTAGTCGTCCTCGATGATCCACGCCCCGCACGCGCGTGCCTGCTCGATGAGCGCGAGCCGCCTTTCGAGACTCAGCACGCAGCCAAGCGGATACTGGTGCGACGGCGTGAGATAGACGAGGCGCGGCGGCCGCTCGCGCCAGTCCTCGGGGCGCGCGGCCATGCCCGCTGCGTCCACGCTCATCGGCACGAGTTGCAGGCCCGCGGCTGCGAAGGACACGCGCGCGCCGAGGTAGCCGGGATTTTCGATCCATGCACGCTCGCCCTCGTCCGCAAAGATTCGGGCGCAGAGATCGAGGCTCGCCTGCGTGCCGTCCGTGACGAACACCTGCTCGGGCTGGCAGCGCACGCCGCGCGAAACTCGCACATATTGCGCGATCGCCTGGCGCAGCGCGGGCATACCCGCGCTGTCGCCGTAGCCGAGATCGTGCGCGCGCAACTCGCGCAGCGCGCGCTCGACCGCGCTGCGCCACTGCGCGTACGGAAACTGGTCGAGCGCGGGCACGCCGGGGCGCAGCGCTCTTGCGCCATCGCGGTTCGCGCGACGCGGCGGAAGTTCGCGCACGCGGCGCGCGAGTAGAGGCGTGCCGGGGTGAGGCGGCGCGGTTTGCGCGGGTGTTGCCGTGCCGCCCGCGTTGACGGCATTGACGACCGAACCGTGACGCGTAGCGCTGACAAACCCCTCTTCCACGAGCCGCTCGTACGCATACAGCACGGAGTTGCGGGCAATGCCGAGCTGCTCCGCAAGCGCGCGGCTCGAGGCGAGGCGCGTACCTCGGCCAATGTCGCCGTCGAGAATCGACCGGCGCAGGCTCTCGTAAAGCAAGTCCTGCTGCGTGAGCTTGCGCACGGCGCGCTTCGCATAGGCCGCCATCATCAATGCATAGTCCAACCCGTGGCTCCATCAATTGCGGTTTCGGTGGGACTAACAATGGTGCCACAAGTCGCTTACGCTTTGAGGCTTGACGATGCCTGAAAGGAGACCAACCATGACCGACACGACGCTTCACGTGCGCGCCGTCGCCCGCGACGATTTCGACGCATGGCTGCCGCTGTGGAACGGCTACAACCGCTTTTATGGGCGCTTTGGCGAGACGGCACTGCCGGAGCACATCACGCGCACGACATGGTCGCGCTTTTTCGACGGCTACGAGCCAATGCACGCGTTCATCGCCGTGCGCGGGGAGCGCGTGCTCGGCCTCGTGCACTTCATCTATCACCGCAACACGATCATGGAAGGGCCGATCTGCTATCTGCAGGATCTCTTCACCGTGGAAGACGCGCGCGGCCAGGGCGTGGGCCGCGCGCTGATCGAGGCCGTGTATGCGCACGCGAAAGACTCGAACGCGTCGCGCGTGTACTGGCACACGCACGAAACGAACCACACGGCCATGCGCCTTTACGACGACGTGGCGAACAAGCCCGGCTTCGTCATGTATCGCAAGGACATATGAAGCGCCTCAGGCGAGGTCCTTGAGCAGCGACGCGCGCACCTCGCCGTCGAGGGTCTGCGTCGGCACGCGGTAGTGCGGATGATCGCAGCCTATCGCCAACGCGGCGCCTTCGCGCAGCCGCGTCTTCATTTGCGGCGTGAGTTCGAAGCGCACGAAATGCACCGCCGAAGTCTTTTCGGCGTTCTCGCGTTCGAGATCTTCGTCGGCGATCGCATACACGGGCGGTTCGCCCTCCACCTGAACGAACACCCTGTCCTCGATGCCGATGAGCCGCGCGAGCGCCGCGCGCCGCTCGATTTCGCTCTCGTATTCGAGCTGCATGGTCGCCTTCAGGTTGCTGCCGTCCGGCACGAGCGGCAAGTACGCCGCAAGCTCGCCCTGAATGCCGTCTTCATCGAAAATCTTTTCGATGTGCAGCATCTCCTGGATCTGGTAGCGAATCGTGGTCTCGTCCTCGAACAGGAACGTGAGGTGGTTGCCGAGCGAAACCACGCGCTGCTTCTTGTGCTCGATGATGCGTTTGCGCATGTCGCCTCGCACCCTGGCATAGGCTTCCAGCGTCAACAGCGAATTTCTGGCGATCGTCATGAGTCGTGCCTCGTGTCCGTTGCATGATGGCGGCGCCGCTCAAATGCCATAGGCGCGGCGCAGCAACGTGATGGGGTGAGCGAGCGGCGGCTCGCCAAGCTGGTTTTCCTCGATGCCCTGCGCGATATGATGGCCCGCGAGCTGGCAGTCCGACGAGATGAAGTCGGGCGCGGCCTGGCCCATCTGCTTGAACACAGGCGTGCCGATCTTCATCGACATTGCGTGGAATTCCTTCTTCACGCCGAACGTGCCCGCATGGCCCGAGCAGCGCTCGACCACGGTCACTTTCGTTTCGGGCACGAGCGAGAGCAGGTCGAAGGTCTTGCGGCCGATGTTCTGCACGCGCGCGTGACAAGGCACGTGATACGACACGTTGCCGAGCGGCGCGCGGAAGTCGGTCTTGAGCAAGCCATCGCGATGACGCGCCACGAGATACTCGAAGGGATCCCAGAACGCATCGCTCACGGCTTTCGTGTTGGCGTCGTCGGGGAACATGAGCGGCAGTTCGTGCTTGTACATGAGCACGCAGCTCGGCACCGCGCCGATCAGCGCATAGCCTTCGCGCGCGTAGCGAGCGAGCATCGGCATGTTCTGCGCCTGCTTGTGCGCCACGCCCTCCAGGTTCCCTTGCTCCAGCAGCGGCATGCCGCAGCACCATTCGCTCTTCACCAGCTCATAGGGAATCTCGTTGTGGTCGAGCACCGCGAGCAGGTCGTGGCCGATGCCCGGCTCGTTGAAATTCACATAGCAGGTCGCGTAGATCGCGACCTTGCCCGGCGTGCGCTCGCCGTCGCGCACCTCGCTCGCGGTCGCGCGTTTTGCAACGTTACGGAACTTGTGTGCGGCGAAGTCGGGCAGCCACGCCTTGCGATCGACGCCCAGCATGTCCTCCATGGCGCCGCGCATCGCCTTCGTGTGATTGATCGCGTTCACCGTTTGCGTGACGACGGGAATGCCGGCGAGCTGGCCCAGCGCATCGGTGTTCGAGAGCACGCGGTCGCGCAGCTTCACTTCGCCCTTGCGATAGTGCACGGCCTTGGCGCGCAGCATGAGATGCGGAAAATCTACGTTCCACGGGTGCGGCGGCACGTAGGGACACTTCGTCATATAGCAGAGATCGCACAGATAGCACTGGTCGACGACCTTGCCGTACAACGATTTGTCGACGTCGTGCGCTTCGCCGGTGTCGGTCTCGTCGACGAGATCGAAGAGCGCCGGAAACGCGCCGCATAACGACACGCAGCGCCTGCAGCCCGCGCAGATGTCGAATACGCGCGCAAGCTCGGTGTCGAGCTGCGCCTGATCGTAGAACGCGTCCGAGCGCCAGTCGAGCGGATGGCGGGTGGGCGCTTCGAGACTGCCTTCCTTGTGGGGCATGACGTCTCCTTCTTCTAGTTATCGGCTGGGCGCGCGCGAACGCGCGCCGGATCCTGCCCGGCACGCGAAAAAAAGCGCGCGTGGTGCACGCGTGCCGAGCCGGGGCACGCAGCGATGCTCAGTCCGCCAGCACTTCCAGCGCTTTCGTATAGCGGTTGGCGTGGCTGCGCTCAGCCTTCGCGAGCGTCTCGAACCAGTTCGCGATCTCGTCGAATCCTTCCTCGCGCGCCGCCTTGGCCATACCGGGGTACATGTCCGTATATTCGTGCGTTTCGCCCGCAATCGCCGCCTGCAGATTCTGGCGCGAGGTGCCGATCGGCAGTCCGGTTGCCGGGTCGCCTACCGCCTCCAGATATTCGAGGTGGCCGTGCGCGTGGCCGGTTTCGCCTTCAGCGGTCGAGCGAAACAGCGCCGCGACATCGTTCTGCCCTTCTACGTCGGCCTTCGCTGCGAAATACAGATAACGGCGGTTGGCCTGCGATTCGCCGGCGAATGCATCCTTGAGGTTCTGTTCCGTCTTCGAGCCCTTTAGCTGTGCCATCTGTTCCTCCGTCTTTCGACCTGATATTGGGGACGCGACGCAATTCGCCTTCGTGCGCTGCAGAACGGAGGGCGAGTCCGCCGCACTATTAATCTAGATTGTGGCCTCTGTCTTCCCAATTGTGATTTTCAATCCGGTCGATAGTGTCACCGGGTTTACGCGGGCATCAGCGAGGGCGCTCCGGGCATGCGCCGTGCGCGCGACGATCTGCCCCGCGCGAACTGCTTTGCGCGCCCGCAGACTCGTTCTAGACTTGGGAATGCCGACGCGCCCGTTCAATCTTTACGGAGATGCCATGCGACTTACGATCCTGATCAACGGTTCCGATCCGACCGTCAATCATGACTATGCAGTGCTCTGGCTCGACACCGATCAGCAACGCTGGTCCCGCGAGTCCCATGAAGGGATCGACCTGCCGGAATGGGGGGAATTACGCGACGTGAATGGTGTCACGTCGCTGTGTGCGCCGCTCGAGAACGAGCCGCTGTGCACGCTGCGCGGGCTGCATGTGAACCGCCGCCAGGAAATCAGTTCCGCGCACGGCGACGCGACCTGGTCGTGTGAAGCATCGCACTCGCCAATGGAGGGCCAGTGGCGCCTCCAGGCCGTGGACCGCCAGCAGGTCCACGCCGAACATGCGCTTTTTGCAGGCTGAGTCGCTACAGGCGTCTCGACCGATTGACTGATTGAATGCAGGCGGCATCGTTCGCCGTCTCGCTCCTCGCGCAGCAACGCAATGCTGCCGCGCTCATTGCATCTGGTTGTGCGTCCGCTCTGACGTGACGCGCGCTCGCGCCCGCCCATGAGGCGGGCGCGCGTTTTTTTGCGCCACGCGTTTCGCGCACGTCATCACGGCCGCTATACTTTCAGGCCGCCTGATCCCACCCCGGTCCTGTCAGTTCCCCGATGAAGAAGCTGTTTGTCTCGCTGATTTCCTCCCTGATGCTCGCAGCTGCGAGCCATGCCTCGGCCGCGCCTGCCTGTTCGCAATTCGTGCCCGACGGTCAATTCCCGACGCTCACGAACCCGCGCATGGCGCCGAAAACGCGCGTGCTCTGTTATTCGGATTTCGTCGTGCTGCATTCGGGCATCACGCACGGGCCGCTGTGGTCGGCCGAGCATCTCACGCGCGATCACCTCGAAGCCGCAAAGGACATGACGCGCACGAACCGCTTCTTCGAAGACGACCGCCTGCCCGAAGGCGAAGGCGCGACGCTCGCGGACTACAAGCGCAGCGGCTTCGACCGCGGTCACATGAGCCCCGCGGGCAATCGCTGGAATGCGCAGGCGATGGCGGAATCGTTTTCACTCGCGAACATCGTTCCGCAGAATCGCGACAACAACCAGCGTCTTTGGGCCCATATCGAAACCGCGGTGCGCAAGCTCGCGACGAAATATGGCGAGGCCTGGGTCGTGACCGGCCCGCTCTTCACGGGTGCTCAACTCCAGACGATCGGAGCCACGCGCGTGCTCGTGCCCACGCGGATCTTCAAGGTCGTGTACGTGCCTTCGCAGCAGCTCGCGTTCGCCATCGTCGCGGACAACGCGGCCGTCGATCGCTATGAAGTACGCTCGGTGCGCGACCTCGAGGCGCAGAGTGGTATTGCGTTCCCCGGTATTCCGGCGGAGGCGGCATCAAAGGAGAAAGTGTCGTTCAACGGCCGCAGCTTCGCTGTAAGCCGGTGGGGCTGGTAAAGAGCCGGGCGCACGAACGCCTGGCGCGCTAGTTATCGAGCCGCGAGACCGGTCGGCGCAAGCCGGGTTCATGGCGCGCCCTGCGCTCGCGACGAGCCACGCGGCCAGGGCGAGCGAGCCGCCTGCGAGAAATTCCCTTCTCTTCATCGGCTTCGGCATCCTTCCTGATTCCTGCTACAGCTTCGGCAGCCAGGCAAGCGGATCGACAGGCTTGCCGTTCTCCCGCACTTCGAATATGAGGGCGGAAATGCCCGCGCCATCGGTGCCGCTCATGGCGATCGGCTGGCCCTGCTTCACCGGGTCGCCTTGCTTGACGAGCAGCTTGCCGTTGTGGCCATACGCCGTGACGAGATTCGCGCCGTGTTTCACGACGACGAGCTTGCCGTAGGACTTCATGCCGCTCCCGGCATAGACCACGCGCCCCGCCGCCGCCGCTCTCACCTGCTGGTCCGCCGGACCCGCGATCACCACGCCCTTCGATTTCCCCTTGAAAGATTGCGCGACGCTGCCTTCGATCGGCCAGACGAACGGGGGCTTGGCGCGGGCGGGGGCGGGGG
>NZ_JAYMRY010000015.1:0-157860 GCF_038900695.1 Paraburkholderia sp. JHI2823 | reverse complement strand
GTGATCAGCTCACGTCCGTTCATGGTTCGCCCCTGGTCGACGCCTCACGCGAGCGTGCGCGTCAACCGGGACAGGAATCGGACATTTCTAATGAGCCAGAACCGGACATTTCTAAAAAGCCGTAACATCCGACGCAAGGATATCCTGGGTTATGTCGGGCAGTATCAGGGGGTCAAGTATCTGCATTTCGAGACCTTCATGCTGCCGGGCGATTTCGACGCATATTTTGGCGGTACACAACTCGGCAATACCGTGCCCGATACACCGACAACCACAGACTGGTGGGGCCATTGCTACTACATGATTCCAGCAGGGCTGCAGTTTTTTGCGCTGCCGCCGGGAGCGGACGCGCACAATAAACTGAACGGCATCGAATTTACTCCGCTTCAGACGGATAAGAACGAATTGCCTCTCATTGTTGAGACGTACTTCAGCAAGGGGAGCAAGTACACCAATGTGTGGAGCGTCGCGGCGGATGGATCGCGCACGCCGCTAACGGACCAGCCGGTACCCGAGGCTAAATACGAATACGATCTTTACAAGCGCGCGAAGGCGCTTTACAGCACCTGCCCGAGCGACGGGTACGAGATGTTGCGTTTCGGACGTATCCTGTCTTCGAATACAACGCAGCCGACGTGGGTAAGGGTAACCTACGCCGCTGGGAAGCAGGGGTATATCGATATCAGCAAGGCAGAGATCAAGAAGCTGTCCGATGCGGATTTTCCATCGTTCATGTGTTGGCTGAAGGTTACTGACGGCAATACACCATTCGGCAGCGACGGATTGTGCGACATCGACGCGCTCAAGAGAATCGTCAAGGACGCTCAGTCTTCAGACGCGACGGCAACGACGGAGGTGCAGAAGGCGGACGAGCTTTCAAGCTACGTGCGGAGCCACGACAAGATACGTCAAGCATTGCGAGGGTTTATCTGCAACGCGCCCAGCGAATGGGACGACACGGGCAACGAGACGCGCTGGGCGAAGCTGCGCGACAAGGACGGGTTTTACGAGGGTAATGAGCAGGGCTACCAGGACTTCCTCAAGTACCTCAAGGAAATCCAGTTCTGGGATGTTACTGGTCTGCCCGCCGGGCAGAAGCTCTGGTTCTTCCACCCGCTGGCGTTTATCCGGCATTTCAGAAAATGTGGGTGGATGAGCGCCGCGGAACTGTCGCGAGCCATGCCTGCTGCATCTCCGGAAAATGTAGACCGGTATAAGGCGTCCATTAACTTTATTTCGGCGAAATATCTCAATTTCGAAAAAGTCAGGATTAGCCATTTTTTGGGGCAGACCGCTCACGAAACGGCAAATCTCCGCGGTCCGATGGTGGAGCATGGAAATAATACGCTAAGTGCCGCCTACGAAACTGATGCCCATTACTATATGGGACCGGATGCATATTCTTATTTCGTTCGCGCGAGTGGGTATGAAAAGCTAAACAATGCGCTTGGAAATGAATATAACTCTGGGGATGGGATTAAATTCAGAGGGCGGGGAGCACTTCAGATTACCGGACGAGCAGCGTATGCAGACTATTGGGTCTATCGGGCATGGCTGCAAAAAGACTCATTTGATGCTAGTTGGTGGGTTAAGAACGGATGGTGGTCTGTTCCCAGAAATGCATCTATTCGTCCGGCAATTATTGATAACCCTCAGAATATCTCCGCGCGAGCCAACGGGAACGAGTTCAATCCGATAGACGTCGGGGGTTGGTTTTGGGTATGTCACAATATAAACAGTGTTTGTGACGTGGAGAGCCCAATAAATCGAATTGCAACTGCCTCAAATGGAGTGTCGACGATCATTAATAAGTATGATACTCCGACATTTGCGCGTCGACAGCACAATGCCAATTTGGCGAAGGAGGTTTTATGCGATGCAGTGTAATTTCTCGGCTATTTATCTTTATTGCATTTTTCTGTAATTCGGCGTTTGCAGACTGCATTAACCAACAAACCACCGATGCGCCATTGCCAGCAATCCAAAGTGGGCACGCATGGGCGAAATCATGCGGCGATCAGGATCAAGGGGGGGGTGATATATACGTGAAGATCGCCGGAAACGGGCTGAAGAATGTGAATCTGCATCTTCGATATGAGCCGGACTCTTATGTTTTAACATTAGATACAGACATTTTCTTTGGGGATGCGAAGGCACAAGGGGTCGGTGTAGGAACTGGGGGTGGGCGGGATGCGAACGGAATGCACTACTGGATGATTGATGGCACTGGTAAGGTGATCGATTTGGGTGAAGCTCCGCTGCTGAAACGGAATTCCTTCATGAAGGGAACTTATTCTGCTCTTGTGACAAGCTCAAATTCGCCCTATCAGTCAATCCTCTATTTTTATGAAATCAAAAATAAAAAGCTAACATCGACGAAAGCCGTTGGCTTTGAATCTGGACCTAACGGAAATATTGCATCGCTATTGGTTTTGCTTCCCGACGATAAATATCGGGTTGTCAGCAAGCGGCGACTTACGCAAATTGAATATGCGTCGTGTCAATCCGGGAAAAGTGCGTGTTGGTAAATGGCGGTCGCGATTAACGTGTGCGCGAAGGCTAAGGTACTGGCAAATCAAATAATAAGGTCCTTTCGATGAGTGAAAATAAAAGATGAAGTCTCCTATCCGCAAAGGCGACAAACTCGAACACGGCGGCGAAGTCACAGGCGGCTCGCCGTGGTTTGAGGTGATGGGCCGCCCTCTCGCCAGGGAGGGCGACGAGGCGATCTGCGAGCATCACGGCCCGACCACGATCGATGAGGGCTACGAGAAATTCCCCGACCGCGACGGCAAGTGGGTTGCGTTCCACCACTATCGCTGCGCGTGCGGCTGCCGGCTGCTCTCGTCGCTCATGAATTTCAACATCGAGTAATGCCGGTCGATCTTTCTCCCGCCGGGCGACCGAGCGCCTATCCGCGCCGACCCCGGTTCTGGCCGTGGTGGTTCTGCATCTGGCTCGCATGCAACATCTTTGGCATCGCCATTGCCATGCTGCTATGGCCGAAGGGTCAACCCGCAAGCGGGGGGTGGTTCTGGCTCTGTTTCGTCGGCTTTCCTAACGGCGCGTTCCTCATCCTGCTCGGCATCGAGCGCGCAGGATATGAGGGCCTCTGGTACCGGGCGTATTGGCGCAACCATCATCGGGGCCGGTGGCTCGCGGAGCGGCTCCGCACCGCGCAGAAATCCCTCCAGGTGCTTGGCGTCGGCTACTGTCTTCCGCTTGGCGAACAGACGCTTGCCGGTGCAATTGCTGCGAAGAAGCGCCTGCCTGCCTCGCAGATGCCCCGCGCAGGCATGCGGTTCGTCGAACATGCGCGTTTCGAGGACACAGACTGGCTGGCGGAGGAACCCGTTAGCGTCGATCGCTTCGCCGACGACGAAACGATCGCTGTGCAGGGACCAGCGAAACAGT
The DNA here is from genome assembly GCF_038900695.1 of Paraburkholderia sp. JHI2823. Taxonomy (NCBI): domain Bacteria; kingdom Pseudomonadati; phylum Pseudomonadota; class Betaproteobacteria; order Burkholderiales; family Burkholderiaceae; genus Paraburkholderia; species Paraburkholderia sp. JHI2823. Next base: position 154,446 of record NZ_JAYMRY010000015.1, on the reverse strand, counting down.
TGCCGCTGCTGACGCTAAAGGTTGTCCATGCGCTCAAGCGACTTGAGGCGAGCCTGAGTGCCTTGACGGCTTACGAGCGGCAATGGTGGCCGCAGGTGCGCGTACTGAGCGCCTCGGGCCGGGAGCAGGCGGACGTGGCGATGGTCACCGACGCCCTGCGCATCGCCGGCCTGCCGCCGCTCGCGGTTCAGGCAGTAGCCACTGCGGACGGCCTGATGGTCGCGGACGCGTGGCTCGATGCGAAGGAAGTGCGACCGCTGCTCATCGTGGCGACTGCATGGCATGAAGCTGGTCCGCCTGAAGGCAGCACTGAGGGATGTATCGCCGTACTCATGACGGTGGCGTACTTCCGGCTGCCGGAAACAGTCAAGGTCGCCGCGCTACTGCATCGGCCCGTCACGGGGCTCGCAGGCGAGGTCGAATACGGCTTCGCGAATGCTGCGGTGTGGGGCAAGGCTGACTTCACCTCGTTCGTGCGCACGTGGATAACCCGCCCGGTAGATGGCTGCGACAAGGCGCTGCGCGCGGCCCATATGGACGCCATTGTGAAAGACGAGGCGCAGCGGCGGCCGGACCGCATTGTCGGCGACTTCGGTGACGCAAACGGCTGGCTGTCCGTCGTGGCAGCCATCGAATCAGGCCCCGCAGACGGCCCGCAACTCATCATTGATGGCGTGCAATCCGCAGTCCTGCGCGTAACGCCCACAACAGCAGATACAGATAACAACCGGAATACCGATGAACGACCCCAGGCTTACCCTGCACTCGCTTGAGTCCACGACCGCGAAGGAGGAATCCCCGCCATCGAGCCGTCTGGCGATCTGGGGGTTACCGGTCGCGGCGCTGGTCGTCGCGCTGCTCGCAATCGGCATCGTATCGCTGCGCGGCGACATGGTTGGCGTCACCGCAGGCGAGTCGCGGCTGAGAGCGATCATCGTCATCCTGTCAACCTTCGCGGTCGTTGTCGTCGTTCACCTGGTCCTGTTCGCGACTGGCGCTTACGGCTTCGCGGCTCGACTCTTTCGCAGTGACACCGGAGACCGTACGAAGGCGGCGAAGCCGCTCAAGCGCGACGCGCGGTTGCAACACATGTATGAGGAACTGCGTGTCTCGCATGGCTGGTTCTGGCGCAGCCGTCTGCGCTGGCTGATGGTCGACGGCACCGATGAGCGCGTCGATCAGGTGGCCCCCGGCCTCAAGCAGGCAGGCGTCATGCACGTTGGCGAAATCGTCCTTGTTCACGCCGCCCCGGACGGAATCGAGAAAGAAAAGTGGCTCGGCCAGATCCGCCGGTTGTGCCGCCGTCGCCCGGTGGACGGCCTCGTGCATGTGGCTCGCGCTGTAGAAGCCGGTACGGGCCTACCCCGCGAACTCTCTATGATCGCCACCGCACTTGGCTGGGCGGCGCCCGTCACGTTCCTGCACCCGGTCGAGACGAAGGGTAGCCCCTCCGAACGCTTCGACGCTGTCGGTGCCTTCATTCCGGACGAGTCGCGCAGGCAGGCGCAGGAGGCGGCCACCAGAGCGCCAGAATTGCTGACCACGGTCGAGCACTGGTCGGCGGACGCTGGCGTGCGCCTTTATACGCGGGAGAAGGCGACCTGGCTGATGGATGTTTCGAAGTACATCAGCGACCACGCTGAACGGATTGGAGCAAACCTGCGTGCACTCGCCGCCTCGAACTGGCTGCGTGCGCCGCTCGCGGGTGTGCTGTTCGCGCCGGTTTTTCCGGGGACGACTGTCGTCCCGGTACCGATGGCTAATGGTGGTGACGACACACACGCCGCGACGGCGGTGCCGGTAGCCGAAGTGACACGCGAACAGCCGCGCGCCCTGCTGCCGGTGTGGCAGCAGATCGCGGCCACCATGCCAAACTATCGGGGTCGCCGCACGGGGTTGTACTGGCCCGACGTGCTTGCGTGGTGCGTCGTGATCGGGGCGATCGTGTGGATCATTCTGCTGGTGATCTCGGGTCTCGGCAACCGGGCACTTGTGAAGGAAGCCGAATCAACTGTCGCCGCAGCGCTCTCGGCCACACCCGGCACGCCGCAGGCGTTGCGCGCGCAACTCGCGCTGCAGAATGAAATCGCGACGCTCGAATACCGTCAGCAGCATGGCGTGCCGTGGTATCTGCGCGCGGGCCTGTCGCGCAACGATGACCTGCTCGCTGCGCTCTGGCGGCCGTACCAGACCGTGGCGACCCGCAACCTGCAGCGGCCGGTCATACAGGCGCTCGAAGGACAGCTTGTCCAGCTCTCGCAGGTGCGCGCCGACGAGCAGCAGAGCCACGACGCGCAGCAGCAGGCGTACAACCGCCTCAAGGCGTACCTGATGCTCGCCGCCCCGGCGCGTACCGACGCGCCGTTCCTGAAGGCGCAGATGCTGGCGGTCTGGCCCGCCGTCGCCGGCATGCGCACGGGCGAATGGCTCGACACTTCGCAGCAGCTCGCAGGGTTCTGGGCGGATCACCTGAAGGCGCATCCGGAGTGGCGGATCAGCGCCTCGCAGCCGCTCGTTACGCAGATGCGCTCCACGCTCGTGAACCAGATCGGCCTCGCAGCGAGCGATGATGTGCTCTACCAGCGTGTGCTTGATGAGGCGCGCGGCAAGTATGCCGACGTATCGCTCGCGGCGCTGCTCGCGGGCGCGGATGCGCACGGTCTGTTCACGACCACGCAGACGGTGCCGGGCATCTTCACGCGCGCCGCGTGGGAGGGTTTCATCGAAAAGGCCATCGACGATGCCGTGAAGGGGCAGCATGTAGAGGGCGACTGGGTGTTGACCGGCGACCAGCCGACCGCCCGGATCAGCGCCACCGCCGTAGAGGGCGCAGTCGATGCAGCGCAGGCCGCCGTGGATGCCAGGAAGAGCGCCGACGACCTCAGAAAGCGCCTGCGTGACCGGTATTTCACGGACTACACAGCAGCGTGGGCGACCATGCTCAACAGCTTCCAGTGGATCGGCGCGACGAGCTTCTCGGGCGTGATCGACCAGCTCACACGTCTGACCGATGCGCAAACCTCACCGCTGCTGGCGGTCATGAAGTCGGTCCAGTACCAGGGCGAGGCAGGACGTCCCTCGCAGGCGCTCACCGACACGCTCGTGCGCAAGGCGCAGGGCCTGCTCGGCGGCGGTGACGGCGATGCCATGCAGGCTCCCGTGGTCAATCCGCTGGACCGCACGTTTGGCCCGCTGCTGGCGCTGATGGGCGACGCCAGCGCGGCTCCGGGCAACAGCAGGGAAGGTAACGGCAATACTGCGAATGCAGCCGCATTCAGCGGCGTCAGTCTCTCGCGCGTCCTGACGGCCGATACGACCGTGCGCCTGAAGCTGCAGCAAATCCAGGCGAGCCCCGATGCGCAGGCGATGGCGCGCTCGCTCGCGCAGGCGATCTTCCAGGGCAAGCTCTCGGATCTGTCGCAGGCGCGCGACGACGCGGCGCTGACCGCCGCGAGCCTGGGCGCGCAGTGGGCAGGCTTCGGGCAGACCCTGTTCGTCCAGCCGCTCGATGCAGCCTGGCAAGCGGTCCTGCAACCCGCCGCCGCGAGCCTGAACGACGCGTGGCGCTCTGCCGTGGCGGCCCCGTTCCAGTCGTCATTCGCCTCTCGCTATCCATTTGCGTCGACGAGTGCCGATGCATCATTTGCCGAATTCGGTCGCTACGTGCGCCCCGACACGGGACTCATCAACCGCTTCATCGACATTGAGCTGGCCGGGGTGCTCAAGCGACAGGGCGATCAGTGGGTGCCGAACGAACTCGCGCCGCAGTCGCTGCAGTTCGATCCGAAGTTCCTCGCGATGCTGCGCCTCATCGGCCCGATGGGTGCGCACCTGTATGCACAGGGCGAGGCGCGCTATCACTTCGCGCTGATGCCGCAGCCGACGCCCACCGTGACGCGCACGGAACTGACCATCGACGGCCAGCCGGTCGTCTACTTCAACCAGCACGAAACGTGGTCGCCGCTGGCATGGCCTGGCAATGGCCTGAACGGTCATGCGTCGTTGAACTGGCAGTCGCTGGACGCGGGCACGCGCATCGCCTTCGACGCGGCAGGTGACTGGGCATTCCTGCGCATGCTTGAAAAGGCCCGCGTAAAGCCGCTCGACGATACGCGCTTTGAGCTGGTCTGGAACGGCGGGGCAGGTAGCGACGGGGCGAAGGCCGCTTCCGCGGCCTCTGCAGCGACCAGTACGCCAGACGATGGTGCGGAGGGCAAGACGGCGCCGCTGCGCTACGTGCTGCGCACGCAGGCGGGGGCCGGGCCGCTGGACCTGCTCAGGCTGCGCGGCTTCCAGATGCCGGAGCGCATTTTCATCACGGGCCGGGCCGGGCAGATCTCCGGACTACCCTCCCTGCCACCGTTGCCCCCGGAGTCGCAGCCATGACCGCACCGTGGAAGAAGTCCCAGGCCGACCAGGCGAATCCGTTCCTGGCTAGATTCGATGGCGAAATGCGCTACCTGCGCGAAGCCGGTCGTGAGTTCGCGCGCGACCAGCCCGACGCCGCGCGGCGCCTGGGCATGCAGTATGGTCAGGAGGACGAACAGGTCCGGGCGGTCAATGAAGGCTTTGCGTTTCTGGAGGCGCGGCTGCTTGTGAAACTCGACGACGGGTTGCCGGAGATCACGGAGGCGCCACTCGACAACCTGTTCGAGTATGCCGCGCGACCGATCCCGTCGCTGTCGATCATCGAATGCAGTCCCCTGAACCACACCGCCACGACGACCGCGCAGATCCCCGCCGGGGCCGTGGTGCGCTCGGCGCCTGTCGGCCCGAAGGCGGTGCAATGCCTCTACCGGACCACCCAGCCCGTCGAACTGTTGCCGCTCTCGGTCGACGATGCGGCAGTCGCGGTGCGTGCCGATGGGCGCACGGTGATCCGTCTCACGTTCGGTCTGTGGCTCGGCGAACAGCGCGAACGGATCGACCTGTCGCGTATCCGGCTGTACCTGCACGGCGACCGGCCAGCCGCCGCTGCGCTCTATGCGGCGCTGATCCATCAGGTGGAGTCCGTTGGCCTGCGCCTGCCATCGGTGCGCGACGGCGCGCTGGAGCGACTGGGGCGGGTGTCCTTCGAGCCGGCAGGGTTCGGTCCGTCGACACGGCTGTGGCCGATCCTGGACCCGAAGCGCGACGAGGAACTCGACCGTGAGCAGACGATGCTGGAGTACTTCGTGTTTCCACAGAAGTTCCACTTTGTCGACCTGTGCGGCTTCGATAGCGCTGTGCTGCCCGCCGGGGAAAAACAGATGACCTTCGAGATCGAACTCGACGGGCGCATCCCCGGCGACTACCCGGTGAAGCGCGACAGCTTCCGCCTGTTCTGCACGCCCGTCATCAACCTGTTTGAGGTCGACGCGCTGCCGCTGCAGCCTGCCGGCTGGCATGACCGGGAGCACCGTATTCGTGTGCAGGACGGCCTCGCGGATCACGTCGAACCGTATGACGTGCTTGCGCTGGATGCTGCCGACCCGGAGGACAGCGCACAGTATTCCTACAAGGCGTTTACGGGTTTCCGCCATCGTGGCTGGATGCTGCGTTACGAGCAACCGGAGCGGTACTTCCATACCGCGACGCGCTTCGGTCCGATGGGGCGGCAATTGTGGGTGTCGCTCTCGGGCCAGCTCTGGGAGGGCACGATTGCCGACGCGAAGAACGATGGGGACCGTCCACCGCCGGATCGCTACCTGACGGTGCGGGTGTTCGCCAACAACGGGCGGCTGCCGCGCATGGCGCTGTCCGAGGCGACGATCACCGAGACGGTCACCGGCTTTACCGGCATTGCGTCGGTGCGCAACCTCACGGCGCCGAGCCTGCCACTCTATCCGCCGCGCTATTACCCGGGCTACGACTGGCGCGTGCTGGGCCACCACACCGCGGGCGGCGCGAATGAGCTGAACCGTTTCCATCCGGAGGGCGCGCCGGCGTTGCGCGAGGTGCTGGAGCTGTACGACTGGACGCCGGACGACGCTGCGGCGCAGCGCATCGACGCGATCCGGGACGTGCAGGTGTCCATGCGGCGGGTGCTGGCGCATGGACACCTGCTCAAGGAGGTCCGGCTGCATGTCGATCTCGACGCCAGCGCCTTTGACGGGCCGGGCGACGCCGTGCTGTTCGGCGACGTGCTGAATCATTTCATCGGGCGTTACGCAGCCGTCCATCATGCGATGGGGCTGACGCTGCGCATCGACGGCCGGGAGAGGGTCTATCCACGCATCGAGTTCGAGGGGGCACCGTTCTGATGCACAGGAAAATGATCCGGAGTGCTTGCGGTATCACCCTTGCGCTGGCTCTCAGCGCATGCGGCATGTGGCAGTCCGTGAAGGATGGCACCGTGGCCGCCACGCAGGCAGTGTTCGAGACGAAGGTCAAGCAGATGGATGTTGTCGTCACGGCACGCGGCGCACTGAACCATGATGAGCGGGGCGCGGCGCTGCCGGTTGTACTGCGGATCTGGCAGTTGAAGGACGACAAGCCGTTCGCGACGGCGACCTATGCGCAACTGCTCGGCGGCAATGATGCGCTCAAGGCGTCGACGCTCTGGAGCCGCGACGTGACGCTCGGACCTGGGCAGACGCTGAAGCTGTCCGAGCCGATGGACGACGCGGCGAACTACGTTGGCGTCGCGGCGTTCTTCCGCGATACCGCCGATGCCGAGTGGTCGGTGCTGATTCCTAAATCGCAGTGGAAAAAGACTGACCCGGTGAGGCTGGTGGCCATGGACCGCACGCTGGAAATCGAGGCGGAGCACAAATGAAGCCTTTACGTAGATGGATGGCTGCCGCTGCACTGCCTGCCCTGATGGCGGCGCAGTTCGCTGTGGCAGGCGTGGACTCAGGGGCGTCCGGCGACGCGGATCGAATGTGCCAGCAACTTCGGGCGACCGGTGCAACCGATATCGCGAAAGCGACGATGCTGCTGCGCTCGAAGCTGCCGCGGGTGCCGGCGGACGAGGCTGCGGCTTTCGAGCGAGCGAACGCCGCCGGCGTGCCCGATGCGAGGGCGGGCGTCGGCAGCCCGCTGTATCAGGTCTGGCTAGCGGGCCGCTATCTGGATCGCGCGACGCGACAGATCGGCACGTTACCCACCGCGACATCGCCGGTTCTGCGCGCGTTGATGCTTGCGGACAGCGCAAACACGACGGCAGGGTACGTCGCGATCGCAACCGACTCCCTGCTGCTGGGGGCATCGCAACGGGCAACTGTGGTGCGTGGCGAGGCCGTGCCGACTGATGCTCAGCTTGGCGACTTGCGCTCGACCTGCAGCAGATCTCGCTAATGCTCAACACGCTGGTGATGTGTAGCCTGCGCCAACCGGAGTGACGATGGGTCGAGTGCTGACGATCGAAGAAATGCAGGCGATTGCGGCAAGGCACGGTGGACGATGCCTGTCGACACATTACGTCAATGCGAATACCCGACTCGAATGGGAGTGCGCCGAGGGGCACCGGTGGCTGGCGATCCCGAACAGCGTAAAGCGCGGTACCTGGTGCCGGGTCTGCGCCGTGCAGGGGACGCGCCTGTCGCTGGCCGATGTGCAGGGCGTCGCAGCGAAGTACGGCGGCCGGTGCCTGTCCCCGGAATATGTAAACGGGACTACGCCGCTGCTGTTCGAATGCGCGGCCGGTCATCGCTGGGAGGCGCCGCCGGCCACGATCCGCGCCGGGCACTGGTGTTCTCAATGTTGGTACATGCGGCAACGCGATACGCTGGAGAGAATGCAGGAGATTGCGGCGAGTCGTGGCGGACTATGTCTGTCGGATGAGTATGTCAACCAGCGCCAGCCGTTACGCTGGCGCTGCGCGCACGGTCACGAATGGGAATCGCCTGCGGCGATCGTGAAGGGTCACTGGTGCCCGCATTGCCAGCGGGAAAACAGCCGAACTGGCATCGAACGGATGCGCGGGATCGCCACCGAACGTGGCGGACTTTGCCTGTCCGAACGCTATGTCAATGCGGGATCGTATCTGCAGTGGCAGTGCACCCACGGACATATCTGGGATGCGACAGCAACGAAAATCCAGCAGGGCCAGTGGTGTCCGTACTGTAACGGCCATCGCCACTTACTCGCCGACATGCAGGCGCTTGCGCAGGCCCGGGGTGGCGCGTGTCTGTCGGATGCCTACGTGAAGATGGATCACAAACTGCAGTGGCGTTGCGACCACGGGCACACCTGGGCGGCAACACCCGCGGTCGTAGCGAGGGGAAGCTGGTGCCCGCAATGCCGGCACGAACGCAGCCAGTCTCGCCATATGCAGCGGTTGCACGAACTGGCAGCACAGCGCGGTGGGCTCTGCCTGTCGGAGGGTTACCTCGGCGCAGACACGGCGCTCGCGTGGCGATGCGGCAAGGGCCACCTCTGGCAGATGGCGCCTCGTCACATGATCGGCCGCGGTTGGTGGTGTCCGTTCTGCAGCGGTCGCCGCAAGTACACGCTGGAAGACATGAGGGCGCTTGCGCATGCGCGCGGCGGGGAATGCGTATCGTCGAACTTCCGGTCTTCGCACGACCGCTTGCGATGGCGCTGCGACAGGGGGCATGAGTGGTCGACGAAGGCATGGCATGTCATATCGGGTCGCTGGTGTCCGTCATGTGCAAGCCTCGACAGAATCCAGGCGAAAAATGGCTGGAAGCGTCGGCGATACGAAGCGAACGGCAAGCTGACTGACCTGCATAGGCGCAGCGGGTGACCGAAGACTTTAATGTTTTCGTGTCTGCATCGGTACGCCGCCAACTCAATGATTTTATTGATTATGCGGTGTCAAACTGTATTGTTCGTTCACACGATGCCTGCGACTCGCGCGGCGGTCAGTCCCCGGCGCGATCGCGCCAGCTCAAGGTTCCCGCGCTCACCCTCGCCCCGCCACCTGCGTGGCGAACGCCACGCGGTTGCGTCCGTCCCGCTTGGCGCGGTACAGCGCTGCGTCGGCCGCCTCGATCAGCGCCGTTTCCGCCAGCCCCGGCGCCGGCGTGAGCGTCGCCACGCCGATGCTGATCGTGAGGTGCTCGCTCACCGCAGACCCCACGTGCGGCAACGCGAGCGCCGCCACGTCGCGGCGCATTTTCTCGGCCAGCAGGCGCGCGCCCGCGCTCCCCGTGCCCGGCAGCACGACGGCGAACTCCTCGCCGCCGAAGCGCGCCACGAGGTCGCGGGGCTGGAGAATCTCGCGACGGATCGTCGTCGCCACGGAGCGCAGCACGTTGTCGCCGGCCACGTGGCCATAGGTGTCGTTATAGGGCTTGAAGTAGTCCACGTCGATCATCAGCAGCGAGACTTCGGTGCCTTCGCGCTGCGCGCGCTTCCACTCGACACTCAGGAATTCGTCGAGATAGCGGCGGTTCGAGAGGCCCGTCAGACCGTCCGACTGCGTGAGGCGCCGCAACTCCAGATTCGCCTTTAGCAGCTCCTGCTGCGAGCGCCGCAGCGCACGGTACGCTTCGTCGCGCTGGAGCATGTTTACATAGGAGCGCGAATGATATTTCACTCGCGCGACGAGCTCGATGCTATCGGGCAGCTTGACGAGATAATCGTTCGCGCCCGAGGCGAACGCCGCGCTCTTGATGGCAGGCTCTTCCTTGGTGGAGAGCACGATGATCGGCACGTCGCGGGTCGCCTCGTTGGCGCGGTAGGCCCGCACGAGCGTGAGACCGTCGGTGCCCGGCATCACCAGGTCTTGCAGGATGACGGTCGGGCGCACTTCCTCGGCGGTGCGCACCGCCTGATCCGGATACGCGCAGTAGTGGAAGTCGATCTCGCGCTCGCCCTCGAGCGCCCGGCGCACGGCCTCGGCCACGATCGCCTGGTCGTCGACGAGCAACACCATCATCGGCATGTCGGCGGGCAGCGTTTGTTCGAGCGCGCTACGCACGGCGTCCAGCGCGAGGGCGAGCGAAGCGTCGTCGGGGCGGCCGGGGTTGGCGCCGGCTTCGATGGCCCCTTCGATGCCGGTGCTGCCCGCACCGTCTGTGCTGTCTGGAAGAGTGGACTTCTCGGTCATGATGTCAGTCGCGTTTCGTGATGTCAGGCGTCTAGCCGGCAGATTGAAGCGGTGAGGTCACCCGGCTCGCAAGCTCGGGCGCAATGGCGGAAAGCGGCAGGATCGCGCGCGCGGCACCGAGCGCGGCGGCCGCCTTCGGCATGCCGTACACGGCGCTCGTCGCCTCGTCCTGCGCAATGGTGTGCCACCCCTTGGCGCGCATCGCCTTCAAACCGATCGCGCCGTCACGCCCCATGCCAGTGAGCAGCACGCCGATCGCATCGCCCGCCCAATGCTCGACGAGGCTGTGAAAGAACGTATCCACCGAGGGACGGTATGGCGTGTCGGCCGGCTCGCGCGTGTACGTGAGCGCGCCGGTCGCCGTGATGCGCAAGTGATCGTTGGTCGCGGCGAGCAACGCGCAGCCCGGCGCGGGGCGCTCGCCTTCGCGCGCGATGCGCACGGCGAGCGGCGTCTGGCCGTCGAGCCACGCAGCCATGCCCTCGGCGAACGACCGGTCCACGTGCTGCACGATCACGACGCCCGCGCCGAAATTGGCCGGCAGCCCACCGAGCACCGCGGCGAGCGCGCTGGGGCCGCCCGCCGATGCGCCGATCGCGACGATGGGCGCGCTCGGGCCGCCGGGCAACCTGACGGCCGGCGTGCGCGCCGCCGCATCGAGCGCGCCCGAAAAGCGGCCGATCTGCTCGATCTTCGCGAGCAGCAGGTCCATGGTGCGGCGCGCATCGGAGCCGGCCAGCGTAGGCGTGTCCACGGCATCGAGCGCGCCCGCGCCCATCGCCTCGTATACGCGCCAGGCGTTCGCGCCCACGCTGGTCGTGACGATCAGGATCGGGCACGGCGAGCGCGCCATGATCTGGCGCGTGGCCTCGACGCCGTCGAGCTTCGGCATCACCAGATCCATGAGGACCACGTCGGGCACCTGCGCCGCGCAGAACTGCACGGCCTCCTCGCCGTTCGCGGCGACCCACAGCACGCGATGGCCGGGCCGTTTCGCAATGGCCTGACGCAGCGTTTCGACGGCTAGCGGCATATCGTTGGCGATACCGATCTTCATCCCGTCGCCTCTCCGATCAGGTCGTGTACGGCGTCGAGCAGCGCCTCGTCGTGGAAGCTGCCCTTGGTCAGATAGTAGTCGGCGCCCGCGTCGAGGCCGCGACGCCGGTCGTCCTCGCGGTCCTTGTACGAGACGATCATCACGGGCACGTTGCGGTGCTGCGCGTCGCCCTTGATCATCGTGACGAGTTCGATGCCGTCCATGCGCGGCATGTCCACGTCGGTGATCACGAGGTCGAAGTGGGCGTTGCGCCAGGTGTTCCAGCCGTCCATGCCGTCCACTGCCACCGTGACCTCGTAGCCGCGCTTTTCGAGCAGCTTGCGCTCCAGCTCCCGCACCGTCAACGAGTCCTCGACGACGAGAACGCGCTTGCGCGCGCGCACCGTTGCGTGCGTGCCGCGCGCCACGCCCGCGAGCTGCCCGTCGTGCACGAGACGCGCGACCGACGCCACGATGTCCTCCACATCGACGATGAGCGCAACCTCGCCGTCGTCGAGCAATGCTGCTGCCGAGACGTTGCGCACCTTGCCGAGGCGCGCGTCGAGCGGCTGCACGGCGAGCGTGCGTTCGCCCGCGAAGCGATCCACGGCCACGCCATAGAGGCCCGCCTCGCTGCCCACCAGGACGACGTTCACGTCTTCCGCGGCCATGGGCTCGGCGCCCGCGCCGAGCAGCTGGCGCGCCGTCACGAGACTCACGGGGCGCCCTTCGAAAGCGATGTGCTGCTGGCCTTCGAGCGTTTCGATCGCGCTGCGCGGCACGCTGAGCGCGCGCCGAACATGCGCGAGCGGGAATGCATAGGCTTCGCCCGCAACCTCGACGATCAGGCTGCGCACGACCGAGAGCGTGAGCGGCAGTTGCAGCACGAAGCGCGTGCCCTGCCCACCGGCGCTCTCGATGCGTACGGTCCCGCGCACGGCCTTCACGAAGTTCTGCACGGCGTCGAGGCCCACGCCGCGGCCCGACACGTCGGTGACGGTGTCGCGCAGCGAGAAGCCCGGCAGCAGCAGAAAATCGAACAGCTCGGCATCGGACATCGCGGCAACGGCCTCGGCCTGAGCGAGCCCGCGCGCGACGACGCTCGCGCGAAGCGCGTCAAGATCGATGCCCCTGCCGTCGTCGCCCACCGCGATCAGCAGCTTGCCCGCGCTATGGCGCGCTTCGAGCGTGAGGCGCGCGTCCTCGGGCTTGCCCGCGCGGCGCCTCGTTTCGGAGTCCTCGATACCGTGATCGATCGCGTTGCGCAGCAAGTGGCCGAGCGGCGCATCGAGCATTTCGAGGATATCGCGGTCCACCTGCGTCGCTTCGCCAACGATGGTGAAACGCACACGCTTGCCGAGCGAGCGCGCAAGGTCGCGCACGACGCGCGGATACGCGTGCGCCATGTCGCCAAACGGGCGCATGCGGCATTGCAGGGCCTCGTCGTAGAGGCGCTGCGCGAGCTGCGTGCCGCGCCGATCGATGCGATCGGCGTCGTCGTATCGTTCGGTTAACTGATGATCGAGGGAAACGAGTGCATCGCGGATGCTCGAGAGCATGGCGCGCGCGGCAGCGTCCAGCCGGTCCGCGTGACGCTCCTGAAACTGCCCCAGCGCCGCGAGCACTTCGCCCTGCGCGCGGCGCGTGCGCAACAGGCCTTCCGCGAACGGACGCATGCGGCGCGACTCCACGAGCGATTCGCCCGCGAAGCCGAGCAACCGGTCGAACGTCCCGGCGCGTACGCGCAGCATGCGCTCGGTATCGGCCGAACGAGGTTGCGAGAGTAGCGCCGACGCGGCCGGTTCGGCAGCTTCGTACGGTTCGACGGCTGCGGGCTCGATGCTCACGGGCTCCGGGTCGGGTAACCGCAGCGACGCCGCCAGCGCGGCGATGCCATCGGGCTCGCGAGTGTGCTCCGGCGTCACGGAATCTGGCAGCGCCGAACTCCTCAGCCGGGCGGCGAATCCCTCGACCGCCTCGCGCGAAAGCGGCGCCACCGAGGCGTCGCCCGCCGCGCTCAGCAAGTCGATGCCGCCGAGCAGCGCATCGATGCGCAGCGCGTCGATGCGCAATTCGCCGCGCTGCGCGGCCACGAAGCAGTCCTCCATCGCGCTCGCCACGGCTACCGCTTCCGGCAGTCCGACGATGCGCGCCGCGCCCTTGAGCGAATGCGTGGCGCGCATGCACGCTTCGAGCGTCGCCGCATCGTCGGGCGCGGCTTCGAGCGCGAGCAGGCCCGCAGACAGCGTGCGAGTTTGCGTCTGCGCCTCTTCGTGGAACAGATCGAGAAGCGAGCGGCGGCTCAGTTCGTCGTCGCTCATCGCAAACTCCTCGCCAGTACATCGAACAGCGCCTCGCTGTCCAGCACCCCCACCGAGTGCCCGCGCCAGTGAGCCACGCCGCGCACGTGCCGCCCGCTCGATTGCGCGAGCGTGGCGGGAGCGGGCAGCAGCGTGTCCGCGCCGAAGCTCGCCACGCCTTCGACCGCATCGACGGGAAATGCCGTTGCCGCGCCGTCCCATTCGGTCAGGATGAGGCGCGGCGTGGCGGCGCGCTGCTGGGCGCCCTGCGCGGCCGGCTCGATATGCAGCAGCGCGGCCAGCGACACCGCGAGCGTGAGCACGCCGCGCACGTTCACCACGCCGAGCACGGCGGCGCTGCGCCGGTGCGGGAGCGTATGGATGTCGCGCGCTTCTTCCACGTGGCGCAGCACCGTGGCGGGCAGCGCAAGCCACTCGGCGCCCACGCGAAACACGAGCGAGCCTTGCGTGCGAGCGTGATCGTCTGCCTGGTTGCGCGCTTCATCGCGTGCACTCTCGTGCGTCCGATAGCCTGCGCGGCGGTCGGCAAGCGCACGCTCGGACTGCGCCGTTGCAGATGAGCCGGGCGGCGCGGGCCGGTCGAGCATGCGCGCCGCCGCGTTTTCAAACACCGCGCAATTGAGGCAGCGCACGCAAGTTTCGAGGCGCGGGCATGACTTGTCGCCGAGCGTTCCGATCACTTTCCAGCACGTCTGAAGCGGCGCGCCCGCGAGCCCCGCTTCCTGCCGATCCTGCGTCAGGTCGTGCTCAGGCATGCGTGCCTCCTGCGTGCGGTACGTCCCGCTCAGTCATTGCGTCCGCCGCGCGCTGCGCACGTCGCATCAGGCGGTGCGCGCCATCGGCGTCGCCCTGCACTTCGAGCAGCGCGGCCAGATGCGTGAGTGCTTCGTAGTGCGAAGGTTCCAGATAGATGGCCTTGCGATAGTGCGCGAGCGCTTCATCGGCACGCCCCTGCGCGTCGGCGATCAGGCCGAGCAGGTACCAGGTGCCGGCGTTCTGCGCCAACGCCTTCGCCGCTTGCGCGGCGAGGCGTTCGGCTTCGTCGAGCGAGCCTGCGTCGGCAAGACGCCGCGCGTCGGCGAGCGCGGCCTCGGGCGTGCGCTCGCTAGCGTGCGAGGCGGTTGGCGCACCGCTCGCCGCCTGCGCACCCATCATCGTCGCGAGGCGTGGGACCAGTGCGTCGTGCAAGGGCCGCAGCGCGAGGCGCAGCGGCGCGGGCCGGCGCGCCGCCTCGGCCAGCGCCGTGAAGACGGGCGCGCTGCTGGGCGCGGGCGCCGCGGCCAGCGCGGCGATCACCGGCAGCGGCGTGAGCTCTCGCGCGGGCATGACGGGCGCGCCGTCCGCCGACCCGGGACGAACGGACTTCGCTTGCGCTTCGGGCTTGCGAAATCCGAACGCGAGCGGAATAGACGCGGACGCCATCTCGTGTCGCATCATCAGCCCGGTTTCCGCCGGTCCGACGAAGATCATGCCGCCATCCGCGAGGCGCGCGCGCAGCAGACCCATGGCGCGGTCCTGCGCGCCGCGCTCGAAATAGATCAGGACGTTGCGGCAAAAAATGAAGTCGTAGCGCACGGGATGCTGCGCCAGCCAGTCGAACAGGTTCGCGCGCTCGAACGTCACGGCGCGCCGCACCGTCGCCGAGATGCGCCAGCCGCCCGGCGTCGACTCGAAGTAGCGCTCGCGAAACGCGAGGCCTTCGCCGCGAAATGCATTGCGGCCATAGGTGCCGAGCGCGGCCGCCGCAATGGACTGCGCGCTGATGTCGATCGCGTCGATGGCGAACTGCTCGTGCGCGAGACCCGCGTCGAGCAGCGCCATGGCCGCAGAATACGGCTCTTCGCCGCTGGAGCACGGCGCGCTCAGCACGCGCAGCACTTCGCCCGGCCGCGCGGCGAGCCGTTTCGCGGCAAGGCGCGCCAGCGCCGCGAAAGCCTCGCGCTCGCGAAAGAACCAGGTCTCCGGCACCACGAGCGAATCGATCAACGCCTGACGCTCGGCCGGCACGGCCATGAGGCGCTCCCAGTACGCTTCGCGCGCCCATTCCGGCAGCATCGCGCCGCTCGTCCATTCTTTGCGCAGCGAGGCTGCGTGCGGGGCGTGAGCATCGTGGGCATCGGCCGCGACTGTCGCTGCCGCGCGCGCGCCCACTGCGCGCGCGAGCGCATGGGCGCCGAGCGATTCGGCATCGATGCCGGTTTCGTCGAGCAGCCAGGCAGCCAGACGCGGATCGGCCTGCGTCATGGCGCGCCTCCGGCTTTCGGCACGTCCGTGGCTTGCGCGGGCGCGCCTTGCCACGAAGGCGGATCGGGGAAGAGCAGCGCACGCACGCGCGCATCGAGCAGTTGCGCGACTTTCACCCACTGCACGAAACCGTGCTCGTCGCGCGCGACGGGACCGAGCCAGCGTGCCTCGGGCGTGGCGATGCCGCCTTCGGCAAAGCGCTCGGGCGCAATGGACTGTGTGCGCGTCGCGCATTCGAGCAGCAGCGCGAGCCGGCGCGGCGGCGCGCAAGATCCGGCGTCGTCGCCATGGTCATGCACGAGCACGAGCCGCGTGGACATGAGCGCGCGCGCGGGCCGCCCGAGCGCGAGCATCGACAGATCGACCACGGGCACGGGCGCGCCCTCGTAATCGATCACGCCGGCGATATACGCGGGCGTGCCCGGAAACGCGCGCACGGGCGCGAGCGGCAGCACGTGCACGATCTCGCGGGCGTCGAGCGCGTAGCGTTCGCCGTCGAGTTCGAACAACAGGAAGAGCATCCCCGCTCCCCTGTCACGCCTCGATCCGGAACCGCGACACGCCGGTGCGCAGTTCGTTGGCGACGAGCGTGAGATTGTCGATGGCCTGCGACGACTGGCGCAGCGACTCTGCAGTCTGCTGGGCGGCTTCGGAAAGCTGCGTGAGCGCCTGGGTGATCTGCTCGGCACTCGTGGCCTGCGCCTGCATGCCGTCGTTCACGACCTGGAAGCGCGGCGCGAGCGTCTGCACCGCGCCGATGATCTGCGAGAGCTGCACGCTCACGGCCTGCACGTCGTGCATGCCGCGGCGCACTTCCTCGGCGAACTTGTCCATGCCCATCACGCCCGCCGAGACGGCCGACTGGATCTCCTTCACGGTCTGCTCGATGTCGTACGTCGCCACGGCCGTCTGGTCGGCAAGGCGGCGGATTTCGGTGGCGACCACGGCGAAGCCGCGCCCGTACTCGCCCGCCTTCTCCGCCTCGATTGCAGCGTTCAGCGAAAGCAGGTTGGTCTGGTCGGCCACCTTCGTGATCGTCGCGACGACCTGGTTGATGCTCACGGCCTTCTCGTTGAGGATGGCGAGCTTCGCGTTCACCGAGCCCGCCGCCTCCATCACGCTGCGCATGGTGTCTTCCATCTGCGTGAGGCCGCTCTGGCTCGTGCCGGCGAGCCCCGCCGACTGCTCGGCCACCGTCGCCACTTCGTTCATGGTGCGCACGAGGTCGCGCGCCGTCGCGAAAATCTCGCGCGAGGTCGCGCCGATCTCGGTCGTCGTGGCCGCCGTCTCGCTCGCCGTGGCCTGTTGCTCCTTCGAGGTCGCGGCCACTTCTGCCACCGAGGTCGTGACCTGCAGCGACGACTTCTGCGCTTGCGCCACGAGGCTCGCGAGCTCGTCGCTCATGCGGTTGAAGCCATCCTCCAGCACGCCGAACTCGTCGCCGCGGTTCAGTTGCAGGCGCTGCGCAAAGTTGCCGGTGCGCATCGAGTCGTGCACTTCCACGAGTCGTGCCATCGGCACGGTGATCGCGCGATGGAGCGCGTAGCCGGTGGCGAGCGCGGCGAGCAGCACGACGCCCAGCGCCGTGGCGAGCGTGATCTCCGTGCCCGTGACCGAGTTGCGGATGGTCTGCGCGGACTCGTCGGCCTGCTGACGGTTCTCGTCGACGAGCGCGTTGGCCACGGCGACCACGTCCTGCCACGCGGGCCCGATCTGCAGGAAGGCGGCCTGTGCGGCCTGGCGCGAGCCGGGCAATTGGCTTGCCGCCGCCTTCAGCATCGGCAGATAGCGCGCGTAAGCGTCGCGAAAGCGCTGGAAGTGCTCGCGGTCGTCGGCGCGAAAGAGCGTGCGCTGATACTCGCTCGAGGTTTTCTCGACCTGCGCAATGGCCGTCAGCAGCGCGGCGAGGTCGCGCGCCACGGCGTCAGGATCGGCGTCGACGAAGGCCGCTCGCTCGACGAGGCTATTGGTTTCTCGGGCAGCGGCACGCATCGAGGTCGCGTAGAAGAGCCCCGGCACGGAGTCGCGCGTGAGACTGAGCGCTTCGCTGTCGATGGCGCGCAGGCGGTCCCACGAGATGGCGGCCATGGCGAGCATCAGCACGAACAGCAGGCCGAAGCTGAGCACGATGCGCGTGCCGAGGGTGAAGCGACCCTGGGTCTTGCGCGGCAGGCCGGCGTGGCCGGATCGGGGCATGGCGGTACTCATTACGCTAAGGGCTCTCCGGTGGCGGACCGCCGTAGTGTAATGGGTTTGCTCACTTTTTTGGGATTAGAAAATCGGCCGGACGGCCGCGCCAATTGGGCCTTCGGGCGAATATAGAGACGAAACTTTGCGCACCGCGGGAAGAACTTGGGCGTGCGGACGCGGGCCGGCCCGGCGCGCATGCGCGGCGCATCGGCGGGGAGACTCGACGCTTGCTGCACCCACCACCCGCCCACAGCGGACCCGTGGGCGGCCCCCCCTCGGCGGGCCCCCCTTACTTCCTGACGAAGCGCAGCGTGGCGTCGACGACCATCTCGCGGTGGCGGGCGCGCAGGCGCGGATGCGACGGGTCGCGCCCGAACGCCGCGCCGAACGTGTGGCGGTTGCCCACGCGGTGAAAGCACATCGAGCTGATGAGCAGATGGAGGTCGATGGGATCGATGTCGTCGCGGAACGCGCCGCTCGCCACGCCGCGCGCGAGCAGGTCTTCGATCGTGCGGATCGCGCTCGCGTTGCGGCTGCGGAACGTCTTCAGGCGCTCGATGTACTTCGCGCCGTGAATGTTCTCGATCGTCACGAGGCGCACGAAGTCGCGATGACGGTCGTGATAGTCGAAGGTGAATTCAACGAGCCGCCGCAAGCCTTCCACGGGATCCAGTTCGTCGATGTGCAAGTCCAGTTCGAGCGCGCGGATGTCGCCGTAGACCTTGTCGAGCACCGCTTCGTACAGCCCTTCCTTGCTGCCGAAGTAGTAATACAGCATGCGCTTGGTCGTGTTGGTGCGCTCGGCGATCGCGTCCACGCGCGCGCCGGAGAGACCCATTGCCGAGAATTCGGCCGTCGCGACTTCGAGGATATTGCGCCTGGTCTGCTCGGGATCGTACTTGCGCCGGCTTTCCGATTGAGCATCGTTGCGTTCGGCCGAGGCCGCCGGTCTTGCCATGTTTATTGTGGCCCGCAGCAGGAAAGGAATGCGGGCGATTCTAGCATGGCGGGCGCGGCGCGCCGGTGAGGCGCCGCGCCGCGCAACCCCGCTGAAAAGCCGCCCGGGAAGCGGCGTTCGAGCCTTACAGTTCGATCCGCTTGATGTCGCCGACGATGAAGATATAGGAGGCTGCGCCGATCAGCGCGATCACGCCGATGAACACGAGCGCCCACACGAACGACCCGGTCGCGCCCACGATCAGGCCCACGACCAGCGGCGTCACGATACCCGCGAGGTTGGCCGCGAAGTTGAAGATGCCGCCCGTGAGACCGAGCATGCCGGCCGGCGCGATGTCCGAGACGAGCGTCCAGCCGAGCGCGGCCATGCCCTGCGCGAAGAACGCCACCGAGAGAATCGCGATCACGGCCACATTGCTCTCGACGAAGTTCGCGAGAATGATGCTCGAGGCGAGCAGCAGCCCGGCGATGATCGGCAGCTTGCGCGCCACGTTGGCGGAGACGCCCCGGCGCAGCATCCAGTCGGAGAACGTGCCGCCGAACATCACGCCGACCGACGCGGCGATGAACGGCATGATCGCGAAGAAACCGATCTTGAGCCAGCCCATGTGGCGTTCGGTGGCGAGGTAAGTCGGGAACCACGTGAGGAAGAACACCAGCGTGGAGTTGCCCGCGAACTGCCCGAGGCAGATGCCTGCAAGCTGACGGCGGCGCAGGAGCTGGCCGGCCATGCGCCAGTCGAAGCCCTGCTTCTTCGTCTGCGCTTGCGCATCGGCCTTGCGCTCGTGGCGCGCGAGGCCGCCGCCCGCCTCGATGTAATCGAGTTCGGCGCGGTTGGCCCCCGGATGCTCGTGCGGCTCGCGATACCGGAACCACCACACCACGCCGAACGCGATGCCGGCGGCGCCGACCACATAGAACAGCGAGCGCCAGCCGTAGGCGCCCATCAGCGCGAAGAGGAAGGGGCTGAAGAACGCGAGGCCGATGTACTCGCCCACGGTGTAAGTGCCCGTGGCGAATGCGCGCTCGCCTTGCGGGAACCACGTGGCGACTACGCGGCTATTCGTCGGAAAGCACGGCGACTCTGCCGCGCCGAGGCCCAGGCGGCACGCGAACAACGCCCCAATGCCGTTGACGAGGCCCTGCGCAAGCGTGAACAGCGACCAGAGCGTGATCGAGAGCCAGTAGGTGAGCTTGCTGCCGAAGCGATCGAGAAACAGGCCGCCCGGAATCTGCGCGACCACATAGCTCCAGGAAAACGCCGAGAACACGACGCCCATGAGCGCCGCATTGATGCCAAGCTCCTTGGTGAGCTGCGGCGCGGCGATGCCGAGCACGGTGCGATCGAGGTAATTGATCATCGTGCCGACGGCCAGCAGGCCGAGGATGCCGTAGCGGGCCTTCGAGCGGCGCATCGCGCCCTCGGCGGGCGTCGCGGCGGAAAGCGTTGACGCGTCGCCGCGTCCCGTGGATAGCGGTGGTGCCATGTCTGTCTCCTGGTGTTGGCCGGAGCTGGCGCTTTCACGCAGACTCCGTGCCCATACAAAGCTCGTTTGTTATTCGCCGGCGTTTGCCGCCAGCATGGACTGCAGATGCGCATACACGCGTTCCGCGTCGGGCTCGACACCCGTGAACAGCCGGAACGCGTCCACTGCCTGGTACACCGCCATCCCGCCGCCGCTCAGCGTGCGGCAGCCGCGCGCCTCCGCCGCTTCGAGCAGCGCCGTGCGAATCGGGAAATAGACGATGTCCGCCACCCACAGCCGCTCGTGCAGATACTCCGCGGGCAGCGGCAGGCCGGGCAGCTTCGCCATGCCGGTCGGCGTGGCGTGGATCAGGCCGGTGGCGTGCAGGAGCACGTCTCGCAAGTCACCGCCCGCGCGCACGCGCGCAGCCGGGAAACGCGCCTGCAGTTCGGCGGCGAGGGACGCGGCGCGCGCCGCGTCCACGTCGAACAGCGTGAGCGCCTTCGCGCCCATCTGCAGCGCCGCGTGCGCGACCGCCGCGCCCGCGCCACCCGCACCCAGTTGCACGACCGCTTCGAGCGAGACGTCGGGCAAGCCGCGCCGGAACGCGCGCGCGAAACCCGACCAGTCGGTGTTGTGGCCGATGCGCTTGCCGTCGCGCAAGAGCACCGTGTTCACGGCGCCGAGCGCGCGGGCGTCGTCGGAGAGTTCGTCGAGCAGTTCGATCACGGCCTGCTTGCAGGGGTACGTGATGTTGAGGCCGTCGAAGCCCATGCGCTCGGCGGCGAGCAGCAGCTCGGGCAGCGCGGCGGGCGTGAGCTCGAGCGCTTCGAGATCGATGCGCCGGTAAACATAGTTGAAGCCGAGTTCGCGGCCCTCTTTCTCGTGCATCGCGGGCGTGAGCGAGGCGCCGATGCCCGAGCCGATCAGGCCGCACAGAAACGACTGCTTGCTCGCGCGCGCGCCCAGTGGGCTTTTTTCAGCGGAAGTGCCGGCGCTCATTTCGCCACCTTTTTCGCGAGCAGCGTGGCCATGCGCTCCAGCGCGAGCACATACCCCTGCGTGCCGCAGCCGACGATGATGCCCTCCGCAATGGGCGAAACAAACGAATGGTGCCGGAACGCCTCGCGCTTGTGCACGTTCGATATATGGACTTCGATCACGGGCTTCGCGATGGCGGAGAGCGCATCGGCGATCGCGACCGACGTATGCGTATAAGCCGCCGGATTGATGACGATACCGTCCACGCGCGTACGCGCTTCATGAAGCCAGTCGATCAGCTGATGCTCGGCGTTCGACTGGCGAAAATCGATCTCGAGCCCAAGACGCGCCGCTGCTTCGCGGCACAGGCCCGCAACGTCATCCAACGTTTGCGCACCGTAGATCGCGGGTTCCCGCGTTCCCAGCAGATTCAGGTTCGGTCCGTTCAGGACCAGCACCGAAGGCATTCCCATTACTCACGCTCCAGAACAACTTGACGACCGGCACGGCTATGCAGACGAACCCTTGCATGCCCTCACCGCATGGTCGCCAGTGTGCCGCGAAGCGGGGCAACGGTCACCCTGGGGTTTGCGAGAATTTGTACTAACTAGTTAGTTTGGCGTATTCTTCGGACACTCCAGCGGCAAGTGTGTCTGCAGCGCGCTGGTTGGCTCAGTGGCCACGCCACGCCACGCCGCGCCGCTGAGCCGCTCCCTTTTCAATGCCGTGCCGCAGTCATCCCCGTAGTGGTCACACTCATGTCCAACACGCCCCAAGTCCGCTCTCGCCCGCTGCGCCGCTCCATCGCCACGGTATCGATCAGCGGCACACTCGCCGAAAAGCTCGCGGCCATCCGCGCCGCCGGCTTCGACGCAGTCGAGATCTTCGAGAACGACCTGCTCTATTTCGAAGGTTCGCCAGCCGACGTGCGCCGCATGGCCGCCGATCTCGGGCTCGATATCGTGCTGTACCAGCCGTTTCGCGATTTCGAGGGTGTCGCGCCCGAACGCCTCGCGCGCAACCTCGAACGCGTGAAGCGCAAGTTCGATGTCATGCATCAGCTGGGCACGGACCGTTTGCTGGTGTGCAGCAACGTCTCGCCCGAAGCGATCTGCGACGACGGCCTCGCCGCCGAACAGCTTGGCGCACTGGCACGCGCAGCCGGCGAAGCGGGCGTGACGATCTGCTATGAGGCGCTCGCGTGGGGGCGCCACGTGCGTACTTATGGGCATGCGTGGCGACTCGTCAACACGGTCAATCATGCGAACCTGACGCTCGCGCTGGACAGCTTCCACACGCTCTCGCTCGACGACGCGCCCGACGGCATCGGCGCGATCCCGGGCGAGCGCATCGGCTTCGTGCAGATCGCCGACGCACCGCGCATGCAGATGGACGTGCTCGAATGGAGCCGGCACTATCGCTGCTTCCCGGGACAGGGCGATTTCGCGCTCGCCGACTTCACGGCACAGGTCGTGAAGAGCGGTTATACGGGTCCGCTGTCACTCGAAATTTTCAACGACGGTTTTCGCGGCGCGCCGCCCGCCGCCACGGCCGCCGACGGTCATCGCTCGCTCCTGCTGCTCGAGGAACTCACGCGCGAGGCGCTACAAGCCGGGCATATCGAGGCAAGCACGCTCTACAACCCGAGCGCGGCGCCCGCGAATGCACAGTGGCAATTCCTCGAATTCGCCGTGGACGACACGGCGCGCGCGCACGTGGCCAACTGGCTCGAAAAGCTGCACTTTCGCCGCGCCGGCCAGCATCGCTCGAAGGACGTGACGCTCTATCGGCATGGTTCAGCGGCCATCGTGCTCAATGCCGAGCCCGACTCGTTCGCCGATGCCTTTTTCCAGCGCCATGGGCTCTCGCTCTGCGCCTCGGCATTGCGCGTGGACGACGCACGTCTCGCGCTCGAACGCGCCAGCGGTTTCGGCTATCAGCCGTTCTCGGGCCGCGTGGGTCCGAATGAACGCGTGGTGCCCGCCGTGCAAGCGCCGGACGGCAGTCTTAACTATTTCGTTCACGAGCAGCCCGGCGAGCCCACGCTATTCGAAGCCGATTTCGCGCTCACCGAGATCGACGGTCCTGTCGAAGTCGGCCCGATCGCGGGCATCGATCATGTGAGCCTGTCACTTCCGGCGGGTTCGTTCGACACGTGGGTACTGTTTCTGAAGACGGTGTTCGGGCTCGAAGCGACGCCCGCCGTGCTGTTGCCCGACCCGTACGGGCTCGTGCGCAGCCGCGCGCTCATGAGCCGCGACCGCGGGCTGCGTGTCGTGCTCAACGCCTCGGTGGACCAGCACACGGCCGCCGCGGAAACCGTGCGCGCCTACCACGGCACCGGCCTGAACCACGTGGCGTTCAGCACTGGCGACATCTTCCGTGCGGTGACCGAATTCGAGTCGGCAGGCGTGCCGCTCCTGCGCGTGCCCGCGAACTACTACGACGATCTCGACGCACGCCACGCGCTCGATCCTGAATTCCTCGATGCCCTGCGCGAGCACAACCTGCTCTACGACCGCGACGAGCGCGGCGGCGAGTTCCTGCACGCCTACACCGAAACGCTCGACCAGCGCTTCTTCCTGGAAATCGTGGAGCGGCGTGGCGGCTACGACGGTTACGGCGCCGCCAACGCCGCCGTGCGCCTCGCGGCGCAGGCGCGCCAGCGCGCGCTCGCTGCAAGGGAGGCCCACGACCCGCCGCAATGACCCGCATGCAATCGCGCCGCAGACCCCTTCTCGCACAATGAGCGCGCTTTCGCGCGCCTCGCTCGCCGCAGCGCGCTCGATGCGGCGTAATAAAGCACAAGATAAGCAGTCCATATTTAAACGGAGACACGACGATGAAGAAAGCAGGCCTTGGCACGTTCCTCGCAGCTAGCGCCGCGCTTGTGACCCACTCCGCGTTCGCGCAGAGCAGCGTCACGCTTTACGGCGCCGTCGACGACGCTATCACCTACGTCAACAACCAGAACGGTCACTCGAACGTCTACCTGCGCCAGGGGAACCTGTATGCGTCGAAGTTCGGCCTGCAAGGCAAGGAGGATCTCGGCGGCGGCACGTTCGCGATCTTCGACCTCCAGAACGGCTTCGATCTCAACAGCGGCGCGCTGTCGTCGAGCGGTCTGATCTTCAACCGCCAGGCCTACGTGGGCCTGCAGAACCAGAACGTGGGTACGCTCACGGCGGGCCGCCAGTACACGCCGTATTACCTCTTCGTCGGGCCCCTCACGGGCAGCGCCTGGCTCACCGGCGCGACCGGCGCGCACCCCGGCGATATCGACGGTCTCGACACGACCATACGCATCAACAACTCGGCCACGTACACCTCGCCGATCTGGTACGGCGTACAGGCGAGCGCGATGTACGCGCTCGGCGGCATTGCGGGCAGCACAGGAAAGGGCCAGACGTGGAGCGCCGCGCTGCGCTATTCCAGCGGCCCGCTGAGCCTGGCGGCGGCCTACCTGCGCATGGATAACGCACAGCAGACGGCCGGTTTCGACGCCTCGTCCACGGGCAGTTTCGGCAAGTCGTCGCTGAACACGGGCTACGTTTCGGCGCGCGCGGTCCAGCACATCGCCGCGGCCGGCAACTATACGCTGGGCAGCCTGACCCTCGGCGCGTCGTACTCCAACGTCCAGTACATGGCGGGCGGCAAGTCGATCTTCCACGATACGGCCATCTTCAACACCTGGGCGGCCCTTGCGGTGTATCGCTTCACGCCGGCCTTCGACGTGGGCGGCGGCTTCGCCTGGACGCTCGCTTCGCAGGCCAACGGCATCACGAGCGCAGCGCGCTATCAGCAGTATTCGCTCAAGGAGTCGTACCACCTCTCCAAGCGCACCACGCTTTACGCGCTCCAGGCGTACCAGCACGCGGGCGGCCAGACGCTCGGCGCGAACGGCGCGGGCAACATCGTCAATGCGAGCCCGGCCGTGGGCGACTCGCAGAACGCCACGCCTTCGTCCACGCGCTCGCAGTTCGTCGGCATGGCCGGCATCGCGCTGCTGTTCTGATGAACCTTCGGGAGGCGGCCGCTCGCCCCCGGCCGCACATCCTCGACGCCGCGGCACGGGGCTGAGTACACTCGCGGGTATCGTCTCAACGAACCCGCGAACTCACCGTGCCGCCTCCCGTTCCCGCCGTCAGCCCCCGCCTGCGCAGCCGGCTGCGCACGCTTGCCAGAACCCAGCCGAGGGCTGTCGAGCGCACCTACGACACGCTGCTTTCGCTCGAAGGCTATAGCGTGCTTTCCGCGGCGGCCCGCAAGGACATCTTCTCGTCGATCACTTTTTCGGCTGGCCTGTGGTTCCAGTGCCTGCTCGACGGCGCGCCGCCCGGCCCCGATGTCATGGACCAGATCGCAGCGTTCGCGCGCCGCCGCGTGCATCAGAACGTGCCGTTGCGCTCGCTGCTACGCGCATTTCGTCTTGGGGCGCGCGAGCTTTGGCGCACCTGCACGGAACTGGCGGAGGCCGAACCGGCGCTCGCCCATGAGTTGCTGTTCGACATTTCGCCGTATCTGCTCGATTACTTCGATGCGATGGCCGAGCATATCGCCGAGGCGTATCTCCACGAGCAGCACCAGCAGGCGCGCTGGCGCGGCTCGCTGCTGCAGCAGCTCTACGACCTCGTATTCCATGCCCCCGACGACGCCGCGCGCTTTCGCGAAACCGTCGAAGCACTCGGCCTCGACGCCACGCTGCCGCGCATCGCGCTCGCCGTCGATCTGGACTTGCGCGACCACGCGCCCTCGGTGCGTGAGGATGCGCTCGACCGCTTCGCGCTGGGCGCCGCGCGTCACTTCGATTCGAAGCCCGATGCGCTCGTGCGCGTGTGGCACCGCGAACGGCTCGTGTTCTGGCTGCCGTGCGTGCGCGGCGATTCGATGACACGCAACGATCAGCGCGTGGCCGAGCAGGCGGCCGCGCTCGCGCGTGCCGAGCCGCGCGTGCGCAGCATCGGCATCGGGCTCATGAACGAAGGCGCGCACGGCTGGGCGGCCTCGGTGGAAGAAGCGCTCAAGGCCGTGGACTTCGCGCCGCGCGGCAGCGGCGCGGACGACGATAGCGAAAGCGGCAGCGAAGCTGGCAACATGGTGCGCGTGCACCGGTTTTCGTCGATCGCCATCGAAGAAAGCGTGCGCAGCAGCGCCAATGTGCTGCGCTATCTCGTCTCGCTAGCCGAGCAACTGGCGACGGAGGCGGACCTGCTCGCCACGCTCGAAGCGTGGTTCGCGAGCGGGCAGCGCCGGCGCCAGACGGCCGAGGCGTTAGGCGTGCATCCGAACACGCTCGATTATCGGCTGGAGCGTATCGAAACCCTGCTCGGCGCGAAGCTCGACAATGCCCACTGGATTGCGAGGCTGGATATCGCGCTCAAGCTGCGCGGCGCGACACAGGGCTCGGAGCGCGATGCAAGGAAGAAGGAGAAGGGGCGCGTCGCGGCGAAGAAAGCGAAGCGCGCGGCACGCTGAACGATGCGGCGCGCTGCGCTCACGTTAGCCCGCGTCGCGTAACTCCCGGCGCAGAATCTTGCCCACGTTGGACTTCGGCAGCGCCTCGACGAAGCTCACCACGCGCGGCACCTTGTACGCCGCGAGCTGGGCGCGGCAATGCGCGATCACGTCCTGCTCGCTCAGCACCGCCTCGCGCGCGGGCACCACGAACACACGCACGGCCTCGCCGCTGCGCTCGTCGGCCACGCCCACGCACGCGCACTCGGCCACGCCCGGCAGCGCGGTCACGACCGCCTCGATTTCGTTCGGGTACACGTTGAAGCCCGAAACGAGGATCATGTCCTTCGATCGATCGACGATGCGCAGAAAACCGCGCTCGTCGAACATGCCCACGTCGCCGGTGCGAAAGTAACCGTCTTCCGTAAAAGCCGCGCGCGTGGCCTCGGGCTGGTTCCAGTAGCCTTGCATCACCTGCGGTCCCTTCACGCAGATCTCGCCCGCCTCGCCGGGCGCTGCCTCCACGCCTTCGTTGATCAGCTTCACGTGCGTGGACGGCACCGGCAGCCCCGTCGTGCCCGTGAAGCGGTCGACGCTCGCGGGGTTGAACGACAGCACGGGACTCGTCTCCGAAAGTCCGTAGCCCTCGCGGATGAAGCCGCCGGTAATCTCCTGCCAGCGGGCCGAAACCGTGGGAATGATGGCCGCGCCACCACCGCCTGCGAGCCGCAGGCGCGAAAAATCGACCTCGCCGATGCGCGGATGCGCAACAAGCCCCGCATAGAGCGTATTCACGCCCATGAAGCTCGTGGGGCGCGCGGCCTTGAAGACGTCGATGAGGCCGTCGAGATCGCGCGCGTTGGCAACGAGCCAGTTCTCCGCGCCGATCGAGAAATAGACGATGAGGTTCACCGTGAGCGCGAAGATGTGATAGAGCGGCAGCGCCGTCACGACCACCTCCTCGCCCGGCGTCATGAAGCCCGGCATGAAGGTCTTGAACTGCTCGACGTTGGCGACGAGGTTGCGATGCGTGAGCAGCGCGCCCTTGGAAAGCCCGGTCGTGCCGCCCGTGTATTGCAGGAAGAGCGGATCGTCGCCGCACAATGCGGGCGCTTCGAACGGCAGCGCAGCGCCTTGCGCGAGCGCCGCCGCGAACGATCCGGACTGCGGCGCGTGCTCGCCGCCCGCGCTCGTGCAATCGGCTGCACCGACGCTCAGCACGGTCTTGACCGCCGTATTCGCCTGGATCGACGCGAACGTGGGCAGTGCGCCTTCGAACACCACGAGCGTTTGCGCGCCCGAGTCCACCAGCTGGTGCTGAAGCTCGCGCGGCGTATACAGCGGATTCACGTTCACCTGCACCGCGCCGGCCCGCACGATGCCGATGAGCGCAATGGGAAACGCCAGCACGTTCGGCAACATCACGGCGACGCGGTCGCCCTTCTTCACGCCCGCATGCTGAAGCCAGGCGGCGAAATCGCGCGAGAGGCGATCGACGTCGGCGTAGCTCAGCGTCTGTCCGCCCGCGCGCAAAGCGGGCCGCTGCGCGTGCTCGCGCATCGCGCTTTCGAACAGATGCGCGAGCGATGGATGCAGATCGGGATCGATGGTGGCGGGGATATCGCCGTAGCTGGCGAGCCAGGGGGCATTCAACACGTTCGTCTCCATGAATTAGTTTGGCCGCTGTCGGGTTTGCTGGCCCGGCGCCGCGTTTCATGCCCATGCTACGGCGTTGCACGCGCCTGGAGAACTGGGAAAGCGGATAAGGTCATTGTGAAAAGTCACAAAGTACGCGGGGCGCGAGCGTGACCGGTATGCGCATTGTCTCGCATGGACGCTTCGTTCAAGAGGTCTGCCCAGACCGTCCGGCAAACCAGCTTGCGACTAAGCCTTGACTGCGCAAGCCAGCACGCAGCACATGGGAACCCGCAGTTCCCCGGCATCGGTCAGATACGCCTGCGCATCGTGGGCGACGGCCTGTTCGATCAATGCCAGCGCGGCCGGCGTTTGCGCGTGCAGCATCGCGGCGAACCGGACGCCCCCACGCACGAGCGCGTGAAACGGCGTATCCGGCGCATGTAGCACCAGAGTCTGGTCCATCTCCCGCACTTCCGGCTGGACGAACCCGGCTTCGAGCAATGCGTGCCTTGATTCCCCCCAATCGCTGAACCGGAAGAAAGGAGGCCCCGGTGGAACGGGCACATCGGTCGTCCCGTGCTTCTCGATGGCCTTTAACACCATGCCGATGCCGACGGCTTTCTCTGGCGCTGCGCAGACCGTAAAAGCAATGCTGCCGCCTGGCTGCAAGACCCGAAACGCCTCTGCTAGCGCGCGCTCAGGATGCTGAAAATGCTCCATCCCGAAACTGACGCCCACTGCATCAAAGCTTTCGTCGGGGAACGGCAGATCCTCCGCGTCGCCGATACGGAATTCGAGCCCCGGAAAAACGCGCCTCGCCTTTTCGACCATCGCGAACGAGAAATCCACACCGGCGACGTCCGCACCGCGACGCCTCGCTGCGGCAGCGAGGTAGCCAGGCCCGGATGCGACGTCGAGAAAACGCGTGCCGCGCCCGACACGTAGCGCCTCGAGCATCGCGTGGTTCGACTGGGCAGTCAGATCACTGAAGTACGTGTCATAGGCTTGTGCGACACGCTCCCAACCTTCGTGCTCGAATGCGCTGAAGTCGGCTGGTCCTGCTGGTCCCATCTTTGCCTCCACTCTTTCGACACCTGGCGCATGCAGCGCAGCGTTCATGTTCCTCGCAAGGACGATGTCCGGCTATCGGGAAACAATCCAGGCAGGTGATTTCTCTTTAGAACGGCTTTGTGGTGCAGGGCACCAAGAAGGCTTGCCCAGCACCGCCGGACGAGCGCTTCTGGACTACGCTTGTATCTGTTGCTGTCTTGCAAAAATCGAGGCAGCACCTGATTTTGGCGCTATAGTTAAAGTGGTTTCTCAAGTTCCGGTTGCAGCGCAAAAAAAGGGTCGCACGCGAAGGCGACCGGTCGTTGGCGTTTGCAAACCTCAGGCGAATGGGCGGCGCAAGTACCAGGTGTAGGGGAGCAGCAGATGAGAACCATCAAGGCGCAGTCACTGCGGTACCAGGTTGAGAAATGGCTCGCCCCGACTACGCCGGTGCACGTGACCGCCTTCGGTCATACCGGGTGGGGCGGAACCCGCTATGCGTGCGTGGAGACCTGTCTGCCGACGGGGCTGCACGCGCTGTTCTTCTTCCTGCACGACGACGGTTACTGGAACGTGTTTCCGCCCGTGGCGGACGCGACACAGCAGCGTGTGCAACGCACTGGCACATACGGTTAAAGCTCGCTGCGCCGGACGGCAAGATTATGAGCCAGCACGCCATTCGTTCGTGGCATGCTTCAAAACGCCTTCTACTTCTCGCGCACCAACGCTTGAATGCTCTCCATGCAGGCCGTGAACCCGGGATTGTCGTCCAGCTTCATCTGCTTGAGGTCCGTCAAAACGGCCTCGAATCGCTCTTTTCGACTGTCCCTCTTGATGTCAGCAATCTTTTGCCGCATCTTCGCGAAGTCATCAAACGCTTTATCGCTTGCAGGAGCCTGCTTGATGATTGCTTCAACAACGTCCTCGATGCGGCCCAATTGCTGTCCGTAGCTGACCTGGCTCACAATCGCCCGCTCGGCCGCCGGATTGCCGGAATTTTTCTCGTTGATCACGAGGCCGTTGAACGTCCACGGGTTGATAGCTTGCTGAAGCTGCTTGGGCGCGTAGCAAAAGGAGTCAGCAATCTCCTTCATCCAGCCGAGCAGAAACATAGGCCACGCGGCTCCGTTTTCCGGCGCCCTAGAAGTCATGAAACCTCCTGAAATCGTTGCAGGCCGCACACGTGCGCTTGTGGGGGCCAACGCCATCCACAGTCCTGTAGGCACCATAAGAAAGCAGAGGCGGTCTTGCTGCTTCTTGTCGGCTTCGCTATTTGAATCGTCTGAATAGCACGAAACTGTTCGGAAGCGCACATTCAACCGGCGCCGGTGGCAAGGAATTCGCGCTTGCACCTTGAGTGGGGACCAACGTTCGGGCGCGATGACGAGACGGTCGACACACTCGCTTGCACGCTTCTTAGCGCACTACAAGTGCTTACAAATCTCACATTGTTCCGGTGCACCGCGATGCCGGCTGCGGCGTTCTTGCTCACACCCATCAACGGAGCACGACATGAGCACCAATCTCTCTTCCGGTTCAGAGCAGCGTAGCCGCATCCACCCTTTGGTTGCCGGCGCAGCCGTGGCGGTCATCCTCGCCAGCGCTACAGGGATTGCGGCGATGACGGGCATTCTTCCGACGTCCCGAGCCGTGACGGTCCCCCCGACGCAAGCCGTTCCGGTCGCCGAACCAGGCGCGGGCGCAGCGGCCACTACGCAAATAGCCAGCGCACCGGTCGCTTCGCCGCAACCGAACATGGAGCAGCGCGTGACCCGGGAGGAAGCCCCCGCCCAGCCACGCGTCCATCATCACCATAGCGCGCCAGTCGAGCAACCCAAGAGGTATGCGAACAACGATGCAGATCGGCCGTATGCGCAACCCGCACCGAGACCCGCCGCCGTTGACCCGAACGCCGGCGAAGTCGTTGCCGTCAATACGGTCCAGGAGCCCGAGCCGACAACGGGTCTCGGGGCCGTGGGCGGCGCAGTCGCCGGTGGGCTGCTGGGAAATCAGGTCGGCGGAGGACGCGGTCGCGTGCTGGCAACGATCGGTGGCGCCGTCGCCGGCGGCCTTGCAGGCAATGGCATCGAGCATGCCGTACGCAAGGCGACGAGCTACCAGGTGCAGGTCAGGATGCAGGACGGCAGCTACCGGAACTTCAACTATTCGACGCAACCAGCGGTCCAGGTCGGCGAGCGCGTTCATGTCTCGGGTGACACCCTGAGCGCGTCGTAACCCATCACCTTCACGCGAACGTGAGCCTTGCTTCGGCGTTGTGTCGCTCAGGCGCACGACATGACCTGCACCATCTGCTCGAGCTGCCTGACGATATGAAGCGCGCGGAATAAAGAGCGGGCGGTGGATGAAGATCTGTAACGACGCTCCGCCACCGTCCGCCCAACACTCAAAGCAAGGAGAAAACCGCATGAAAATGGAACCGTTCCGCTTTGGAACGACCGACTGGGCGAGTGTCGGGCCCACTCAACATAAGGGTGAAACGGGCACGGCCATCTGGCGCACCCGCTTTTTCGGAAGCGAGGCCAATCCGATTCGCGTGCGCATGGTCGAATACTCGCCGGGCTACCTCGCGGATCACTGGTGCAAGAAGGGGCACATTCTGTTCTGCCTCGAAGGCGAACTCGAAACCACGCTCGACGACGGGCGCAAGTTCGTGCTCACGCCGGGCATGAGCTACCAGGTGGGCGACGACGCCGAGGCGCACCAGTCGTACACGCGCACCGGCGCCAGGCTTTTCGTAGTCGATTGAAGACGGGCGGGCGTAAGCGCCGCTTTAGCGCAGCGCGCCGAGATCGGCGTCGAGGCGCTTGCGCAGATCGCGCACCACGCGCGCCGCGGGAACGAGCCACCAGGTGGGCGCCGCCACCGAGAAGTCATACGCGAGCGCGGTTTGCGCGGCCCCGGACCGGCGCGCCTGGCAGCGAAACGTGACGGTGTGGCGCCGCGTGGCCGCGTGCGAGCCAGGCGAGAACCGCATCGTGGCGCGCAAGGCGAAGTGCGAGTCGTCGGGGGCGGCCTCGCACGATTCAACGCTCCACTCGGCGCCATAGTGCGTTTCGTAGCGCAACGCCGCGTTCACGCGCCGGCGTGTTTCATCGGCAGGCAAAGCCACCGGATGCTCGCTGCCCGCCCGCCCCGCGCGGTATAGCGTGCGCTGCGACCAGCCCCAACCGAACGCCAGCACCAGTCCGGCCGCCACCAGACCCCACTGCAACACATGCGCGAGCCATCGCCCGGCCTCGAAGCGCGCGAGCGGCGCGAGCAGCAAGCCCACGACCAGATGTGCGACGACGAAAACGACGATGCAGACGAAGACGCTCGCGGAGAGCGTGAGGAGCCAGCCGCGCGACGGATCGTCGAGCCTGGCGAACAGGAACTCGCGCATGCCGCCGGGATGTGAGGACATGTCAACGGCCTCTGACGGGGGTTCGGCCTGCGCCTCGTGCGCCTCGCGGGCCTCGTGCTCCTTGTCGCGCATCGCCGCGAGTTCGCCGTGCAGCGCGTCTCGCTCGGCCTTCATGCGCCGGATATCCTCGAGCGTGCGCGTGCGCTCGGCGCGCAGTCCATCGAGTTCGGCGCGCACGCGCTCGCGTTGCGCCACCAGCGATTGCATCTGCGCGTGCAGTTGATCGGCCTGCGCGACGCTCAGCGCCGAGCGGCTCACCGGCGGTGCATGGTGCACGGACCAGTACGCCTCCAGCAGCTCGCGAGCCTCCTTCACGCGTTTGAACTGCTCGTCGGCCCAGCGCATCGAGGCGGCCGTGGGATGCCGCCATTTGTCGGGATGCAGAATCTGCGCGAGATGGCGATAGCGGTGCTTGACGTCCGCCTCGCTCGCGCCCGGCTCCAGGTCGAGCCGGTAGTAGAGGCGGTCGTAATCCACGGGTCGGTAGTCGCGGCCGGGCATGACCTTGCTGGATTCGTTGACGGAGGGCGGCTTGCGACGCCGCCTTTCTCAAATTAGTGCAACGCGCCGGGTCCGGCAAGAAAACCGCCGTGCGCCGACGCACCCGTGCGTTCAACAAGGCCGGTTCGCCAGCAAACGGCTCAACGCCGCGAACGCGGTCGCCGGCAGCTCGTGGAGCTTGCGCACGACCACGGCGTTCGGATAGAAGGCCTCGACCGCATCGTCGAGAATGCCGATGCCGACGATTTCAATGCCCTGCTCCTTCGCCGTCTGCACGCGCGCGAGCAGGTCGCTGCGCAGCACGGCCGGGGCGCCGTCGCCCGTCGATGGATAGCCGTCCGAGAGCACGAACAGGAGCCGCCGCCGCGCCCTGCGCGCAGCGAGCCGCGCGGCTGCCCAGGCGAGCGCCTCGCCGTCGGGGTTCTCGTGGCCACATTCGATGGCGGCGAGCCCGCTCAGATCGCGCGAGTCGAAGCGCTTGAACACGCGCAAATCCAGCCGCTCGACGAAACGGTTATAGGCGCGCAGATCCGTGCCCGCCGCGCGTTCTCGCTCGTAGTGCGCCCGCATTTCGGGCGCTTCGATCGAGCTGTAGCCGAGCACTTCGGAATCGAACGTCAGTTGCGTGAGCGCGTCGGCCAGCGCCGCCGCGCACAGGCGCGCAAGCTCGATCTTGCGCCCCGCCATCGAGCCGCTCAGGTCGAGCAGCAGCATGACGACCGTATCGCGCCCGCTCGCATGACGCGCCACGCGAAACGGCGTACGGTAGCCGCGCGAGGCGGCAAGGCGCGAGAGCGCCGCGCGATCGATCATGCCGCGCTCCTGTTCGCGCTTCCAGTGAGTCAGCTCGTCGGCCTCGAGCACGCGTTCGAGGTGGGTCTTGAGCGCACCGGTCTCCGCGCGTGCCAGCGCACGCAGCTTGCGCCACGCGATGGCGTCGCCGCGGCCGGTGAGATCGGTGACGACGTCGAAGGCCGTGGTGAACGGGATCGACAGGCGCGGGCGTGCGTGGGCCGCGCCGCGCGCGGCTGGCGCAGCGGCATGCGGCGCGTCGGCTTCGGAAAACGACTCGCCGGCCGCGGAGTCCGAGTCGGTCGATGCATGCGCCAGCGCATATTCGGCACCGTTGCGAGCGTGGTCGGCTTCGGCCGCGCCGCCTGGCGGCTCGACTTCGTCCTGAGCGCCGAATTCCTCCATGACTTGCGCGAGCCGCGCCGCTTCGTCATCGAGCCCTTCGACTGGACCGGCCGTCTGCATCATGTTGTTCGCGCCGCGCGACGCGAGCGATCGCACGGCCGCCACGATCGCCACGGCGGCACGCATGCTGGCCTGCGTCGATCGACTCGCGCGCGCCGCGGCGAGCGGGCCGTCGATCGCGCGCAAGGCGGCGGCGAGCGCGTCTGCATCACGCTGCGCGACGCCCGGCGCTTCGTCCGCTTTGTCCGCTTTGTCCGCGTGCTCCCATAGCGTGCGCTCGATCGCCCAGGTGAGCCGCTCGCGCCAGGCCAGCGACGCCCAGCGGCGCGCGACAGCCTCGCTCCGCCATGCGCGCCAGCCTGCCGCATAGCGCGGCGCGCCAGGGTAAGCCAAAGCGAGTTGCGCGAGCACGCGGCGGTCCTCGATGGCCTGGGCGATGCGCCCCGTCACACCAGCCTGCGGCGTATCGAGGCGCGCTGCATCGCTGTAGCGATGGCGCGCGGCCAGCAGATCGAGCGCGCCAAGGAGTGCGGTCTGCGCCGCGGGCTCGCTCGCTGCGGTGTCAGCCACGCGTGCGGGCAGCACGAAGCGCTCGCCTTCCACGCGCGGCTGGCCCGCGCCGAACGCCACGCTCACACGTGCATCGCCGGCGAGCACGCGTGCGAGCCGGCCGAACGCGCCTTCAGGGTCGCCGCTCGCGATCAAGCCTTCTATTCCGGCGCGAGAAGCGGACACGACGGACACGGCTGCCTCCGCGTTCATGCGTCCAGGATCACGTGATGACGGATGATGCTGCGGATCAGCGCCGCATCGTCCGCGCTCACCTTCGCGTAGATCGCCGGGCTCGCCGCGCGTTCGAGATCGCCCGTGCGCAACATCAGCTCGGCCCAGTCGATGAGTCGCCGTGTGGAAAATGCGCTCGCCAGGTCTTCACGCGCGAACGCCGCGCGGCAGTCGGCGGCGATGGCCGCGAGCGTCTGCGCAAGCGGCTGCGTGAGCCGAGGCAGCGTGCGCAGCAATACTTCGGTCTCCTCTTCAACTGGGAGATAATCGAAGACGTAGACGCGCCAGCGGTCGAGAAACGCTTCGTTGAGCAGATTCGCGCCCTGGTACAGATGGCGATATGCGCTCATCGCGCCCGCCGCGTTCGCGGTGGCAAAAAGACGGAACGACGGATGCGCCTCGACGATCTCGTTGCCGCGCTCCTTGAGCAGCAGGCGACCGCTCGGTTCGAGAACGGCGGTGAGCACGGCAAGGATGGACGGCTCGGCGAAATCGAGTTCGTCGACGATGAGCCAATAGCCCTCGCGCATCGCCACGGGCAGCACGCCGTCTATCCAGATCGTCTCGCCACCCTTGACGGTCCAGAAGCCAACGAAATCGCTGATCGTCGTCTGGCCGTTCATGTTCGCGCGCAGCACGCCGTAGTCCGCGCGCGCGGCCACCTGCTCGATGAAGCTCGTCTTGCCCGAGCCCGTATGGCCGATCAGCATCACGCGGCGATTTTCTACGATGTCCTGAACGATGTCGTCGTCGCGCTCCGTGAAGAGGTAGGCCGCGTTCACGCGCGGCACCAGGGCGTTCGGCTCGCCGCGCGGCACGTCCACGCGGCCAATGCGCACCGTGGCGGCGTTGCCCCGCAGGCGCCGGGCGGCCACGAGGGCACGCTCCGCGCGTTCCGCACGCGCCGACGCGGCGGCCTGCCGCAAGGCGCTGGCAAACGCACTGCCAGCCTGCGCGGCGCGCACTTCCTCGTCGCGCTGCGTTGCGCAGACATAGCCCTCGCGGCGCCACTTGAGGAGCTTGGCCTCGAGATTGTCGAGATCGACCACGGTGTCGATGTCGACTTCGTCATGCTCACCCCGGCCGTGCTCGATGCGATACATGTGCACGCGTTCCGACGGCGTGACGCGCCACCATTCGCGCGCGCGGCCAACGCCGCGGCTATACAGGCCCGGCAGGTCCTCTGGGCTCTCGTCTTGCCATGCAGGATCGGATGCGTTCATGAGCGGGGAATGCGAGGCGCGGGCGCACGGCCCGTAAATCGCCCCATATTACCCGTAGGTGTCGCCGCGCGCAGAAACGCGCGGCATTAGCCGCGCTGGCTTGCGTGGTGCCACGCCGCTTCGAGCGCGATGCGGGTGCAGAGGTTCACCGCTCAGCGCTCGTCGTGCCGCAACGGCACGGCGCAGTCGCAAGAGGGTCGATACGATGCGGGGCTCAGTGCGGCGGCAGATCGCCGACGAGCGGAAACATATCGGGCGTATAGGCCATATTGAAGTAACCAGCCCGTGCATAGGTGGCGATCCGTTCGAGCTGCTCCGGTTCGCGTGTGGCTAGCGGCGCGTCAGCGTGCACGCTGCGCGGCAAATGAACGCGGCCGCGCGCGAGCACGTGTCGCGCGAACCACGTCGGCATCGACAGCCTGGACATTGCGTGCTCCTTGCGATGCATTGAACACCTCCAATCTAGACAGTGAGGCGCTCGCACGCAAACAAGCATTTCTGCAATGTATTGCAGAACGGCGGCACAACGGCGGCATTGACAGCGGCACGACGCGAGCGCGAGTCATCCGCACCCGCGCCGTGCGCGTCAGTTACTGCTCTTTACTTCCCATACACGTCGAAATCGAAGTACTTCTTCTCGATCTTCTTGTACGTGCCGTCCTTGATCATGCCGGCGATCGCACCGTCGATCTTCGTCTTCAGCGCCGTGTCCTCCTTGCGCAGGCCGATGCCGGCACCGCTGCCGAGCGTCGCCGGGTCCTCGAGATCGCCGCCAGCGAAGCTGAAGCCCTTGCCGCGCGGCGTCTTCAGGAAGCCGATGTCGGCCTGCACGGCGTCTTGCAGCGCCGCGTCCACACGCCCGGCCAGCAGGTCCTGATAGACCTGGTCCTGATTCTGGTACGGGACCACCTCGACGCCGGCCGTCGCCCAGTGGGCCTTCGCATAGGCTTCCTGGATCGTGCCCTGCTCGACGCCGACGCGCTTACCCTTGAGCGATTCGGCAGTCGGCTTGATGCCCGAGCCCGTCTTCGCGACGAGGCGCGTGGGGGTGTTGAACAGCTTCGCCGAGAACGCGATCTGCTCTTCGCGCGCGGGTGTCATCGACATGGAAGAGAGCACGCCGTCGAACTTGCGCGCCTTCAGCGCCGGAATCATGCCGTCGAAATCGTTCTCGATCCACACGCACTTCGCGTCCAGACGGTGGCAGATCTCGTTGCCGAGGTCGATGTCGAAGCCGACCAGCTTGCCATCAGGCGCTTTCGATTCGAACGGCGGATAGCTCGCATCGACACCGAATCGAATGGTATCTGCCGCGAACGCGCCGGAGGCGGCGGTTGCGGCGAACAAGGCGACGGACACGGCTGCAAACATCTTTTTCATGGGTTTCCCCCTTGGTTCTGGGTATAGGGTGGTGAGCCCGGTCCGCACCGCGACGGCTCACTAGCGCCGCGGACGGTCCGGTCGCGTCGCCCCGCGAACGTGATCGACGTCGCGGTGCATCTGCGCCGCGCAAGGTATCAGGTCAGAATCCGGGCGTCGAGTCTCCAAAACTACGTACGGATAAATGCCAGGGTGCCTTTCTCGCGGCTTTCGCTGTGTAACGGCGGATCACCGGCGCCGCGCGCTGTAACACGCGAAAACCTTTCAATTCACCAACGTTTCGAAATTGATGCACTTAGTTGGGTAGACTGCGAGTCTCGGGCCTTGCTGCGCGGCAACGCCCGGCTTCGACGGCATAACAATCAAGAGAATCCGTATGCAGCGACCCGACAGTCACCGGCAGCATAGCGCGGCGTCCCAGCCGCCGTGCGCGCCGGCATGGTTTCAGTCTTCATCGTTTTCGTGCATGAGCCGCGCCACCGCACGCGGCGGTTCGATCTCCCGGAGACAGGCATGAGCGACGTCCCGCAGACGCAACCTTCGCCCGAGCCACCCCCGCCGCCCGCTGCACCGCCGCCGCTCCCGCCGAAGCGCCGCAGGCGCGTCACGCTCATTCTCGCCATCGTGGTGATCGTGCTGATCGCGCTCGTGATCGTGCATGTCGTGCGCAACAAGAAGCCCGAGCATGGCGCCGCGCCTCAGGTCGTCACCGTGGCCGCCGCGACGCTCGGCCCCATGCCCGTGACGCTCAGCGCGCTCGGCACCGTCACGCCCATCGCGACGATCACGGTGCTGCCGCAAATCAGCGGCTACCTCACCGAGGTGGGGTACAAGGAAGGCCAGGACGTCGTGAAGGGGCAGTTCCTTGCGCAGATCGATCCGCGCCAGTACGAGATCAGCAAGGAACAGGCGCTCGCGCAGCTCGCCAAGGACCAGGCGCTGCTTGCCCAGGCGCGCGCCGATCTCGCGCGCTACACGCAGTTGAAAGAGAAGCAGTCGATCGCCGAGCAGACCTACACGGACCAGAAGTTTCTTGTCATGCAGTATGAAGCCGCGGTGCAGGCCGACAAGGCCAACGTGCGGCTCTTCGAACTCGATCTCATCTACTGCCGCATCACCGCGCCGGTGTCGGGCCGGGTGGGCCTGCGGCTCGTCGACCCGGGCAACTACGTGACGTCGACCAGCTCGACCGGCATCGCCGTCATCACGACGATGAAGCCCACCACCGTGCAGTTCGCCATTCCGCAAACGGCGCTCGGCAGCGTGCTGGAGCGCGTCAACGCGGGCGCGAAACTGCCGGTGAGCGTCTACAGCAGCGACAACACGCGCCAGATCGCCACCGGCACGCTCTTCGCGCTCAGCAACCAGATGGCCACGGCCACCGGGACGGTCACGCTGCGCGCGAGCGTGCCCAACGACGACGAGGCGCTCTTTCCCAACGAGTTCGTCAACGTCAAGCTGCTCGTCGACACCCTCCGGAACGCCGTGCTCGTGCCCACGCCGGCGGTGCAGACCGGTGCCCCGGGAGACTACGTGTACCTCGTGAACGCCGACAACACGGTGTCGGTCCACAAGGTCACGCTCGGGCCTAGCGACGGCCGCTACACCGTGATCGCCGCTGGCCTGCAGGCCGGCCAGCATGTCGTGACCGACGGCCTCGACCGCCTCAACGACGGCGCGAAGATCCAGCCCGCGGTGCCGAGGCCCGCCACCCACGCGGGCGCGGCAGGCGCCGGGAGCGCGCCGCATCACGACAATGCGCCCGGCACGGCCAGCGCGCCAGGCGCCACGGCGCCGAACGCCTCCGACGCGAGCGCCGCGGCCTCGCAGGCCGGCTAGGACCCGGACCCCGCGCCGATGAATATTTCGCGCCTCTTCATCCTGCGGCCGGTGGCGACTTCGCTCCTGATGATCGCGATGGTGCTGATCGGCCTCGTCGCGATGAAGTTCCTGCCGGTTTCCTCGCTGCCGGCGGTTGACTATCCCACCATCCAGGTGCAGACCTTCTATCCGGGCGCGAGCCCGAACGTAATGGCGACCACGGTCACGGCGCCGCTCGAAGTGCAACTCGGCGAAATCCCCGGCCTGCAGCAGATGATCTCGTACAGCTCCGAGGGCGCTTCGATCATCACACTGCAATTCGACTTGTCGCTGAGCCTCGATATCGCCGAGCAGAACGTGCAGCAGGCCATCAACGCGGCCAACAGCTTCCTGCCGAGCGGCTTGCCCGCGCCGCCGACCTACGCCAAGGTCAACCCGGCCGACCAGCCCATTCTCACGCTGGCTATCACGTCGAAGTCGATGTCGCTCACGCAGTTGCAGGACGCGGCCAACAACCGCCTCGCCACCAAGATTTCCGAAGTGCCGGGCGTGGGCCTCGTCACCACCGCGGGCGGCAACGTGCCCGCCGTGCGCGTGGAGGCGGACCCGCGCAAGCTCGCCGCCTACGGCCTCAATCTCGACGACCTGCGCACGCTGCTCGCCAACGTCAACGTGAGCAACCCGAAAGGCAACTTCGACGGCCCCGAGCTGAACTACACGATCAATTCCAACGACCAGATTTCGGATCCAAAGGACTACGAAGATACGGTCATCGCCTACCAGAACGGCTCGCCCGTGTTCATGCGCGACGTGGCGCGCGTTTCCACCGCCGCTCAGGACGTGGAGCGCGGCGCCTGGTACAACAAGACGCCCGCGATCGTGCTGAACGTGCAGCGCCAGCCGGGCGCGAACGTGATCGCGACCGTCAACCAGATCACGAGCCAGTTGCCGCAGCTCGAAGCGGCGCTGCCCGCGGGCATGCAGGTCACGGTGGTCTCGAACAGCGTGGGCGTGATCCGCGCCTCGGTGAGCGACGCCGCCTTCGAGCTGGTGCTCGCCGTGGCCCTCGTCGTGGCGGTGATCTTCGTGTTTCTGCGCAACCTGCCCGCCACCATCATTCCGAGCATCTCGGTGCCGGTCTCGCTGATCGGCACGCTCGCGATCATGTACGAGCTGGGCTACTCGATCGACAACCTCTCGCTCATGGCGCTCATCATCGCCACGGGCTTCGTGGTGGACGACTCGATCGTGATGATCGAGAACATCGTGCGTTATCTCGAGGAAGGCGACAAACCCTTGCAGGCGGCGCTCAAGGGCGCGGGCCAGATCGGCTTCACGATTCTTTCGCTGACGATCTCGCTCATTGCCGTGCTGATTCCGCTGCTCTTCATGGGCGGCGTGATCGGGCGTCTCTTCAGCGAGTTCGCCGTCACGCTCGCCGTGACCATCGTGCTTTCCGCCGTGGTCTCGCTCACCGTCGTGCCGATGCTGTGCGCGCGCATCCTGCGCGCCCGGGCCGAGCGCCACCCGAGCCGCTTCGAGCGCATCAGCGAAGGCCTCTTCAACAAGACGCTCAACGCCTATGAGCGCGGCCTGCGCTGGGTGCTCGATCACCAGATGCTCACGCTCATCGTTTTCGTGGTGACCGTCGTGCTCACCGGCCTGCTCTATGTGGTCATTCCCAAGGGTCTGTTCCCCGTGCAGGACGTGGGTGTGCTCCAGGGCATCAGCGTGGCCGACAACTCCATCTCCTACCAGGCGATGGTGCGGCGCCAGTCTGCGCTCGCGGAGGAAATCCTCAAGGACCCCGACGTCGTTTCGCTCACCTCGTACGTGGGCATCGACGGCATCAACAACACGCTCAACAACGGGCGCTTCCTCATCAACCTGAAGCCGCACGACGACCGCTCCGAAACGGCGGACGCAATCGGGCGGCGCATCCAGCAGTCGGTGGCGAAGGTGCCGGGCGTCCGCCTCTACGTGCAGCCCGAGCAGGATCTCACGCTCGACACCACGGTTTCGCGCAACCAGTACAACTTCGTGCTGCGCGGGCCGAGCCAGGAAGCGTTCCAGCAGTACGTGCCCGCGCTCGTCGAGCGCATGAAGCAGATTTCCTCGATCCGCGATGTCACGAGCGATCTCAACACCGATGGTCTTTCCGTGAATATCGAAGTGAACCGGCAACTCGCGGCGCGCTTCGGCATCACGGCGGCGACGATCGACAACGCGCTTTACGACGCGCTCGGCCAGCGCATCGTTTCGACCATCTTCCAGCAGTCGGACCAGTACCGCGTGATTCTCGTGGCGAAGCCCGAGGCGCTGCCCACGGTGGAGTCGCTCGGCGACCTCTATCTGCCGAGCCAGACGAGCAGCGAGGGCCAGGTGCCGCTCAAGGGCATCGCGAAGATCAGCATCACGCGCTCGCCGCTCATGATCAGCCACCTCGCGCAATTCCCCTCGGTGACGATCTCCTTCAACCTCGCCGACGGCGCCTCGCTTTCCGCGGCCGTGCGCGACGTGCGCAGGGCCGAGGCCGCCGTGAACCTGCCGCCCTCGATCACCTCGTCGTTCCAGGGCGCGGCGCAGGCGTTCGAGGATTCGCTCACCAGCGAGGGCTATTTGCTGATCGCAGCGCTCGTGGCCGTGTATATCGTGCTGGGCGTGCTCTACGAGAGCTATGTGCACCCGGTCACGATCCTCTCGACGCTGCCCTCGGCCGGCATCGGTGCGCTGCTCGCGCTGATGATCGCGGGCAAGGATCTGGACGTGATCGGCATCATCGGCATCGTGCTGCTGATCGGTATCGTCAAGAAGAACGCCATCATGATGGTGGACTTCGCGCTAGAAGCCGAACGCGTGCAAGGCAAAGCGCCGCGCGAGGCAATCTTCGAGGCCTCGCTCCTGCGTTTCCGGCCCATCCTCATGACCACGCTCGCGGCCATGCTCGGCGCGCTGCCCATGCTGCTCGGCAGCGGCACGGGCTCGGAACTGCGCCGCCCGCTAGGCCTCGCGATCATCGGCGGTCTCACGCTCTCGCAGATGCTCACGCTCTTCACGACGCCCGTGATCTATCTGTTCTTCGACCGCCTCGCCGAGCGCTTCGGCCGCAAGCGCAAGCCTGAAAGCGAGCGCGGCGGCGCGCCGCCCGAGCCCGAGGGCACGCCGTGAACCCCTCGGCGCTCTTCATCCGGCGGCCCGTCGCGACCTCGCTGCTCGCGATCGCGATCCTCATTTCGGGGATGCTCGCCTTTTTCCGGCTGCCGGTGGCGCCGCTGCCCAACATCGCCTATCCGGTGATCGTGGTACAGGCCAACATGGCGGGCGCGAGCCCGGACATCATGGCGTCCACCGTGGCGGAGCCGCTCGAGCGCCGCCTCGGCACCATTGCCGACGTGAGCCAGCTCACCTCGATCAGCAACACGGGATCGTCGATCATCGTGGTCGTGTTCGGCCTGAAGCGCGACATCAACGGTGCGGCGCGCGACGTCGAAGCCGCGATCCAGGCCGCGCGCGCCGACCTGCCCGTCACGCTGCGCAGCAACCCGACCTACCGCCAGTACAACCCCGCGAGCGCGCCGATCATGGTGCTCGCGCTCACCTCGGAAACGCTCACGAAGGCGCAGCTCTACGATTCCGCCGATTCGGTCATCATGCAGCAGCTCTCGCAGGTGGACGGGGTGGGCCAGATCACGCTCGGCGGCGGCGCACTGCCCTCGGTGCGCGTGGAGCTGGAGCCAGGCAAGCTCAACAGCTACGGCATCGGCCTCGAAGACGTGCGCGCGTCGATTGGCGCGGCCAATGCGAACAGCGCGAAAGGCCATATCGACCAGGGCAACCAGCGCTACCAGGTGCTCTCGAACGACCAGATCAGCAAGGCCGCGCCGTTCCGCGACATCGTGATCGCCTATCGCAACGGCTCGCCCGTGTTCCTGGGCGACGTGGCTTCGGTCATCGACTCCAACGAGAACATCCGCAACGCCGGTCTCTACAACGGCCAGTCGTCCGTGCTGGTGATCGTCTACCCGATGCCGGGCAGCAACGTCGTGAAGACCGTGCAGCAGATCCAGGCGCGCCTGCCCTTCATCGAAGCCGCGCTGCCCGCCACGATCAAGGTGAACGTGGCGATCGACCGCTCCGAATCCGTGCGCGCTTCCGTGGCCGACACCGAGCGCACGCTCTTCATTGCCGTGCTGCTCGTGATCGGCGTGGTGTTCGTGTTCCTGCTCTCGCCGCGCGCCACGCTAATTCCCGCCGTGGCGCTGCCGCTTTCCATCGTGGGCACCTTCGGGCCGATGTACCTGCTCGGCTACAGCATCGACAATCTCTCGCTCATGGCGCTCACCATCGGCACCGGCTTCGTCGTGGACGACGCCGTGGTGGTGCTCGAGAACATCGTGCGCCACCTCGAAGCCGGTATGGAGCCGAAGGAAGCGGCGCTCAAAGGCGCGGGCGAAGTGGGCTTCACGGTGCTTTCCATGAGCCTTTCGCTGATTGCCGTGTTCCTGCCCATTCTGCTCATGCCCGGCATCGTGGGCCTGCTCTTTCACGAGTTCGCGATGACGCTCTCCATCGCGATCCTCATCTCGCTCGTGATTTCGCTCACGGTCACGCCCACCATGTGCGCCTACGTGCTCAAGCGCGAGGCGCTGCATCGCAAGCCTTCGCGCGCCGCCGTATGGATCGAGGCGCAATTCGAGCGCTTCAAGCAGTTCTACTCGCGCACACTCGACGTCGCGCTCGATCACGCGCGGCTCACGATCTTCATTTTGTTCGCGCTGCTGGTCGGCAATGTGTTTCTTGCCCGTCTGCTTTCCGGCACGTTTTTTCCCGAGCAGGA
Organism: Paraburkholderia sp. JHI2823; assembly: GCF_038900695.1. NCBI lineage: Bacteria > Pseudomonadati > Pseudomonadota > Betaproteobacteria > Burkholderiales > Burkholderiaceae > Paraburkholderia > Paraburkholderia sp. JHI2823. The sequence continues at coordinate 109,946 of NZ_JAYMRY010000015.1, read as the reverse complement.
CACGGGCATCCTGATCGGCCAGATCATCGCCGACCAGAGCATTTCGTTCACGGCGATGGAGAAGAAGCTCGCCCAGTTGCAGGCCATCGTGAAGGCCGATCCTGCGGTGCAGTCCGTGGCGGGCTTCACGGGCGGGCGCGCGCTCAATACGGCCACGGTGTTCGTCGAGCTGAAGCCGATCAACGAGCGGCGCCTTTCGGCCACCGAGGTCGTGAACCGGCTGCGCCCCAAGCTCAATGGGGTTTCCGGCGCACGCCTTTTCATGCAGGCGCAGCAGGACCTGCAGATCGGCGGGCGTCAGTCGGCGGCTGAATATCAGTACACGCTCACGAGCGACGACGCCAATGCCCTTTTCACCTGGGTGCCGCGCCTCGTGGACGAGCTGAACAAGCACCGTGGCCAGATGACGGACGTGAATTCGGACCTGCAGCAAAATGGTCTCGAGGCCTACATGACGGTGCAGCGCACGACCGCCAAGCGCTTCGGCTTCGATCCGAACCAGATCGACAACGTGCTCTATGACGCATTCGGCCAGCGGACGGTGTCGACCATCTACAACGCGATCAACCAGTACTTCGTCGTCATGGAAGTGGCGCCGCAATACTGGCAGTTTCCGCAATCGTTCGAGCAGATCTGGCTGAGCACCGCGGCGGGCAACGCGAGCGGCGCCGCGCAAACGCAGATGCCGCAAAGCGTGATCTCGGGCGTCACGCCTTTCATGGCCGTGACCACCCCGCCCCCCCCAACCACGACAGGCAGCAACACCAACACGCGCAATGCCAACGCCGTGGCCAACCAGCAGAACAACGCGATTGCGAACAGCAAGGGCGGCAGCTCCAGCGGCAGCGCGGACAGCACGGCCGCCGAAACCATGGTGCCGCTCATGGCGCTCATGGACTGGAAAACGCGGCACACGGCCACGCAGGTCAATCACCAGGGCACGGAAGTGGCGGGCACGATTTCGTTCAATCTGCCCAAGGGCGGCTCGCTCTCCGACGCCGGCAGGATCATCGATCAGGCCAAACGCGACATCGGCATGCCTGCCTCGATCCACGGTGCGTTCGCGGGCGCGGCGCAGGCCTACGCGCAATCGATGGGCACCGTGCCGCTGCTCATTCTCGCCGCGCTCGCCGTGGTGTATATCGTGCTGGGCGTGCTCTACGAAAACACCATCCACCCGCTCACGATCCTCTCCACGCTGCCTTCGGCCGGCATAGGCGCGATCCTTGCCATGCTGATCTTCGGCACGCCGTTCTCCGTAATCGCGATGATCGGCATCATTCTGCTCATCGGCATCGTGAAGAAGAACGGCATCATGATGGTCGATGTCGCCATTCAGCTGCAACGCAACGAAGGCATGGACGCGCGCAGCGCGATTCACGAGGCCGCCGTGGTACGCCTGCGCCCGATCATGATGACGACCTTCGCGGCCGTGCTCGGCGCGCTGCCGCTCGCCATCGGCATCGGCCAGGGCGCCTCGCTGCGCCAGCCGCTCGGCGTGACGGTGATGGGCGGCCTGATCCTGAGCCAGCTCTTCACGCTGTACACCACGCCGGTGATTTACCTGTTCCTCGACCGCCTGCGCGCGCGCCTCGCGCGCTGGGCCGCGCGCCTGCCGTGGAATCGTCAGGCCGATGAGAGCGCATCATGATGAAGACACGCCTTACCCGATCGCTCACGCGAATGCTCGTTCCCGCCGCCGCAAGCACGCGCTCGCGCGTGCCGCTCGCGCCACTTTCCGCCGCGCTGCTGCTCGCGGGCTGCATGGTCGGGCCGGACTACCATCGGCCCCAGGTCGCGGTGCCCGCCACCTGGAAGGAGCTGCCCGGCTGGACCCAGGCCGAGCCCGATGCCGCGCAGGGCCCCAAGGGCGAATGGTGGACCGCCTTCCAGGATCCGCTGCTCGATGAACTGGAACCGCTCGTCCAGGTGTCGAACCAGACCGTGCGGCAGAGCTACGCGAATTACCAGCAAGCGCTGGCCGAAGTGCGCGTGGCGCGCGCGAGCCTCTTTCCGGTCATCGGCGTGACCGGCTCCCTCGCGCGCGAGCGCTCCTCCACCGGCACGCTCAGCAGCGTGAGCAGCATCACCTCCACGCCGAGCGGCGCGCGCATCGTCAATGGCGGCACACTCGAAGCCAACGCGAGCTGGGACATCGACCTCTGGGGCCAGGTGCGCCGCCAGGTCGAAGAGCAGTCGGCCACGGCGCAGGCGAGCGAAGCGACGCTCGCCAACGCTACGTTGTCCGAACAGATCGCGCTCGCCAACGCCGTGATCAACCTGCGCATCACCGATGCCGACATCGACCTGCTCACGCATACGGTGCAGGCGTACACGGACTTCCTGCGCGTGGTGGCCAACCAGGACCAGGCAGGAACGGTACCACCGTCCGACCTCATTTCCGCGCGCACGCAGCTCGAATCCGCGCGCGCGAGCCTGATCGCACTGGGCGTGGCGCGGGCGCAGTACGAGCATGCCATCGCCGTGCTGGTGGGTCGCAACCCCGGGGAAGTCGATATCCCGCATAGCACGAAGCTGCCGGCGCTGCCCACGGTGCCCGCCGGCGTACCCTCCACGCTGCTGCAGCGCCGCCCAGACATCTCGACCGCCGAGCGCCAGATGGCGTCGGCCAACGCGGCAATCGGCGTGGCAGTGGCCGCCTACTATCCGACGATCTCGCTCACGGCGCTCGACGGCTTCACGCAGTCGCCGATTTCGGGCCTCCTGCATATGAGCAACTACGTGTGGTCGCTCGGCGCGAGCGCGACGCAGACGATCTTCGACGGCGGCCAGCGCAGCGGCCAGGTGGCGGCCGCGCGCGCGAGCTACGACGCAGCCGTGGCACACTATCGCGGCACGGTGCTGACGGCGTTCCAGGGGGTGGAGAACGATCTCTCGGCGCTGCGCATTCTCGCGCAGCAGGCCGAGGTGCTCGACGCCGCGGTGCGCGACGCGACGCGCGGCGCCCAGATCGCGCAGAACGAATACGAGGCGGGAACGGTGGACTACACGACGGTCGCGACGGCCCTCGCCACGCAGCTGACCAATGAGCAGAGCGCGCTCAACGTGCAGCAGCAGCGGCTGCTCGACACCGCCTCGCTGATCGGCGACCTGGGCGGCGGGTGGTCCGGCGCGCTGCACGACGCGCAGCATCCGTCGCGTGCGGTCGCGCCTGCCTCCGAAGCGGCGGCGGCCGGCGCAAGCATGGGCGCCCCGGCGAGCGTGGAGGCCAGCCGCGCGCAGGGCGCCGCCGCCAGTCCTTGACCTGCGGCCCGGCCTACGCTCGCGGTTTCGATTCCGGCCCGGAAGCGAGCGGCATGGCGGAGGCCGGTAGCCCGAACACGGTATCGAAGATCAGGTTGTACACGTAGGTATAGACGAGAAAGAACACCGTCAGGCCGATGTCCAATCCGAGCGCCTCTAGCAGCGACACGCGCAGCGTGAACGCGATCAGCGGGACGAGGAACAATACGAGCCCGCCCTCGAAGCCCACGGCATGCGCAATGCGGCGCGCGACGCCGCGGCCGCGCTTCGCCTGACGCGCTTCCCAGCGCTCGAACAACAGGTTGTAGACGAAGTTCCAGCCCACCGCGATCAGCGACGAAAACACCGCAGCGGCGCCGGCACGATCCATGCCGCTGCCCGAGAGCGTGGCGAAGCTCGTGCCGGTGATGACGATCGCAATGCCCTCGAACAGCGTGAGATACACGATCCGGCGTTTGATGCCCTGCATGGGCTGGCGCTCCCTGCGAGAATCAGCCCAGCTCGGTGAACACCGCAGCCGCGGGCAGACGCGACTTGGGCAGTTTCGCGTTGAAGTCGTCGGCGCTGCGATAGCCGAGGCCGATCACCACGAGCGCGGTGAGGCCCTGCTCGCGCAGGCCCAGCTCCGCGTCGAGCGCATCGACATCGAAACCTTCCATCGGGCAGGCGTCGATTTCGAGCGTCGACGCGCCGATCAGCAGCGTGCCGAGCGCGAGATACGCCTGCTTTTCCATCCACGCCGGCAGGTCCTTGCGCTCGCGATGCAGGTTCACGTAGAACGAACGCGTCTTTTCCTGGCCCGCCTTCGCTTCGGCGTTGGCGAAACGGCCGTCCGCCTCTTCCTGGGCCAGCACTTGCGCGAGGTGGGCTTCGTTCATGTCGGTGCGCACGCACAGCACCAGCACGTGCGAGGCGCGCGTCACCTTCGGTTCGTTGTACGCGAAACCTTCCATGCCCTTGGCAATGCGCGCACGCGCGGCATCGCTTTCGGCCAGCACGAAGTGCCACGGCTGCGAATTCACTGAAGAGGGGCTGAAGCGGATCAGCTCCTTGAGCTCTTCGATGACGGCGGCAGGAATCTTGCGGGCGGGGTCGAACGCCTTCGTGGCGTGGCGGGCTTTCGCGAAGCGGGTGAGATTCAAGTCGTTTTCTCCATCGTGTCCATGGCCGGTTTGCTGGCGGCGGTTAGCCGCCGTCGGCATCGAAGTCCGGCAAGGCCGACATCGTACCAGCACGCGGCACGGCACGGGTGCGCCGGCGGCGGGAACGCCCTGCGCGCCCTGCTTGCCTGCGCTATGCTGGTACGCTGCCGCGGCGCGGGGCGGACCGCACCTGGTCGGCCGCACCTGGTCGGCCGCACCTAGTCGGCCGCACCTAGCCGGCCGCACCTAGCCGGCCGCACCTCGCCGGCCGCACCTCGCCGCCCCCTTTCCGCGCAACGCGGCCCGCCCTGGAGAATCGACCATGCGTCAGGCCATCCATCATCTGCACGTCAGCACGCGCACGCGCGGGCTCGTCGACATCAGCGCCCAGGTGCGCGCGTTCGTGCGCGAGCAGCGCATCGCCACCGGCCTGCTCACGCTCTTTTGCCGCCACACGTCGGCCTCGCTGCTGATCCAGGAGAACGCCGATCCCTCGGTGCGCCGCGACCTCGAACGCTACTTCGAAGCGATCGCGCCCGAAGACGCCCAGCGCTACGAGCACGACACCGAAGGCGCCGACGATATGCCCGCGCACCTGCGCACGGCGCTCACGCACACGCAGCTCTCGATTCCGGTCGAGCAAGGCCATCCCGTGCTGGGCACCTGGCAGGGCATCTATCTGTTCGAGCATCGGCGCGCGGCGCACACGCGCGATGTCGTCCTGCATCTGATCGGCGAATGAGCGCGGTTCGCGCATCCACGCAAATCCCGCAGGCAAGCGCTATGCTACGGCTTTCGTTCAACCAGCTCACCGAGGGTTGCCCCAAATGAAACAGTCTGCCGGTTCCATGATTTCCTTCACCCGCCCTGACGGCCAGTCGCTCCAGGGTTATCTCGCCAGGCCGGAAAAGAGCGAAGGCGCGCCCGCCATCGTCGTGATCCAGGAGTGGTGGGGCTTGAACGACCAGATTCGCGGCGTGGCCGACCGGCTCGCGCAGGCGGGCTATCTCGCGCTCGTGCCCGATCTCTATCGCGGCAAGAGCACGGTCGAACAGGAGGAGGCGCACCATCTGATGAGTGGCCTCGACTTCGCGGATGCCGCCTCGCAGGACGTATTCGGCGCGGTCAACTACCTGAAGACGCTCACGGACCGCGTGGGTGTGACGGGCTACTGCATGGGCGGCGCGCTCACGCTGCTCGCGACGACCATGATCCCGGGCCTGGCGGGCGCCGTGGTGTGGTACGGCTTCCCGCCGCTCGAATACATCGACGCGAGCAAGATCACCGCGCCGATCCTCGGCCACTTCGCGACCCAGGACCAGGCCTTCAGCATCGAGACCGTGGCGACGCTCGAAACGAAGCTCGAGGATGCCAACGTCGATTTTGAATTCCATCGCTATCTCGCCCACCACGCGTTCGCGAACGAGACCGCCGTGGGCCCGACGCGCATTGCCATCACGCAATACGACCCGGTGTGGGCGCAGCTCGCCTGGGACCGTTCGCTGACGTTCTGGGGCCGCACGCTGTGGCCGCAGCGCACGGCGAGCTAAGGCGAGACGCGGCCCCGCGCCCGCGCGCGGGGCCGTCACAGGATCGGCGTCGCCCCACCTTGCGCGGGGGACGCCGTTTTGCATTGCAGCGCCCTCGTCCTCGTCGTGCCCTCGCGAAGCGTGAACGACGTCAACCTCGCGGGCAAGCTCATCAAGCCATGAAAGTCATCCGCTCGAAATCCTTCATCGCCAGCCGCCCCTGGGGCGCGCTCGACATCGCCAGCATGAACGGCACCACCGTGCGCCTGCACTGGACCGACCAGCCATACAAGTGGCACGTCAACGACGGCGAGGAAGTGTTCGCCGTGCTCGACGGCGTGGTCGACATGCACTATCGCGATGGCGGCACGGAGCAGGTCGCGGTGCTGGAGGCCGGCGACGTCTTCTACGCGGGCGTGGGCTGCGAGCATGTCGCCCACCCGCGCGGCGAGGCGCGCATTCTCGTCGTGGAGCGCGAAGGGAGCGTGTAAGCGTCGACGCTCGGGCCCAAAACACGGCAGCCGCCGTTTCCACTACACTTGGCGGCCAGCTACCGTTCCCGTCTTTCAGGCGCGGCCGTCGCGGCCCTGAAGGCTTTCAAGGATCCTGCATGAACGACCTTTCCGCGTTTCCCATCACCCGAAAGTGGCCCGCGCAACATCCCGAGCGCATCCAGCTCTACTCGCTGCCCACGCCCAACGGCGTCAAGGTCTCGATCATGCTGGAGGAAAGCGGCCTCGCCTACGAGCCGCATCTGGTGCGCTTCGACACGAACGACCAGATGTCGCCCGAATTCCTCTCGATCAGTCCCAACAACAAGATTCCCGCGATCCTCGACCCGAACGGCCCGGACGGCGAGCCGCTCGCGCTCTTCGAGTCGGGTGCGATCCTCATCTATCTCGCCGACAAGTGCGGCAAGTTCCTCGCCCGCGAAGGCGCGGCGCGCTACGAGACGATCCAGTGGGTCATGTTCCAGATGGGCGGCATCGGCCCGATGTTCGGGCAGGTGGGCTTCTTCCACAAGTTCGCCGGCAAGGAATACGAGGACAAGCGCCCGCGCGATCGTTATGTCGCGGAGTCGCGGCGCCTTCTCGGCGTGCTCGACCAGCGTCTTGAAGGGCGCCAGTGGATCATGGGCGACGACTACACCATCGCCGACATCGCGACATTTGGTTGGGTGCGCAACCTTGTTGGCTTCTACGAGGCCGGCGATCTCGTGGGCTACGGCGACTTCAAGAACGTCGCACGCGTGCTGAAAGCGTTTCTCGCGCGGCCGGCGGTCGAGCGCGGGCTCAACATTCCGGCGCGCGGCTGACGCGCGCACGGCGCACGGGAGCGCGTCAATGCTGCGGCGCGCCCACGCGCGCCGCGACCGCGTCGGCCACCTCGGCCGCCGCGCGGTCGACGTTCTTGCGGTCGTCGGCGCGAGCGAGCACGAACTTTGCCGCCGCCACATAAGGGTTCAACGCAATGGCCGCACCCGCGCCCGGCTTTGCGTGGCTGGACGCGCTGTCGATCACCTGATAGAGCGGCTGCGGCGCCTGGCCAGCGAGATCGTCGACGGCGACGGCCAGCTCGATCTGGCTCGCGCCCGCGCCGAAGCCCACCACCGCGCGCCGCATGCTGTTGCCTTCGTCCACGCTCAGGAACACGCCACGTACCAGCCAGCCCTGCGCGGGCAGCGGCGCGCCGTTCGCGAGGCGCCGCGCATCGAGGCCCTTCGCGCGCAGATCGTTCACCAGCGCATCGGCCATTTTGGTGACGATTTCGTCCGCCTTCTGCTGCGGATCCCGGTGGCGCTGGAACGGCCTCGGAAGCAGTCCGCCCGCGTGCTGCCGCGCGTTCTCCACCGGATTCGTATCCAGCTTCACGCTGCCCGGTTCCAGTTCGAAATCCGTCACATAAACGAGCGGCGCGCCCGGCGCCCCGGAAGCACCCAACGGTTGCGCCGAGGCGAGCGGCGTCAAGGCGCACAGCCATAGCGTCGCGAGCAGGCTCCAGTTCCAGCGCATTTTCATCGCAAGCTCCGTATATTCGCCGGAAGTCCGTTCACGCGTGCCACGGCGTTTTGGCGGTCAACGGTCTTCCGCTGCATCGAGTGCAATCGCAGTTCGTTCAGGCGTGCGAATCGAAATTGCCCGAGAACAGCACGACTGCATCAACCATCGATTAGTCCGAGCCGCGCGAGATCGCGCGCGAGCGCGTCGGCATCGACAAAGCGGCACGCTTGCAGGCCCGCGTCGAGCGCGCCCGTCACGTTTGCTTCGCTGTCGTCGATAAAGAGCGTTTCCTGCGGCCGCGCGCCGATGTGCGCGACACAGCCAAGGTAAGTCTGCGCCGCCGGCTTGATCGCGCCGTACGCCGCCGATGAATAGATCTGCGAACCGAAAAGCCGGGCGACCGGCGGGTTCAGATAGTCGAGATGATGTGTGACGAGCGAGCTGTTGTTGGTGAGCACGGCGATGCGGCAACGCTCGGCCACACGCTGCGCCAGCGCGAGCGCCGCCTCGTTCGGCGTGATCGAGGCGCGCCGCGAGGCGAGCCACAACTCGCGATCCACCTCGCAGCCGAGCATGGCGCCGAGCGCTTGCAGGTAGGCGTCGGGGTCGAGTTCGCCCGCGTCGGCGCGCGCTTCGAGCCCCGAGCCCCAGATCGCGTGGCGCACGGTCGCGGGCGGCGCGCCGGTGGCGGCCGCGAGGCTCGCCACGCGCGCGTCGCGGTCGTAGTGGGACAGCACGCCTTCCATGTCGAACAGCACCACGCCGATCGCCGCCATCTGCCGCTCCCGTCACGAAAGGTCCAACTGTCTGCCGCAGATCATACCGCCGCCACGCAGCGACCGGCGCACGAGCGGCGCACGAGCGGCGCGCCGCGATCATGCCCCGAAACCATCATGCGAATCCGGGTAAACTGGACCGCATGGAAACCTGCCGTTACTGCGGAAAACAGCGCGACGAATGGGATTGCCACGGGCCAGCGTGCCGCCAGGCGATCGCGCAGGCGCTGCGCCGCCAGCGCAAGGGGCTGCCCATGGTGGCGAACGTGATCCGCAACGAAATCCCCGCCGACGCCACCACCGGACAAATCATCACGGTACTTTCGCGCCAGCGCATGCGCGCCCGGCGCGGCAACGAGGAGCGGCGCGAGCGCAAGGCACTCGAGCGCCCCGACAGCCCCGACAACGACTGACGCCTTCGCGCTGAACGCAAGGAAATGCGGGCCGCTCAGGCCCGCCCTCGTTCAGGTTCGGATCAGCGCTCGCTTCCGTCCTCGTTCGCAGGCGCGGCAATGCCGATGCGCGCGAACGTTTCCTCCAGATGATTCACGCACACGCGCACTTTCGCCGACTGCGCGAGCCGCGCCGGATACACGGCCCAGACGTTGGCCGGCTGCGTGACGCCGGGCAGCACGCGCTGCAGCCGTCCGCTCTCCAGCAGCGGCGCGACATCCCACATCGAGCGCAGCACGATGCCGCGCCCCGCCAGCGCCCATTGCACCGCCACCTCGCCGTGATTGGTCGAGAGCGGCCCCGCCACCTTCACGGACACCGCTTCGCCATGCGCATAGAGGCGCCATACGCCGAGCGGATGATCGCGCTCCTTGATCGCGAGACACGCATGCCCGGCAAGATCGGCGACCTCCTGCGGCGCGCCGCGCCGCGCGAGATACGCGGGCGCCGCGCATAGCACGCGGTAGTTCGTGGCGAGACGCCGCGCGATCAGATGGCCGGCGATCTCGTCGCCGATGCGCACGTCCAGGTCGAAACCCTCACCCGCCACGTCCACGAGCCGGTCGAACAGCTCGAGCCGCACGCTCAGTTGCGGATAGCGCTCGGACAGACCCGCGAGCGCGGGCGCGACGAAGTTGCGCCCAAAGCCGAAGCTGCTCGACACGCGCAGCGTGCCGCGCGGGATGCGCCGCGTCGTGGAGACGTCTTCCACGAGCCGCTCGATGTCGTCGAGGATCTTGCCCGCCGATGCGTAGACGCGCTCGCCCGCCTCGGTCATGGCGACGCGCCGCGTCGAGCGGTGCAGCAGACGCGTGCCGAGGCGCGCCTCGAGCACGCCCACGCGCTTGCTCACATAAGCCGGCGAGGCCGAAAGCGCCTCGGCCGCCGCGCTGAAGCTCGCCTTGCGCGCGACCATGCAGAACACGCGCAGATCGTCGAGTTCGGGCGATGCCGCGGATTTCGGCGCTTTCGGGGTGTCCGGCATGTTCGTCACAGAGCGGCTGCCACGGCGACGCCGAGTTCCGTCGTGTTCGCCGTGCCGCCCATGTCGGGCGTGCGCGGGCCTTCCACGAGCACCTTCTCGATGGCCCGCATGATCGCGTCGTGCGCAGCCTGGTATTGCGCATCGCCGTTGCCGAGGAAGTCGAGCATCATCGCGCCCGACCAGATCATCGCGATGGGGTTGGCGATCTTCTTGCCGAAGATGTCGGGCGCGGAGCCGTGCACCGGCTCGAACAGCGACGGGAACTTGCGCTCGGGGTTCAGGTTCGCCGACGCCGCGAGACCGATCGTGCCCGTGCACGCAGGACCGAGATCCGAAAGGATGTCGCCGAAGAGGTTCGAGGCCACGACCACGTCGAAGCGATCGGGTTGCAGCACGAAGCGCGCGCAGAGAATGTCGATGTGCTGCTTGTCCCACTTCACGTCGGGATACGCCTCGCCCATCGCGGCCACGCGCTCGTCCCAGTACGGCATGCTGATCGAGATGCCGTTGGACTTCGTCGCCGCCGTGAGCTTCTTGCGCCCGCGCTGGTTCGCCAGCTCGAACGCGTACTTGAGAATGCGGTCCACGCCGTGGCGCGTGAACACTGACTCCTGCAGCACGAACTCGCGCTCGGTACCTTCGAACATCTTGCCGCCCACCGAGCTGTACTCGCCCTCGGTGTTCTCGCGCACCACGAGAAAGTCGATGTCGCCGGGCTTGCGGTTGGCGAGCGGACACGGAACGCCCGGCAAGAGACGCACCGGGCGCAGGTTCACGTACTGGTCGAAATCGCGGCGGAATTTCAGGAGCGAGCCCCACAGCGAAATATGGTCGGGCACCTTGTCGGGCCAGCCCACCGCGCCGAAATAGATCGCGTCGAAACCCTTGAGCGTGGCGAACCAGTCGTCGGGCATCATCTTGCCGTGCTGCAGGTAGTAATCGCAGCTGGCCCAGTCGAAATGCGTGAATTCGAGGCTCAGGCCGAATTTCGCGGCTGCGGCCTCGACGACGCGTACGCCCTCGGGCATCACTTCCTGGCCAATGCCGTCGCCGGGAATCGCTGCGATTCTGAATGTCTTGCTCATGTCTCGTTCTCCATTGCTCTGCGGTTGCTCGATCGGCGGCGCGGGCCGCCCTTTACCCATAGCCGCCCCACGCCTCATGAGCGCCAGCATGCCTGAAAACCCGGCCGCCACCACGCCCGCGAGCGTGGATCGATTCGACACGAAACGTGAATAATCCCATGAGTGCGCGCCCCAGTCCATGCATGCGACGCAAGCGCAGCCAGCCAGACGAAGCGGCCCCCGCCATCCCCGATCTCGCATAAACTCACGGCTGGCCCACCGCGCCGTCCTCCTGCCCGGCGCATTCCCTGATCGACCGACTTATGTTCTCGCTCTCCGACACGCTTCCCACCGACAAACCCGCCCTCTACGAAACGCTCGCCGCTCAGGCACGCTCGCTGATCGAAGGGGAAAGCGACGCCATCGCGAACGCGGCCAACTTCGCTTCCCTCGTGTTCCACTCGCTCGAAGGCCTGAACTGGGCGGGCTTTTATTCGTTCGACGGCACCGAACTCGTGGTCGGGCCGTTTCAGGGCAAGCCGGCGTGTGTGCGCATTGCGCTCGGCAAAGGCGTATGCGGCACGGCGGCCGCCACGCTGCGAACCCAGGTCGTGCCCGACGTCCACGCGTTTCCCGGCCATATCGCCTGCGACTCGGCTTCGCGCTCGGAAATCGTCGTGCCGCTCGTGACGCCGGACGGCGAGCTGATCGGCGTATGGGACGTCGACAGCCCGCATCTCGCGCGCTTCGACGAAGAGGACGCAAAAGGCATGGAATTGCTGTGCCGCACCTTCGTCGAATACGGGTTGAAGCGCGGATAACGCGAGGCTTCCAGCCACGCGCACGCCATCATTCAGGATGCCGAATCACCGCTGTCGGCGTCGGCCGATTGCGCCTTGACGAAGTCGACGAACGCTCGCAGCGGCGCAGGCAAGTGCCGCCGTCCCGGATAGTAGAGAAACGGCCCGGGAAACGACATCGCCCAGCCGTCTAGCACTGGCACGAGCGCGCCACGCTCGATATGCGGCAGCAGCATCTCCTCATACAGGTGCACGATGCCGATGCCGTCGAGCGCCATGGCGATCAGCAGATCGAGCGCGGCGCCGGGGCGCACGACGAGCGGCGCGGGCGGATCGAGGCGCAACAGCTCGCCGTCGCGCTCGAAGTGCCACAGCGGCATGGCGCCGCCCGCGAACTGCACGCGCAGGCAGGCATGCCCGAGCAGTTCGCGCGGATGTTGTGGCCGTCCGCGCGCCGCGAGATACGCGGGCGCGGCCGCCGTCGCAAAGCGTTCCACGCGCGGCCCGATGGGGATCGCGATCATGTCCTGCTCGAGCCGCTCGTCGTAACGGATGCCGGCGTCGCAGCCGATCTGCAGCACATCGACGAAACCGTCCTCCACCACCACTTCCACGCGGATCTCGGGATACGCGCGATGGAACGGCGCGAGCACGCCCGGCAGGATGGTGCGCGCCGCGCTCGCGGGCACGTTGAGCTTGAGCGTGCCCGCGGGCTTTTCGCGGTAGCCGTTGAGCACGTCGAGCGCCGCTTCCATCTCGCTGAAGAGCGGCGCGATGGACTCGAGCAGGCGCTGCCCAGCCTCGGTCGGCGCGACGCTGCGCGTCGTGCGGTTCAGCAGGCGCAGCCCGAGCTTCGCCTCGAGCCGCCGCACCGCCGTGCTCAGGCTCGACGCCGACACGCCGCCCGCGCGCGCGGCGTCGCGAAAACCACCCGCTCGCGCCACCGAAACGAAAGCGGCCAGGTCATTCATTTCCATCGTCTCTGCGCCCCTTTACTGCTCGAATGCATTGTTCGAAATCATGCACAGCCTGTTCTGATCAGACGGGATTATCGGACAATTCGGACGCGCCCATACTGCGTGCATTCGCTTTTCCGAGGAGAACGCAATGCCGAATCGCAAACCCACGAGCACCTATGAGCTGGCTGGCCGCCAGGTGAACCGCATGGGCTACGGCGCCATGCAGCTGGCCGGCCCGGGGGTGTTCGGGCCGCCGAAAGACCGGGCGGCGGCTGTCGCCGTGCTGCGCGAGGCGCTCGCGCTAGGCGTCGATCACATCGACACGAGCGACTTCTACGGCCCGCACGTGACGAATCAGATCATCCGCGAGGCGCTGCACCCTTATGCGCCAAACCTCACGATCGTCACGAAGGTGGGCGCCGTGCGCGACGACAAGGGCGCGTGGCTGCCCGCGCTGGAACCGGCCGACATCGAGCGCGCCGTGCACGACAACCTGCGCAACCTGGGCCTCGACGTACTCGACGTGGTGAACCTGCGCATCATGGGCGACGTCCACAAGCCATCCGAAGGGCCGGTGGAAAAGCAGGTCGAGACGCTGGCCGCACTGCGCGAGCGCGGCCTCGTGCGCGAGGTCGGCCTGTCGAACGCCACTGCCGCGCAAATCGCGGCGGCACGGCGCATCGTGCCCATCGTCTGCGTGCAGAACCACTACAACCTCGTGCACCGCGACGACGACGCGCTCATCGACACGCTGGCCGCGCAGGGCATCGCCTACGTGCCGTTCTTTCCGCTGGGCGGTTTTACGCCGATCCAGTCGGCGGCGCTTTCGTCGCTCTCCGGCCGCCTTGGCGTCACGCCGATGGCGCTCGCGCTCGCGTGGCTGCTGCGGCGCTCGCCCAACATCCTGCTGATCCCGGGCACCTCGTCGGTGGCGCACTTGCGCGAGAACGTGGCGGCCGCGCAGCTCGAACTCGCCGACGACGTGCTCGCCGCACTCGACGCAATCGGGCGGTGACAGCACCGCAGGCTGCGGCGGAATCGGCCAGCACGCCCCCCCTCGGGCGACGCGTGGCCAGGCCACCTCCGCCGGCGCGGCGCCCTGATGGTCGGCGCTGGGCCGCCGCGCGCCGGAACGGCGTGTGTATCGCCGCGCCTGGTTTCACAATCGCGCGATGCCACCGTCGATCCGGCCCTTGAGCGGAAAGGCAAACGTCACGTCCAAATGAGAAAGCCGCAGCTGGTTTGCTGCGGCTTTCGCGGATAAGGACTGCCAATCACGTATCAAGCGACGTATCAAGCGACGTATTTAGCGGAACGCGCCATGCGCTCCGCGAGTCCTTCACGTCTGCTGATCCGACCCATCCGCGGGCTGCGCGGTGTTGTCTTCGGCGGGCTTTTCCTCTTCCTTCTTCTCGACTAGCTCCTCGACCGCTTTCGCCCCTTCGAAGCCAGCGACGGCGGCAGCCGCTTTCGTCAGGAAGCCCGCGTTCGGGTCGAGCTTCTCGGCGCCTTCCACGGCGGCCACCGCACCGGCGATTTCACCCACTTTGTCCAGAATGCCCATTTTCATCCCTCCAGTTGAACTCAGCTCCGGGCTGACGAGGCGAGGGCTCGCCTCCCATGCGCCGCGCCTTCGATGGAGCGCGCGCTGCCGCCTCATTGTGTGCCTGTGCGATGGCGCCAGCAATCACAAACTCATTAATCTGACGGAGTTGACGATTGAGCCGGTGAAGATTTTTTGCTCTGCATCAATCGTTTGACTATAATGGGTTTGTCTCCTCCATGTCTCCAACTGGCATGGTTCAAGCCCGCCATCGTTGCGGGCTTTTCTTTTATCCCGCCGCGGTTCCCTTTCCGCCCGTGCGTGCCGCCTGGCTCTTTCGTCCGCTGGCATAATCGCATTCCCCTGTCCTCGTTCATTCATTGCCGCAATGAGTCTGCATACCTGGTGGCTTTTTCTCGTCACTGTCTTCGTCGTCTGCGCCATCCCTGGCCCCAATATGTTGCTCATCATGTCGCATGGCGCGCAGTACGGACTGCGCCGCACGAGCGCGACCATGGCCGGGTGCCTTTCCGCGCTCGTGTCGATGCTGGCCGTCTCGGCTGCAGGGCTCGGCGTGTTCCTGCAAGCCTGGCCGACGATGTTCAACGCGCTGCGCTTCATCGGGGCGGCGTACCTCGTCTATCTGGGCATCAAGGCATGGTTCGCACCGGTGCCGGAAGCCGCCGCCGATGTGGCGGAGCGCGTGGCCGCACGCCCCGTGCGCTCGCCGCTCGCGCTTTATCGCAACGGCTTTTTCGTCGGCGGCAGCAACCCGAAGGCGATTCTCTTCGCCGCCGCGCTCCTGCCTCAGTTCATCGACGCAAGCCGCCCCGTGCTGCCGCAGTTCGGGGTGCTCGTCGCGACTTTCGCCGTTTGCGAGGTGAGCTGGTATCTCGTCTACGCCGGGTTCGGCACGCGCATCGGCGCAACGCTCAAGAGCCGGCGCGTGGCGAAAGCGTTCAATCGCGTAACGGGCGGCGTGTTCGTGGGCTTCGGCGCGATGATGGCCTTGCTGCGCGAATAGGAGGCTATCCGTTCGACGCATCGCTTCAGAACAAACCGATTAGCGAATTGAGCCCGAAGGTCAGGGCGATTATCCAAGGCCAGATTAATTTGGTGGCACGGTCCGGCAGCGGATTCCAACGCTTTGCCTATCCGAGAGAGACCTCCGGTGTGACGGAGTCCTGTATGAGATCACGGATCTCTTTCGATGCCGACGAAGAGCGCTGCGCGAGCAATCGCACTTCGGATGCGACAACTGCGAAGCCGCGTCCCTGCCCACCCGCGCGCGCGGCTTCGACTGCAGCGTTCAGCGCGAGGATGTTGGTCTGAAACGCGATACTCCGCTTCCGTAACCGAACGTCGACTCCGATGGCGGAGTGCGTCTCCTTGACGGAGACCACCGCTCGCTGCCTTTACCCTCTGACTATGCAGGTCAATGTGCGCGGCTCGCATCAAGCGTGTAAGGCTCGAACCGCCAGGCGTTCGCTCGGCGGAGCGAGTCCAGTATGGCGCAGTCAAGCTTGCTTCGAATTACTCATCAAATGACTTGACGTCCATTGAGACAATTTCGACATGGCCGTAGCACAAAGCGAGCGCGCCCTTCGATGCCATTTCCTTAAGTTCGAGAGAGAGTCTGACGAGAAATGCCAAGCATCATTGCAAGCGTGTCTTGTGACACCTGGATTTTCGACCGGTTACCGACAGCGAGGGTGGCATCGCCGCGCGCGAGGTGCATGAGACGACGAGCGATCCTTGCGCGCGTGGAATACAGCGTCGCCTCCTCGAGCATCTGGTAAAGAAGACCCGTATGTTGAGCCAGCAACTCGGCAATCGACTTCGCAAATGCGGCGCTCTGCATGCGCGAGTGGAACGCCTCCAGCGGCAGCCTCACGATCTGCGCGGTCTCTAGCGCAATGACGTCGTGAGCATACGGCCATCCGGTAATGGCGGACATCTCTCCGAACCAGGTGCCGGGCTCCAGGATCGACAGAATGGCTTCTTTGCCGTCGCTGCGCACGTTCGACGCTTTCAACCGTCCTTCGACAATTCCGTAGTCACTTTCAGCGAGGGGCGGATAGATAGCCGGCCAGGCCGCCATCGGCTCGCCGGCATGAATGTCGGCTCGACGCCGAAATGCGCCGACTGCGTGTCCTGACGACGAACGGCTCAAACGGGAAGCCCAGTGGCAGCTTCTATCAGGTGCGAAAGAGTGACAGGGTTGCGCGAGAGGCGTCCTCGAGGTGTGGCGAATCCCTGACCTCACGCTTCGAACCGCTCGGCGATGCGCAGCAACATAGCGACGACCATAACCATGCCGGGAACGAGATAAGCGACATGTTGATGGGCTCGGGTGAGGAAGGAACCCGCGAAAATGACGGCGAGTATCCACACGCCCGCAAGATGCAGCTTTTTCCAGTTGACTGGACCGATAAGACGCGCCGGCATTGCGAACGATGTGAGCGTAAGCAACAGAATCATCAAATAGCCGATGGAACCCGGTATGTTTTTCGCGGGCGTACGCCCCACCCAGAATGCTTCGGGCGCTGTCCCAATGTAGATGATAAGCGCCATCGCGTGCATAAATTGCGAAGCGGCGAACGACAGTCCGATGTAGCGCCGCTCCCTGGCCAAAGCGCGGGTTAGCGCCGACGGCGCGAGTCTCGCAACCGAGGTAGACAGGAACACAGCCAGGAACAGGACAAAGGACGTGCGAGCCGTTGCTCGTATCGCGTATTGCAGCGACTCTACGCCGTTCGGCGCCATTGCAGAGGCCACCACGGCAACTAGCGCAACGATGATGGTTAGCATACCAAATAGTTTCCAGCGTGTCATATAGATTGTTCCAGCATGATTCGCCAACTAGCCGACATGATGTGACAGTCGCCATCTCCAGCGACTCGCCGGCCCGTGCCGACGTGATAGCTCGAGTGGCTCAAAGACTACGCGGACCAAACCCCGAATACGAGCGCAACCGGCTGATCTGTGGCGACGCAAGGTAGCCGGCCTTGACCAACGGGAGTTCGCCCAGGAGTTCTCTCAAGCCGTCTTCGTCATCGGCTTCCGAAATCATGCAGGCTCCCCCTTCTGCCCTCAGCCATATCTGCCGAACTATCCCGGAGGCGTAAAGCCGGCGGACAAATTCAGCCTCCGCCTCGACCTCTTCCTTATGAAGCGACATGGAGGATGCGTTTTCGGAACGGGAAATCATCACGAGGTATTGCATGTTGCTCTCCTGGGTATGGCACTGCGGCCAGGTGGTTGGCTTCGTACGAACAATACGAACAACATCGGAACTCAGCGCTGGGTGAAATTGATCGTGCCGGTCTGACAGAAGCAGCGGCATCCTTGCTAATGCGACGCCACTGGGTCGGCCACCGGATACCGGACCGCCGAAGCGGTTTCCCGCCTGGAGGCTTACTAGTATGTTTTTCATAGTAATAAGATTTTTCCACGCGTGCAAACCCGTCTACTCGCCCATCACTTTGCCAAATAAACCGTGTTCGTAGTATGGGATCTACGCCTAACTTGACACTATGTTTTTCATATCTACAATGCAACCACTGAGAGGCTTCACCTCTGCCTGAACCGCCATCGCGAGTCGCATGCGTGTCCGGATGAGAGGCGAGCCGTGTCAAGTCACTGTTTTGGCATGAGCCACTTCCGGAGAAACGCAATGAGCCACTTCGTCTACGAGGCCACGTCGACTGCACTGCTGTTTGTCGACCCCTATAACGACTTCCTCTCGGAAGGGGGCAAAGTCTGGCCTTTCGTCAAGGACGTCGCTCAAGAAGTCGGACTGGTGGAGAATCTGCGACTCATCAACGGAGCCGTCCGCAATGCAGGTATCCAGGTCGTCTACGTACCGCACCGCCGGTGGCAGCCGGGCGACTATCAGTGCTGGTGTCATCCGAGCCCGAGCCAGCGCAAGATCATGGACGGTCATCACTTCGCCAAAGGCGAGTGGGGCGGCGAATGGCATCCTGAATTCGCGCCGCAACAAGGTGACATCGTGGCGCTCGAACACTGGGGCTCCAGTGGATTTGCCAATACGGATCTCGACTTCCAGCTCAAGCAGCATCGCATCACGCACGTGGTGATCGTCGGCCTGCTGGCCAACACCTGCATAGAGGCTACGGCGCGATATGCAACGGAGCTTGGTTACCACGTGACACTCGTGAAGGACGCAACGGCCGCCCTCAAGAGGGAATCGATGCACGCAGCGCACGAGCTGAATGGGCCAACCTACGCGCACAGTATCGTAGGCACCCGCGAGTTCATCGACGCATTGCCCTAAGCCTGGTCATGCCTTGCCCTGTAAGTCGTTCGTCCGCATGGTGGGTATCGCCTTCCATGCGGGCTAGTCCTTCGGGACTCCGACGATAGCGCGAATTCCGCGCAATGCCGCCCCACCTACCCTAGCAAAGGCACCCATGATCTCCCCGCGCCGGGTCTTTCTGATGGCTCTTTGCTGTGCGCTCGCCGTCTCGCCCATCTACTACCATCAGCCGCTGCTGCCGCAAATCGCATCAACGTTTGCGGTGCCGTCGGCGCGTGGGAGCCTCATCGCCACGCTCACCCAGCTTGGCTATGCGATGGGACTGCTGCTCTTTGTGCCGCTCGCCGACGGTGTCCAACCGCGCACACTGGCAACGCGTGCGATCATCGCGAACGCAGTGGCGCTGATCGCCTGCGCAGTCGCACCGTCCTTCGTCGCGCTGGCCACATGCAGTTTCCTGGTTGGCATGACTTCGATCTCAGCGCAAATCATCATCCCAGCGGTCTCGGGCATGGCTACGCCCCAGACGCGCGGACGCGTGGTCGGCTCCCTGCTGGGTGGGCTCTCCACTGGCGTCCTGCTGGCACGCGCGCTGAGTGGCGTCGTCGGCGCGCTTTGGGGCTGGCGTTCGATATTCGTGATCGCTTCCGCCATCGACATTGGCCTTCTGTTCGTCATCAGGGAACTGCCCGTGTCGAACTCACTCGCGGCGATCCGCTATCGCGAGTTGATGCACTCGCTCGCTGGCCTCGTCCGCAAGCAAAGGCTCCTACGCCTCTCGGCGACGATGGGGTTTCTTGTGTTCGCCGCGTTCAGTGCACCCTGGGCAACACTCGCGGTGCTACTCGCACGATCACCGTACCATTACGGCCCCGCGACCATCGGGGCATTTGGGCTGATCGGCCTTGTCGGTCTTTCGGTATCGCCACAGCTGGGCGCGATCGTCGACCGCGTCGGCGCGCGCCAGGTTGCGACCGCGGGTGCACTCACGGTCGCCATCGCGTTCGCGTTTGTCGCAGCGGGCGGACGCAGCCTGGCATGGTTGATCGTCGGGATGGTGTTGCTGGATCTGGGCAATCGCGCCAGCTTCATTGCCAACCAGGCACGGATCTATGCGCTGCGCCCCGAAGCCCGCAGCCGCCTGAATACCGTTTACATGGTTTCGTACTTTCTTGGTGGCGCATTCGGTGCGGCACTCGGCGGCGCGGGGGCCCTGCACGCTGGCTGGCTCGGCCTCGCCGCGATCGGCGCCTTGCTCTCGCTCGCCGCCGTTGTGGTCAATGCGCTCGCATACGCGCGGTCCGGTTCAGCCGTCGCCAACGGGCGTGCTTAACCGAAGCAGCCGAAAGAATCCCCCGTTTGGCGACGGCCTTCGGGAAACAACTGTTCAGGAGAATCGAATGACCTTCAAAGCACTGCTCGCGACGAAGCCGCGTGACACGATCTCGACTCGCATCGTCGATATGCGCGAGCAAGACCTCATGCCCGGAGGCGTAACCATTGCGGTCGAATATTCGACCGTGAACTTCAAGGACGCACTCGCCATCACCGGACGCGCGGAAATTATTCGCGAGTTCCCGTTGGTCGCCGGTATCGATCTGGCCGGAACCGTTGAGGAGTCCACGTATCCCGGCATCTCGGCCGGCGACCGTGTCGTCCTCAACGGCTGGGAGCTCAGCCAGAGCCATCACGGCGGATTCGCGCAAAAGGCACGCGTGAAAGGCGAATGGCTCGTCAAGCTTCCAGATGTTTTTTCCACGCGCGACGCAATGGCAATTGGCACGGCCGGATACACGGCCATGCTTGCCGTGATGGCGCTGGAACATGGCGGCGTCTCGCCACAATGCGGCGATGTCCTCGTCACAGGCGCCAATGGAGGCGTCGGCTCGATCGCAATTGCAGTCCTGTCGGGCCTCGGGTATCGCGTCGTCGCATCAACTGGACGCCACGCGGAAGCCGACTATCTGCATAGCCTCGGCGCGGCGGAAATCATCGACCGGCGAACGCTCTCGGAGCCAGGTACGCCGCTCGCCAGCGAACGTTGGGCGGGTGCCGTGGATTCCGTTGGACATCACACGCTGGCAAACGTGTTGGCCCAGACGCAATACCGCGGCGTGGTCGCCGCCTGCGGCCTGGCACAGGGCTCGGGCCTCCCCGGTTCGGTCATGCCCTTCATCCGACGCAACGTGACCCTCGCGGGCATCGATTCCGTCAATGCCCCGCAGTCGGTGCGCATCGATGCCTGGGCGCGGCTTGCGCGCGACCTCGACTTGAGCAAACTCGGCCGCGCGACGCAGGTCATCGGACTCGCTGACGTTCCTCCTGTCGCGGGCCAGATACTGGAAGGCAAGATTCAGGGTCGCACAGTCGTAGACGTCAATGCGTAGCCTTTCTTGCCGCCGCAACACACCCAGGTTCCGGAACTCATAGTGTCCGCCGTTCCTTCCTCGTCCGATGGGTGCGAAACATCGTCGCTCGACGCCCGCACGCTATTCGCAGCGTTCGCCGGGCTTTGCGGAAGTCTGGTCGCCATCGGTCTCGCGCGCTTCGCCTACACGCCGCTCATTCCCTCGATGATCCAGGCGCACTGGTTCAGTTCCTCGCAGACTGTCACGCTCGGAGCGGCAAATTTCGCCGGCTATCTGATCGGTGCGATGGCGGGACGACCGCTCGTTGCGAAGCTGTCGAACCAGTCCGCCTTGCGACTGCTGATGGCCGCCGTTACGATCGCGTTCTTCGCGTGCGCCTGGCCCGTTTCCGTATCGTGGTTCTTCTTCTGGCGCCTGCTGTCGGGCTTTTCCGGTGGCGCGATCATGGTACTCGTCGCGACGTCGATCCTCCCGCACCTTCCCGCGCCGCGCTGGGGCTTCGCGAGCGGAATGATCTTTCTCGGGCTGGGCCTCGGCGTTGCGGCATCGGGCACGTTGATCCCGCAACTCCTGGCGACCGGGCTGCGCGACACGTGGCTCGGCCTCGGCATGCTCTCGTTCTCGCTTACGGCCTTGAGCTGGTTCGGCTGGCCGGCGACGAATCCGCCTGCTGCGCAGGCCGGGCCAGCGCTCAAGACTGAGCGCGGCAGCCTCGCACTGCGTGTGCTCTATGCACAATACGCAGCGAACGCGCTCGGCCTCGTGCCTGTAATTGTGCTGCTCGTGGACTACGTAGCGCGCGGCCTCGGCCGCGGCGCAGCAGTGGGCGCCGACTACTGGGTACTATACGGTCTCGCTGCCATCGCGGGGCCCATGATCTGCAGCATTCTGGGCAGCCGGATCGGCTTTCGGGCTGCCTGGCGCGCCGCGCTTGTGCTACAGGCCATCGCGATCGTGGTACTTGCAAAGACAGGAAATCCCTATGTTCTCGCAGGCGCCACAGTCATCCTGGGCGTGTTCACGCCCGGAATCGTGCCGCTCGTGCTCGGCTGCATCAACGAGTTGCTACCGGACAATTTCCTGGAACAGCGCGCAGCGTGGAGCCGTGCAACCACGGCTTTTGCCCTCTTTCAGGCACTCGGCGGCTATGGATACTCGTATCTTTTTTCTCGCCTTCACAACGACTACGCGCTCGTGTTCCTGTGCGGCGCGGGCGCATTCGCGCTAGCCTTCGTCGCGGACGTCCTGGTGCGCGTGCGGCGCACAGAGCAGTCTGGACGATAGCCCGTTGTACGCTGGCCGCATTATTCCGATCTGGCCTTCGCGGCCCGATATGTCTCGCGCCTTCTCTCGCGCTCTTTCGCAAACGAAGCACTCAAGGTTGCATCGAGGTCGCGACGCTCCACGTACTCGCCGCACGACGGGCAGACATAGTCGAGGCCAACCTCGTGCCCGCACACACGATGCGTAAAATGCACAGCGACTTCCTCGCCTTTGCTCTTGCACCAGGTTTCACCCCAAGTGCGTAGCGCCTGGATCACCGGATAGTATGCCCGGCCTTTCTCCGTGAGACAGTACTCGTAGCGCAACGGCCTTTCCTGATACGGACGGCGCTCGACCATCCCGTCAGCTTCGAGCGACTTCAGGCGCGTCGCCAGCATCTGGGGCGTCGCCTCCGTCTGAATCTGGATTTCCTCGAATCGAGTCGCGCCCATGTACAGTTCGCGCAGCACGAGCGTCGTCCACTTGTCACCGACAACTTCAGTCGACCGCGCCACCGGGCACACCGTGGCCACCCCCTTCTCTCTGCGTTTCATTTTGTCTCCATCGTAACTACCGTTTTCATAGTAGCACGGATTTCGTCGCCGCGACGGCACCAGCATCGGAGTGAAAAATTGGTTCGATACCCGTAAGCTGGATATGGTATTGAAGTTTCATTTGCACCTATGAAATTCATATATATACTCTGCTCGTGAGGCATCGAAGTGCTCGACGTCCCGCAGAAGAAGTTCCGCGCAACGGATGTCGGTTGTGCCGTGCCCCATCCCGAATCGCTTTCCGGAGAACATCATGTCGGACCCCGTCTATCACGCCGAATACACCGGTCTTTTGCTGGTCGACCCGTACAACGACTTCCTGTCACATGGCGGCAAGATCTTTCCGATGATCGAGGCAGTCGCCAACGACGTCCGGCTCCTCGACAATTTGCGCGCAGCGGTGGGCGCCGCTCGCAATGCTGGCATCCAGGTGTTCTATGTGCCGCATCGCCGCTGGCAGCCTGGCGATTACGAAGACTGGGACCATCCGAACCCGACGCAACTGATCGTGCAAAAGCGCCAGTCTTTCGCAAAGGGGTCGTGGGGCGGCGAATGGCACCCCGATTTTGTTCCCCAGGAAGACGACATCATCATCCACGAGCATTGGGCGCAAAGCGGCTTTGCCAACACGGACCTCGATTTCCAGCTCAAGCAGCACAACATTTCGCACGTCATTGTCGTTGGCCTGCTCGCGAACACCTGCATCGAATCTACCGCGCGATTCGCGATGGAACTCGGCTATCACGTGACGCTCGTGCGCGACGCGACCGCCGCCTTCTCCCCGGAAATGATGCGCGCCGCCCACGAACTGAACGGGCCCACATTTGCCCACTCGATCGTCACGACGGCCGAATTGCAGACAGCACTGCCGGCATAAGCGTTAGCCGGCGATGACGGACTCAAGCGAGCAATCAACCAACAACAAAAACCCGAAGGACTCACGCATGATTACCATCTGGGGCCGTGCCAACTCGGTCAATGTCCAGAAGGTCTTGTGGCTTTGTGAGGAGATCTCGCTATGCTATAACCGGATTGACGCCGGTCTGCAATTCGGACACAACACCGAACCTGACTATCTCGCAATGAATCCGATGGGCAAGGTCCCCACCCTCGTCGACTGTGAATTCGTGCTTTGGGAATCGAATTCGATCCTGCGCTATATCGCGATGCAGTACGGTGGACCCAGCGCACTATATCCCGCCGATCCAAAGGCGCGGGCCAGCATCGACCGCTGGCTCGACTGGTCACTGTCGACCTTGCAGCCGGCCGAGCGTCCCGTGTTCTGGGGAATCATCCGTACAGCCGAGGCCGAGCGGGACATCGGGAAAATTGCCGCCGATGTCGCAAAGGTCGCGGAAGTCTGGAAAGTGCTCGACGCACAGTTGAAGGGTCGCGACTTCGTCGAAGGCAAGTCGTTCACGATCGCGGATATCGTGCTCGGTGCATTCGCGAAGCGATGGTTTGGCATGCCGGGCATAGAACGTGCTCGAATGCCCGACCTCGAGCGCTGGTACGCGTCGCTCGCCACGCGTCCGGGTTTCAACAAACATGTCGATGTCGAATTGAGCTGAATCCATGAAGACCGAACCGATTACGCTCTACGCATGGAACACGCCTAATGGCCGAAAGGCCAGCGTCGCGCTCGAAGAAATGGCGTTGCCATACGTCGTTCAGCCCGTGAATATCGGCAACCGCGAGCAGTTCGCACCGTCATTCCTATCCATCAGCCCGAACAACAAGATTCCGGCCATCGTCGATCCGGACGGCCCCGATGGTCGGCCTATCAGCGTGTTCGAGTCGGGCGCGATCCTTCTCTATCTTGGAGAAAAGACCGGCCGATTTCTCCCACGCGGTCTACGCGAACGGGTACCCGTGATCGAATGGCTCATGTGGCAGATGGGCGGTTTCGGACCTATGCCCGGACAGGTGCACCACTTCGCCGCCCTCGCTTCCGAAGGCGATAGACGCTACGGTCTCAAGCGCTTCTCAGACGAGACACGGCGGCTTTATTCGGTGCTGAACGAAAGACTCGCCGGCCATGAGTACGTGGCCGGCGAGCTTTCGATCGCCGACTTTGCCATCATTGGCTGGGCGTGGCGGCACGAGCGGCACAAGGTCGATCTTGCAGACTACCCAAACGTGAAGCGATGGTACGACGCAATGTTCGATCGCCCCGCGGTACGTCGCGGCTTCGAGGTCAAGCTTGACTAAGATAATTACATAGTCATCCTGACCGACGCTCTACCGGTAGTCACCAACGCGCCCGCGAGCTTGACTCAAGCTGGGTCTGACGGTGCGCGACCGGTGAACAGCGCGAGGGATTCCTTCACGAATGCGCGAACGGCGGGAGAAAGCTCCCGCTGCCTGCTAGCGATTGCAAGATGACACGGATACTCGAAATCCGCGATCGGCCGATAGCAAATGCCTGGCTGTGTGAAATTGCGCATCGATTCCGGGACGACGACCACGCCGTATCCCGCCGATGCGAGACTGATTGCGGCGATGAAATCATGAACACGATGTTCCAGAAAAGGAACGAAGCCCCCCGCTGCGCCCAGCGCAGTAAGGACCTCGCTGAATCCCCCGTCGTCATCGAAGTGGGGGGAAATAAAACGCTGATCCTTCAGGTCGCTGACCGACACGTGAGCGCCTACCGCCAATGAATGGTCTTCGGCCATCGCGACCAAAAGGCACTCGGTCTGCACGATCGTGGCCACGATACCCGCTGGATGTTGGCGCCAGGGTCTCACGATACCCACGTCGATCTCGCCGCTGACGAGCGCCTCGAACTGACGCGGGGTCTCCATGGCCACGACTTCGATTCGCACGTCGCCGTGCGTGACCCGAAACTGATGCAGCATTCTCGAGAGCACACCACTGCTCACGCCGGATGCCACCGATCCGATCCGCACAACACCGGCCAGGCCTCTGGCCGCCAGCCGGCCAACCTGATCCGCGCGCTCGATATGACGTAGTGCTGCAACCGCTTCGGCATGGAACAAACGCCCCGCATCGGTCAGCGTAACGGGCTGTCGCTTGTTCCGGTTCAGGAGACGAACGCCGATCTCCTGCTCGAGGCGTTGAATCTGGGCGCTAAGCGCTGATTGCGCGACATTCAATCGATCCGCTGCCTTGGCAAAGTGCAGATCCTCCACCACTGCAACGAAGTATCGCAGTTGACGGGCGTCGATCATTTAATCTCCAGGAGCGAATAAACATTCGCTTATTGCTTCTGGATGATATCAAAAAAGAGGCATCAAATAGAGTCCTGAAACACACTGGAGGACAACATGGACACCCTGACCACCAACGCTGGTTCCCTCACGCATCGGCAACCGCTTTTCCGCTTGTCGGCGCATCCCACTCATCACCGCATCATGAACGTGACGGTTGAGCCCAACGCGCTGACCGGATTCCTCACAGACGTACGGGATATCGACGTCCAGAATCTCCAATATGTCCCGTTCATGCGCCATCACCTTGCCGATCTGCTGGTCGATCGCCTCGGCGACGACTTTGCCGACATGCTCGTCGAACTGGTCAAGGACCGTCGGCACGGCGGCTTCACCATCGGCCTCCAGGGCCTTTCGCAGGAGCCTTCCGACTTCGTGAAGTTCGGTACGGCCATCGGTCATATTCTCGGCCCGAGCAATCACGATGCGATGTCGGGAACGTACTACGCCCGCTTCGTGGTGAAGCACACCGATAACAGCGACTCGTATCTTCGTCAGGCATACCGGCTGTTCACGATGCACACCGACGGTACGTACGTTAGCGACGCAACGGACTGGCTGTTGATGATGAAATTCGCGGAGCGAAACGCGGTCGGCGGCGAATCGCGATTTCTGCACCTCGACGACTGGGAAGAGCGCGATCGCTTCGTCAATCACAAGCTCGGAACCAAGCCGTTCTTCTACAAAGGATCCGATTCCAAGAACGTCAGCGAACAGATCGAGCGGCCGCTTTTCTTTCAAAGCGAATTCGGTCTGTCGATCTCGTTCATCGACCAGTTCGTTCAGCCGTCCAACCGCGAAGAAGCGGCATTTCTCCGCGCCCTGTCCCAGTCGATGGAAGCATCGGCCGGCACGAGGGAAGTGTCTTTGCCGGTCGGCGGTCTGGTGGTGCTGAACAATTTTTTCTACCTCCACGGCCGGGCGCCGTTCCAGCCGAACGAATCGCTGTACCGCGAGTTGATGCGCCAGCGGGGTTCGTTTGCGTATTGACGTCGACGTCGCAGGCTCTTCGACGTTGTCGGGCACACCGACCGCGGAGGGCTGGCGCAGCGATTTGAAGCAACACAGTGAGGCCAAAGAATGAATGACTACGCAGAGCACGTGACTGTGCAGGAAACGCCGCCCGTCGGGCGAATTGAACAAGCGGCTTACGGGGTCAAACAGCATGTTCCCCGGCGGCTACGCCGGATCCTCTCGCTCGCGGACTTCGAGGCGGCCGCACGGCGCATACTGCCGCGTCCGCTCTTCGGCTATATCTCCGGCGCAGCGGAGGACGGAATGTCGATCGCTGCGAATCGGGCTGCGTTCGAACGCCTGAAGTTCCGCACGAGAGTGCTTGTCGACGTTTCTCACCGATCTCAGCAAACAACGATCTTCAACCACACCTACTCGTCTCCGTTCGGAATCGCACCGGTTGGAATCAGTGCTATTTCGGCATATCGGGGCGACATCGCGTTGGCTACGGCCGCGCAGGATGAAAATATCCCTGCAATCATGAGCGGTTCCTCGCTCATTCCGATGGAGGCGGTCCATGCGGCGGCATCGGGCACCTGGTTCCAGGCTTACCTGCCCGGCGACGCCGCTCGCCGCGACGCTCTGATCGAGCGCGTCAAAGCCGCTGGCTTCTCGACGCTCGTACTCACGGTCGACATTCCCGTCTGGGCGAACCGCGAAAACAACGTGCGTACGGGCTTCTCGCTGCCGCTGCGCCCGTCGCTGCGTCTTGCGATGGACGGCATTTCCCACCCGCGCTGGCTGCTCGGCACGTTCGCCCGCACGCTGATCAATCACGGCATGCCCCACTTCGAGAACTCGTTCGCGACACGAGGGGCGCCGATGTTGTCCGCATCGGCGATACGCGACACCACCGGACGCGACCATCTGTCATGGTCGGACATCGCAAGCATTCGTCAGCGATGGAGCGGCAGCCTGGTCATCAAAGGCATCCTTCACGCGGACGATGCGCGACGCGCGGTCGCGATTGGCACAGACGGGATCATCGTGTCGAACCATGGAGGGCGCCAACTGGACGGCGCGGTGGAACCGCTATCCGTGTTACCGCAGATTTGTGATGCCGTTGGAGACAAGACCGTTGTGATGATGGACAGCGGAATTCGGCGCGGGGGAGATGTTCTGAAGGCGCTCGCGCTCGGTGCGCAGTTCGTATTCGCTGGGCGCCCGTTCATGTATGCCGCCGCCGTCGGCGGCGTGCCGGGTGTTCGACATGCAATCGGCCTTCTCAGGGACGAAGTCGACCGAAACATGGCGATGCTCGGTACGGTATCGATTGGAGACATCGATCGCGGAATACTAACCTGAACGTTGCATCGCGCGATATCCCCGCGATGCGCCCAGCCCAGGAGCCATTCCAGGCGGACGCATCTGCCTGCGCCGGGTGGTCGTCTGCGGCCCGCTCATCGCCCGAGGCGCGTTCAGGCGCAGGTCCGTCGTGACCACCTGCGGGCAGCGTGAGCAACAACGTTTCCGCGCCGCCGTCCATTTCGCGCGACACGGTGGCCTTGCCATCCGCATCCACGACCTTCGAGGCAAACATGGCCTGCGGCAGCTCCTTGATGTCGCATGGCTTGCAGTGCACGCGGATCTGCGCGTTGACCAAAACTATGTATTACGACACGCCTGCGGCGCGGTGAATGTCTCAACCGATGTCCCTCCGCTTGCTTCCATTTCCGATACAGCGGTCATGTCGACACCCCGGTTTTCGCGACTGAACAGGATGAGTATCGCGATGGTGACGACGACCGATCCGACCACGATCGCCAGCGCATACCCGTAGTGATTGGCATGTCGCACAGCAATCGCCGACTGTAACGGTGCATTGACCGATGCCAGCAGATTGCCGAGTTGGTAAACGAGACCTAGAAAGGTCGCCCGAATGCTTGCTGGCGAGATTTCGTTCAAATGTGCCGGGATCACGCCCCATGCGCCTTGCACGGAGAGCTGCATCAGGAACGCGCCCGCGGCAAGCAACATCGGATCGCCGGAAAAGGCCCACAATGGCAGCACCGGCAATGCGATCAGAGCGGCCCAGAATATCGTCCAGCGGCGCCCAAACCTTTCCGACAGCAAGCCGGACGACAGACCACCGATGAGCCCGCCGACGTTCAGAATGATCACAATTAGCGAAACGACATGCGGCGCGAACTGATGCTGCTCACGCAAGAACGTCGGGTAAAGATCCTGCGTCCCGTGGGCAAAGAAGTTGAACGCCGTCATCAGGACGATCGCATAGATCGACAGTTTCCAGTTTTGCTTGAGGCTTGCCATCAGCCCGACCCGGGGGCTGTGCTGCGTCGCCGTCCATGCGGGCGATTCAGGCACTCGGGTGCGCATAAACAGGACCAGCAACGCGGGCAGCACACCGATGAATAACATGCCGCGCCAGCCGACGTAGGGATATAAAAGGCCGAACACGAGAGACGCCAACAGGTAACCGCTGGGGTAACCAGCCTGGAGCAGCCCCGAAACGAAGCCGCGAGATTGGGCTGGGACGCTTTCCATCGTCAACGCGGAGCCAACGCCCCATTCCCCGCCCATCGCCACGCCGAACAGTGCGCGCAGCACGATCAGCGTCGTCAGATTCGGCGAGAAGCCCGACAGCAATTCGAGCAACGAATAGCAAACGATGTTGATCATCAGCGTCGGCCGACGACCGAAACGATCAGCGATCCATCCGAAGATGAGCGCGCCTATCGGCCTCAACGCAAGCGTGAACGTGATCGCAAGTGCGACGGCCGGGACGGTAGTCGAGAATTCAGCAGCAATGTCCTTCAGAACGAATACCATCAAGAAAAAATCGAATGCATCCAACGTCCAGCCGAGATACGCAGCGATTACGACGCTCTTTTGCTCCTTATTCCAACTCATGGAATTTGTCTCCTGATCATATGTGTGACTTTTTAACTATGAATCGAATGATCGAAAGTGTTCTCACCAGCACCCACAATTTTTTATATAGGATTACATATTATTTCGATTGCCCTGCATGACCAGTCAATCGCCCCGTGCTCACGAAGACAGCGAACCAGGGTCCCGAGGAATCGTCGCCTGAGTAGCCAGGGGAATGCACACCAGTCTAGAATGCATGCATCTCTTCGATAAATACTATTATTTTATTGTTTAATAGATCATGCCTATAAATCTCACCCTGCACCAACTGGATGCATTTCGCGCGGTTGCGCGATACCGAAGCTTCAGCGGCGCCGCCAAGGCGCTCTTCATCTCTCAACCCAGTCTGACGCTGCTGATCCGCAATCTGGAGGGAGCGCTGTCGGTCCGTCTGTTTGATCGAACGACTCGGCGTGTCGAACTGACGACGGCAGGCGAAGAATTCCTGCCAGTGGCGGAACGCATCTTTTCCGAGCTCGAAATCGCACAGGAGAATCTGGCCGATCGATCCGCATTGCGGCGCGGTCGGGTCGCACTGGGCGCGTTGCCGTCCGCCTCGGCGGACTGGATACCGCGCTCGATCTTTGCATTCCACGAGGCACATCCCGAGATTTCGGTGGAAGTGAAAGACGGTGTGGCGGGCCAACTGATCGACATGGTTCGCGCTGGGGAGATCGACTTTGCCCTCGGCAGCTATACAACCGTCGAACCGGACATTCAGTTTTCCAGCATCGCGCAGGATGAAATTTACCTGGTATGCCGAAGCGACCATCGACTAGCTCACCGTCGGCGGGTGAAATGGGCGGAAATCCTGAAAGAACCATTCATCGCGATGTCTCAGGGTACAAGCGTCCGGTACGCGACGGATTCCGCATTCGCCAGTCTCCAGGTCGTGAAGCCGCCAGCCTACGATGTCTCGCTCCTCTCCACGATGTTCGGACTGGCACGCTCCGGTGTGGGCGTGACTGCGCTGCCGACAACGGTGCTCGAGGTTTTCAACGTCGACGGAGTGGCAAAAATTCCGCTCGTCGAACCGGTCATGCGCCGGGATATTGGATTTGTCACGCGCCGCGGCAGGGAACCGACACCGTCTGCGAAACAGCTGATGAATACGATCGAACAATGTATCGTGCCCCAAGCATGAATCCCGCGGAGGAAGTGGCACGACGAGGGAAAGAGACACTCAGCGCAGTTCAAGGCAAAGGCGACCTGACAACGGTACGGGATGAACGTGCGCGGATGAAACTTGTTCAGCCAGGGTGACGAGCGATGCGGGCTGACGGGCTGACGGGCTGACGGGCTGACGCCAATTTAATCTTGGATTGAGAACAAAAATTCAATTTCGTGACGTTTTATATATTTAAGTCAGGGTGTCAAATAGCCTCACTGTTTCCCTGGGAGGCTATTCAAATGAACGTCCGCAACGACATTTCCACCTATCCCGCCTGACGCGCGACAGCGCTAACTTCGTCGGATTCAGCGCAGCGGCAACGTCCCCGGTCCGCGCGTCGAATCACGATGCAATGTCCGGCTCGTTTGAAAAACCTCCGTCAATCTCCTCGGTCGACAGGGCCTGTGCCGTGCAACGAAGCCCCTTGCCTTTGAGGTTTCGAAGCGTTTTGTCTGAACAACGTTTGACCCTGCTCGTGTATGAAAATCGGCCGTTTACACATAAAGATTCCGGAGCTAGCGGACTTCAAGACGCTGCCCCCACCGTCCATCCCGGGCGTTACATGGGAGGGAGTGGCGTATTCCGTCCGGACTGCAGGCGCATCGCTGATCGCGCTGTACATCGCGTTTTGCATGAACCTCGACGACCCGAAATGGGCTGCAATCACCGTGTGGGTCGTCGCCCAAAACAGTCGTGGCATGAGCGTATCGAAGAGCCAGTACCGGATCCTCGGTACTGCGCTGGGCGCGGTCGCAGCACTCGTGCTCGTCGCCCTGTTTGCGCAGACGCCAGGGTTGTTTCTGTTGGGACTCGCCGCCTGGATCGGACTTTGCACCGGATTGGCGAGCGGATTGCGGAATTTTCGTGCTTACGCGGCTGTACTTGCGGGCTATACGGCAGCGATCATCGGGCTGGATGCCGCTTCTGCGCCCCTTCACGCGTTCGATATCGCGCTCGCGCGCTTTGTCTACGTTGTCGTTGGCATTCTGGTCGAAGCAACCCTCACTGCGATCCTCGCCCCTGGCGCGGCGTTACGTGAGGTGCGCGAGCAATTTCATGGTTATGTGGACAAGGCTTCGCAGTTCGGTGCACGAGCGCTTCGCCGCGAGACTGATCAAGGCGCCATACACAAGCTGTTTGCGGCTGCCCTCGAACTGGACACCGCGGCCGAATATGCTGCTGCGGCATCCGCGGAAGTCCGTCTCGCCATTGGGCATCTGCGTGCCGCAATCGTCGCAGTACTAACGCAGCTGTCCGCAATCCACGCGTTACAAGCGCAACTGACTCGCTACCCCGATCTTCAGATTGACGTTGTCGATGAAACAGCGTCCGTGCTGGCAGGCGATGACACCGATTCCTCCACCACTGCAAGGTCCAGAATCGCCTCTCTGAAGTCACGTATCAGGCACGCTCTTGTATTGGAGGCATCCCGCCAGCGCGATTCGCGGACATGCAGGCTGTTCATTCTTGACCGGCTAACCTTGCTTCTCACAGCATGGGAGGAGGTCATTGCAAGAAAATCATGCCTGGATCAGGTGAATCCTCCGCGATTGCTTGTGAAATTTGCCTTCCATCGTGACCACGTGCTTGCCTGGCACAATGGCATGCGGGCGTTTTTTGCCGTGGTTGCCGCGTCGATCTTCTGGCTATTTAGCGCCTGGCCGTCGGGCGCGGGTTTCGTCGCCACAGTCGGGGTGGTAAGCGCGCTTTTCGCCACGCGCGCCAACTCCATAGCCGCTGCAATGGGATGGTTCAAGGGCGCATTCTTCGCGGCACTGGTAGGAATCCTGTGTAATTTTGTTTTGTTACCGGCAGTGTCGGACTTCATTCCGTTGGCGTGCATTGCCGATTTCTTCATGGTCGTGGCCGGTCTTGCTATGCGCAATCCCAGAACGTCATCGATCGGCAGTGGATTTGCCCTGTTTTTCTGGAACTTCACTTCACCCAGCAACGTAGCGCGTATCAACGATGCCGTGTTCCTCAACGACGCACTGTCCACCCTGCTGGCAATCGCCTGGGCCACGCTCGCTTTTTCGGTCTTGTTTCCGCTGGACCGTGCATCGAGTATCGCGCGGCTGCATCGCGCGGTCCGGCGCGACCTCTCCGACCTGGCCCACAACCCGCAACGATGGCGGCGAGATGCCTGGCTTAGCCGCACTGCCGACCGCCTCGGCCGCCGTTTCGCCACCGCAGCCTCCAGCGCCAAGCCGGAGTCCTGTGCGGAAACCGAGCTGCGCAAGCTGCTCGCGGCCTGGACGATAGGTGACAGCCTGCTCGCCCTGCAGAAGGGTGCTGGATCGTATCCAGGCGTGCGCCGGTCAATGACAGTCATTCGCGGACGGCTGCGCAAGCTGGATTTCGCGCGCCTCGCAGCGGTTTGCGACTCAGTCGCAGTCCGATTGCTGCGGCAGGTCACAGGTCCTGCCGCCAGGGCCAAACCCGAGCTTCTGGATGGCGCTGCACTTCTGCAAACGATTGCAGTTTCGGCAAAAGATTATATGGATGCATCGAGCGGGTAGGCCAATACGGCATGACCGGCGTTGCCGCTTCCCATCGCGATCTGGGCTATGCAGCGGAATAAAGGAAACATCATGGACACACTAAGCAACATGAGGATGTTTGTGCGCGTAGTTGAAGCTGGTAGCTTCACCGCTGCAGCCAACTCCGTGGATAAGTCGACCGGTCGGGTTTCGCGGGCCGTCACTGAACTTGAGGCACATCTGCAGACGCGCCTGCTCAACCGTTCGACTCGCCACGTTGGACTGACGGACGCAGGTCAGCGCTACCTGCGGGATTGCTACCAGATTCTCGCTTTTGTGGATCAAGCGGAGGCGGAGGCATCGAATGCGCACTTGCTTCCGTCAGGGCGTCTGCGAGTGCATGCCACCGCCAGCTTCGGTCAGCACTATGTGATGCCCGCAGTCCTGCGGTACCAGGAGCTGTTTCCACGGGTCTGCGTCGAATTAACGCTTTCACAGCACGTTCCCGACCTGATCGAGGAAGGCTACGACGTGTCGGTTCAACTGGGCGCGATTGAGTTGCCGGACTCCGGTCTCGTGTCGGTCCCGGTCGCGAAGACCTGTAACATTTTGTGCGCGTCGCCTTCGTATCTCTCCCGGCACGGCATCCCTTCCACGGTGGCCGACCTCGCCGATCACACATGCATGCGCACCAGCAGTCCGGCATTCCCCCAAAGCCGATGGAATCTGGATGGCCCTAATGGTATGGAAACCTTTGAGCTTCCTCCGTCGCCCTTTCAGGTCAACGTTGCAGAAGCCATGGCGCTCGCAATACGCGACGGCCGAGGCATTGGCGCGCTGCCTCTATGGACTGCGATGCCGTGGCTGCGCAACGGCACGCTGCTACGTGTACTGCCGACACATCGCATGAATGAGACCCACATCCGCGTCCTCTACGTGTCTCGCGAGTATCTGGATGCGAAGATCAGAAGCTGGGTAGATTTTCTGCGGGATTTCATTCCCCAGACGCTCGATGACGGCGATATGGTGCCACCGGCGTCTGTGTTTGCTGACGCAGATTTGACGATGTGATGCGGATTACGCCGCGGACATCGCCGGATCTCGCTCGAGCTCTACCAACCGTCTGTCCGATGAGGCCCGGCAGTGGACGCTGCACGGCGCCCGCGATTGCGGCAAGCACCGGCGCAGCAGGCCAAGTCCGTAATCTACCTTTCAGCAAGCGGCAACCATAAAAAACCCAATCCCGAAAGTCGTGAATTAACCGGCGTTGGGTGATAGAGACGCGCGAGCACTCGGGACGCGAACCGAATGCAATCATCAGCGATATCACGCTGCAGACGGGCCCGATGACCGGATGGCAATACGCCGGTGGTGGACAGCCAGCGCTGCCTCGCCGCCGCTCGTGGCGTGGAACAGTCCTAGCTGCTCGAACTCCTCTTCCTGCAGCGGCGTGATGGCGATATCCGTGTAGGCGTAACGGTCCGGTGCCTTCATGACTGCCCTGAGGGTAGCCTCTGTCCTGAGGTAGAAGCGCAGATATTTCGTCATCTTGACAACGGTCTCACACCAGTAGCGCGGATAGAAGCGAAGCCGCGATTCGACCGGTAGTCCCCAACGGCGGTCACGGCGGTGTTTCATTCGCAGGGCTCCCCCCTCGAGCGGATGCACACCCTCATGTTCGATCATCAGTCTGAACCACGCGATTGTGCGCATGATCGTCTTCGGTCGGCCGTTCGGGATCTGCGCTGCCCGCTTGACGATCGTGCGGATGTGCTCGTACGAGTAAAACGTGCTCCAGGCACACCGATATGCTTCTTCCCATTCGGCGTCCGACATTTTCGCGTGGTGCGTGACGCGGTGGTTGGTGTCGTATTTGTTGATGTCCGGGTCCATCCATTCGCCGTTTCTAACCATCGTCTGATGATCTTCGGAGCCCGGAAGCGGGGTGAGCATGAAGAACTCGAGAATGTCGATTGGCAATTCTCGCTTGATGATTTCGATGTCGCGCAGGATCGATTCTTTCGTGTCTGCCGGGAATCCGATGATATAACCGGCATAGGTGATCGCGCCGTGGGCGCGCCACTTCTGCAGCATGGCGCGGTATTCGGTGATCTTGTTCTGCCGCTTCTTCGCCGCAATCAGATTCTCGGGATTGATATTCTCAAGGCCGATGAACACGCGACGCACACCCGCGCGCGTGGCCTTCTCGATGAAGTCTGGAATCTTGTGACAGAGCGTGTCGACCTGGATCGTGAAGCCGCAATGAATACCTTCCTTTTCCCGAAGTTCGATGACGCGGTCGAGAAGGATCTCCCAGTCATGGTTGCGGGCGAAATTATCGTCCGTGACGAAGAACCGGTCGATGCCCTGCTTTGCGTTCTCGCGGATGATCTTTTCCAGATCGTCGGGGGTGCGAAAGCGACTCTTGTGCCCCTGCACGTTGATGATGGTGCAAAACGAGCACTGATACGGGCAACCCCGGCCAAGGTCAACCGAGGTATAGGTACCTGCCGTGCGCTCGATGTGCTTGCGCGGCAAGAAAGGCTGGGGAGCACCTTCTAGCGAAGGCAAGGTGTCCATGAAATGGTACAAGGGCTTCATTGCCCCGTTCCACGCATCGAGAAGAACCTCGTCAAGACGCCGTTCCTCGGCCTCCCCTGCGAAGAGCGCCACGCCCATTGCTTGCGCCTCCTTAAGCTCAGCGGGCATCTCGGGCAGCATGGAGATGCAGCCGGAAACGTGGAAGCCACCGATTGCAACCGGCAAGCCTGCGGCACGGAACTGGCGGGCGAGGTCGAGTGCGCGCGGGTACTGGTTCGACTGGACACCGACCAGACCGATCATCGATCTCCCGCCCTTTGCCTTCAGGTCACGAATGATGCGCTCTGGCCACACCCGCTGGTTGGTTTCATCGTATGTTTCGATCTCGAAACGGACGCCAGCACCCAGCAGATTTCGCTTTCGCGCGTCATCAGCAAGCGCATACATACAAGCGAGTGTATTGGACGGCATGACCGAGCGGAGCCACTGAATCGGATAGCCGTCGTCGTCGTAATGAGTCGGCTTGATGAGGACGAGAGAGAATCGGAAATCTTCAGAAACGGGGTATGTCGTGTCCATGCTCTGCTCTTTAGCCTTGTCTGGAAGTCACAATCCCGTGAAGGTCGTCCTTCTTCCGAACATCGAAGATGGACCGTGAACCTGCGTTCAGTACAACAACGCGCATCCTACCCTTCAGCCCTCCTGCTGTGTTTACCATTTCGCCTGAGCGCGAGCCCTGCGCGCGCTGCCTGGCATCCGCGCCGTGTGTCCCGACATCACTGCCTGCTGCCGCAGCATGGTGACGTGCCAGACAGAATCGTGACGCTTGGCACTTTTCGCGCCCATTGCCCTGACCAGGCGCCCGAGATTTGAGAACAGATTTTTCATGGCAAGGAACTCCCAATGTATTGCTTTTCGCGTTCAGCTTAGTCCTGCGCCGTTCTCACTGATATCGGACCTTCGCCCGATGGTTGTGCTTTCAACTATATATGCATAGTGCATGCACCCACGACAGCCCCCGTCTTCGCGCCATTTTCACGGATGAAGCTCCGGCGTATCGAAGCCACTGCCGATGAGCATGCGTACCGGTTCGGCCACGCGTCTCCGGTTATCGGAATCTCGACTGCGCGGGAAGTTCAACATGGAACGTCAGGCCGCGCCCGGCATTGCGCTCGGCCCGGAGCTGGCCCCCATGTGCGATGACGATGTTCCGGCTGATCGGCAGACCCAGCCCCAAGCCCTGCGGCTTGGACGTGACGAAAGGTTTGAAGAGCGTTTCGATCTGGTCGCAGGCTGTCCCCGCGCCCTCGTCGCTCACGGCAATGCGCACCTTGCACCGATCAGCAGTCGCACCGACGGTAACGCATACCCTGCGATGTCCCGCGGGACACTCGCGCACCGCATCGAGGGCATTGCGCAGCAGATTGACGAGCACCTGCTGGAGTTGAATGACATCGCCGTGCACCGGCGGAAGATCTTCGTTGACCTGTGCGCAGACTTGCGCGTCGCAGGAGTCGGCCTCGCGACGCAGAAGCCTGATGACGTCGCGCACGAGGCTGCCTGGGTCAACGGCGCTCGTCCCTGCGCGTTCGCGTCTGGCTGAAAGGCGCATGTTACGAATGATGGTGTGCGCACGCATGCTGTCGGCGACGACCTCGGCGAGCAGCTCACGCAAGTCACTCAGCGCCGGAGGGGACTGGGCAAGAAACCGCTGCGCCGCCTGAGCGTTGCTGAGGATGGCTGTGAGCGGCTGGTCAACTTCATGGGCAAGCGCGGCAGTCACATAGCCAATTTCGGGTTCCTGCGATCGCGGCATGAGATCGCCCGCGTTGCCCGGGGCCGCCGCTTTCACATCCCCACGCTCCAGCACCGTTTCGGGCAGCTTTGACAAAGCCCCGGTGCCTTGTCGCCACACTGGCTTCCCCGTGTACCACAGGCCCGGTTGAGTCATCCGTATCAACCACCCGCGCATGGCTCCGACTGTGGGCAGTTTCATCGAGGCAGTCTCACTGAACTTTCCGTCCTTCATGATTCTCCCGACCTGCGGTTCACGGACTGGCGGCGCGTTTGCCCACAATGAAAAGTGTACCAATTGGTCCAGGATGCAATATTAGGGCAAGCCATGAGAAATGTACCGTTCGGTTCATGACTTCGCGGACTATCATCGTTCAATGGAAAAGTCACAAAAGACAACCAATCGGCGCGGGCAGAAATCGCGCCAGGAAATCCTCGACGCTGCCTCACGTGTGATGTCCGCGTGCGGTTATGCAGGCACTTCAATGTCGGCCCTGGTCAATGCTACCGGCATACCGAAGAGCGCGATCTACCATCACTTTGGTTCAAAGGGCGGACTGCTTGCCGAAGTGATGGCCGAGGGCGCCCACGGTTTTTTTGCAGCCATGCAGGAAGCTCACCGGGAGCCCCAAGGTGAAACGCCGCGTGAACGGCTGGGCTGGTACCTCAGGAAGGCAGGCGAAGTGTTCAGGAACAGGGAAAACTTCCTGCGCCTGCTGCTCATCATGGTCATGAGCAATGAGGCAGCCGATCCCGAAGCCCTGGAGACGGTCATTCGCGTTCGCAACGAGGGCCGCAACTACATGCGGGGGCTTGTCCGCGACGCGTTCAGCGTCCAGGGTGACGCCCTGGATTCAGACGTCGTCGAAGACATTGCTCACTTCGGCATGCTTGGCTTTGATGGCGCCTTTGTTTCCATGCAGTCCGGCGACAAGAGATCCATGGAATCGCAAATGGAACAGCTCGCCGACGCGATGATCGCTCTCGGCGAAGCACGTGCCGCGTCCTTCAGCAGTGCGCGCTCGCACGGGAAGCGTACGCAGAGACACACATAACAATCCACGAAAGCCTCAGGCGAGTGCCCGCCCATTACGACGTTCCAGCAGGCCGAAATCGTGCGGCATTGAGCGGTTGCCGGGCGGGACTTACGCACGCGGGAAAGTGCTGCTTTTGCACGGCGCACGCCAAACGCCGTCATTGGGCTTATTCGATTGCCCATCTATTCCAACGGCGCCGATCGTCGCAACATCGAGTTATGCACACCAAGCCTGGCGCGCCGCCGATCCTGGCTCCGGACGCATGCGCAACCGGTCTCCGCCGCCGATTTCCGTCCCGGGGCGTGCCGTAGACGCACACGTGAACATCAAATCTCGCGGCAGGCTTCCGCGCATACGCGGCAAGCATCGCTGCACGTGCCGCAGTGCTCGGGCGCATGGCGGCCGCATTCCTCTGCACACTCGTGGCAGATCCTCGCGCACAGCGCACAAAGTTCGGGGGCGAGATGACTCTGCCGAGCCAGTGCAGCGGACGTGAATCGGCACAGGGATGCGCAATCGGCATCGAGTCGAATGCACTTGGTCATCGCTGCGACGCCAGGGGCTGCGAGGCACGCCGATGCACAGCGGTCACAGGCGGCGGCGCAAGCATCGCATGCGTCGATGCAGGACTGGTAGGCCTCAGTGTTCATGATGCGTCTCCAGATTACGGCGAGGGCGCGCCTCTCTCAGACTCCGGTCCGGTTGGCCGCCTAAAGACGCGAGCGGCGGATTGGCAGTGAGTCCGGCTCGCTTGAAGGGCGCATGGATCGTGCAAGGAAGGTCGCGTGCCAGCCACCGGTAGGCCAATAGCAGCACGAGGCATGTCAGATAATGTTCGATCGGAACGACGACATGCCCCGATCCGCTTCTTCAGGATAGGCCGGCGTTCAGTCTGTTCCAACCATCAATATTGCGCACGCACGCTTCAGCGACTGGCACGTGCAGTTGCGCCGGTATTAAGCACTGGACTTTTGAACTGGGGAGCCTGGCTAGCGCTCTTGCTGCATCAACGCAATCAAACTGCTCACAAAGCCCGGTATCACTGTCCCCATCATTTTGGCGCCGATGGTGGGTTGGGCCACCCCGGCGCGGGCTGCTGCGTTGTCGGGGAGGGGCGCCTTTCCCTGGGCCTGGCCGCATCGACCATGGCAAGTGTGCGGGCCCTCACACAGTTGACGGGCCATCTCGATGGCTGATTACATCGCCAGCGTCAGCGACGGGGCCGCCAACAACCGGATGTACCCCGTCTGACGTAGCGGGCTGCTCAGTAATCGTATACCTGACTCGCGGGAGCAGAGGGCAAGCCCGTAGTAGACGAGCCAGATGCCGATGACCCGCTCAATACGCCACCGTACGCGGTCGAGCCATTCCGGGCAGCGGCGCGCGCTTCTGCTGCCTGAATGTCTTGCGGGTAGCTGGGATCCTCGCCTGAGAGTCTGTAACCAGCCTGCTCGAGTTGCTGGAGTTCGGCGCGCACCTGCGCACGTGTGACGGGCGACTGCGCGTCCGACTGGGCGAACGCCGCGAGCGATGCAGCAATGGCCGATGTGGCGGTGAGTGCGAGAATAACCGCTTTCACGACGACCTCCTTTTGCGCATGGCGCGCACTCATGCCCGGGCTGATACAGGGAGCGTGGCGTTGGCGGCGTGATTCGAGCCTGCCGAGACAGTATCGCCGCCCGAATCTCCGCAAGCGAAGGGCGCCTGGATGACGAAAACCGGATTGTCCGATACCCGCTGAGCGCGTTATCGCATCGCGCATGGCATCGCGACGCGCGTTGTGAGATCAATTTATGAAATAAAGGCTACTTACCCGGTTTCGTTAAGAGACAACCATCGACAACGCTTTCTCACGACATGGCGATGACCAGACCTTGCGATTAATGATGTTGCTGTTAAACACGAGCAGGACCAGATCTCTTCCCTGCCGGTACAAGGTACCGTGTTCCAGTCGCTGCATGCGCTCGAATGGCTTGCCGCTGCCCATGGCCGTTTCGAGGAACAGGGGCCATTCGTCCAGCCCGAGACCCAGATCGCTGGCAGCAATTGAATACTTCAGGAAGGTACGTGTAGGTTCAACGTCCTCCCAGTGAATGATTTTAGGCTTGCAGTTCATGATCAGCTTTTCTTCAGGACAACAAAGGTAATCTCACTTCTTTTTTTTAGAGTGTCATATGCCGTTACGCTGGAACCAGATGCCCCAGGGACACCATCGCGTGAAAGGCCGCGGAGACCGGGTCCATCGTGGGCGACTTGTTCGCAGTGCCCGTCGACTGTTGCGCGCGTCGTGTTCGGTCTTTAACGGGAGCGAGGCCACGCTTGAAATGGCACTCGCCATTTCGACTGTCGCGCTGCGAGACATGCACGTCGCCGCTCAAGACTAGCTCCCTAAGCGCGTATGCTAATCGCCGGCCAGCCACACCCGAGGCTGCGGCCAACTGCGCGACGCTTCGTTGCGATCCATCCGCCAGCACGTCCAGCAATCGCGCTTCGAGCGTCCCGACAAATCGATGCTCGGTCGTCATCGTCCCTCCGTCAATCAAGTTGATACATCAACTATATCCGACACTGTAAGCAATTTGTATGCGTCAGTGCGTCGCCAATGCCTGTTTAAATCGGTCGCCCCCCAGTACGGGCACCCTTTGTCCGGCACACCAGGTACCGACTTCACATCGCGCGCAGGCAATCGGTCCATGGGGATATCCCCTCGCTTTCGGCGTTTCGTTGGTTAACGAACGGTTGATGCCCGATGTCCCAGATAACTTGACTCACACAAAAGGGGAAAGGCGGCTGAAGGCGAGGCATCACGGATGCCGCCTGACAATTGAGCACGGGTCGTGCAACGATCCAGCTAATCAGGAGTGCAAAGTGAAAACCATTATTCCGGGGCATGGAGATCGGGGACCGTGGAAAGTACTGACGATGCTGGCAGTCAGTCTTCACGCAGCAGTTGTGATGGCGAATACGTCCGTCGCCGGACACTCGCCGAATACGCAACCCAATGACGTTGAGCAAGCGTTTCTGAGTGGCGTTGAAGCGCCTGCAAGTGGAACGAATACTCTCGCTGGAGTTGTACAGCCGCTTGCGAGCGGAGCACCCGCTACGGGGGAAGGCGCTGGTTTGACAGACGGCGCGGGCCTGGTCGTGGGCAATAGCTTCGGGGCAGGCGGTGCCGAAAATCCGGGTGTCGCGACGGGCCTTGCAGCCAACCCCGGCACGGGCACCGGAAGTTCAGGGACCGGAGGCGGGACTGCCGGTGATGCGGAAATCGGTGGCGGGGCCGGCGTCGCAGTCGCTAGCCCAGGAACTCCGCAC
This sequence comes from Paraburkholderia sp. JHI2823, assembly GCF_038900695.1. NCBI lineage: Bacteria > Pseudomonadati > Pseudomonadota > Betaproteobacteria > Burkholderiales > Burkholderiaceae > Paraburkholderia > Paraburkholderia sp. JHI2823. The sequence continues at coordinate 67,489 of NZ_JAYMRY010000015.1, read as the reverse complement.
AATGGATTGGGCGGCACTGGAACACGCGGCGCAGGCGCGGGGGGCATCGCTGCGGGAAGTACCGGGAGCGGGAGCACGGGAGCCACTGCAACCGGAAGTGGAGGTAGCCAGGGCGGGAGCGGCGATCGGGGCACCAATGGAACGGGTAGTGGCGGCAGCCAGAGCAATAGTGGCGCCGGAGGCAGTCAACAAGGGGCTGGCGGTTCCGTTAACGGTAGTTCGGGCGGTAGCGGTTCAGCCACCAATGGTTCTGGCAGCGGCGGTTCGGCAAGCGGCGGCTCGGGCAGCGGCGGTTCAGCAAGCGGCGGGTCGGCAAGCGGCGGCTCAGCAAGCGGAGGCTCAGCAAGCGGCGGTTCAGCAAGCGGCGGGTCGGCAAGCGGCGGCTCAGCAAGCGGAGGCTCAGCAAGCGGAGGCTCAGCAAGCGGCGGTTCGGCAAGCGGCGGGTCTGCAAGCGGCGGCTCAGCAAGCGGAGGTTCAGCAAGCGGCGGGTCGGCCAGCGGCGGCTCAGCAAGCGGAGGTTCAGCAAGCGGCGGCTCAGCAAGCGGAGGTTCAGCAAGCGGCGGGTCGGCCAGCGGCGGCTCAGCAAGCGGAGGTTCAGCAAGCGGCGGCTCAGCAAGCGGCGGCTCAGCAAGCGGCGGCTCAGCAAGCGGCGGGTCGGCCAGCGGCGGCAACAGTGGCCATGGAAACGGCGCTTCAGGTAACGGCGGTTCGGGCAGCAGCGGCCACGGAAACGGCGGCTCAAGCAGCAACGGTTCAGGCAGCGGCGGTTCGGGCAGCGGCAGTTCAGGCAGCAGTGGCCACGGAAACGGCGGCTCAAGCAGCAACGGTTCAGGCAGCGGCGGTTCGGGCAGCGGCAGTTCAGGCAGCAGTGGCCACGGAAACGGCGGCTCGAGCAGCAACGGTTCAGCCAGCGGCAGTTCGGGCAGCGGCAGTTCGGGCAGCGGCAGCTCAGGCAGCAGTGGCCACGGAAACGGTGGCCAAGGTAGTGGTGGCCAGGGCGCTGGGGGTCAAAGTGGTCACGGCAATGGGGCGAATGGCGGCCATGGCGGCGGGAACGGCGGGAACGGCGGAAACGGCGGGAACGGCGGGAACGGCGGAAACGGCGGAAACGGCGGAAACGGCGGAAACGGCGGAAAAGGTTCGCATTAGAAAAACAACGCCGGGTTTTACAGTGAGCCGCGGCCATCACACTCAGCGTTCAGCGCGCGCGGAGAGCGCTATCGGCCTCGACTGACCGCTGAGTGACCGGGAAAAGGACGGGCGAAGCCGCGACTCGGCAATGGCGGCGCGGCTGCCCGCATGGACGGCGGTTGTATCTGACTTCCCTGGCATTCAGTTGAACCTGGCTATCGCCTCCGACATCCCCGGATGCACGAGCAATCAAAGATAATCCGTTCCCGCAACTCCCCCAGCGTTTGTCGCGGCTTCCGTTTTGCTAGAGCCGAGGATTTCTCGAATGAGCCGTATCGCTCATATTCATTGAATGACAGCGCGAAGGCGAAAATGGCCTCGGTATCCTCGGGGTCGGGCAAATCCGCTTCGGTTGCCAGTGTTTCCACAAATAGAGGCCTGGGAACGAGAAATACCGGCAACGTGTACCAAGCCAGTGATAAGGCCAAGGCTTTTGGCCGCCTCGACAAGCGTTCGCACCGATTCGCGCGAAGTCACGTCCTCCGCGGAGCGCGGTCACCTCTTACGCGACCACACCTGCATCGGACAGCGTGTCTTTTGCTCGCCGCCCGGCTGCATTTGAAGCGCAGAACGCGCGGGGCGCTCAGAAAGCTACATCCGAAATGGAAAATGCGCGTCATGCGGGTGGACATGACGCGCGAAGGGGATACTCGCCGATTTCGACCAGCACGAAAGCGTCCAACATATCGGACCTGACGAGCCCTCTCACAATGTCGTTCGGCAGCCCAAGTCTATGCGTCCACCTATGAGACGGCCAGTCAGGATTTCCTGAAAAAATCGTCGTCCTGGCTGCAATCTTTCTGTTGTAAACACAACACCAACGATGTCTGTGATGCTTCCGTCCTGGCAGGCCCAGATGCTGCCCGGCCACGCCCCGGTGCAAGTGATGACGCCTTCAAGTCAGATCCAGACTACCATTGCGCGCCAACCGCGCTTCTTCTACGCTTTTTTTGTCGTTTCCGCTGGATCTGCGATGACCTCCCACCGGCACACCATCTTCACGGCGTTGCTCGCCGCCGCCCTGTTCGGCATCACCACGCCGCTCGCCAAGGCGCTGCTCGGCAGCGTGTCGCCATTCATGCTGGCCGGACTGTTCTATCTGGGCAGCGGTTCAGGGCTGGCGATCGTACTGCTGCTGCGCCGCGTCGCTGCGCGCCGCAACGACGCCTCAGCCAGTCATGACCCTGGGCACCATCCCGTGCAGAACCCCTTGCGCATTGCCGAACTGCCGTGGCTTGCCGGCGCGATCGCCGCGGGCGGCGTGGCGGCGCCCGCGCTGCTCATGCTCGGGCTCGGCACCACGCCCGCCGCCACGAGCGCACTGCTGCTCAACCTCGAAGGCGTGCTCACGGCGCTCATTGCATGGTTCTGCTTTCGCGAGAACTTCGATGCGCAGATCGCGCTCGGCATGGGGGCGATCGTGGCGGGCGGCGCGCTTCTTTCATGGCCCGGCGCGCATGCCGGTGTTGCACCCGGCGCCCTGCTCGTGGCCGGCGCGTGCCTGTGCTGGGCCATCGACAACAATCTCACACGCAAGGTCTCGACCAATGACGCGATGGTCATCGCCTGCACCAAGGGGCTCGTGGCCGGTCCCGTGAACATCGGTGTCGCGCTCGCCGCGGGCGCGCACTGGCCCGCGTGGCACGTGGCCAGCGGCGCCATGGCCGTGGGTTTTGCGGGCTATGGCGTGAGTCTCGTGTTATTCGTCGTCGCGCTGCGCCATCTCGGCACGGCGCGCACCGGCGCCTACTTTTCCGTGGCGCCGCTCTTCGGCGTGGCGCTTTCGCTGCTGCTATGGCCCGAGCGCCCCGCGCTCACCTTCTGGCTCGCGCTCGCGCTGATGGCGTTCGGCGTCTGGCTGCACGTGCGCGAGCGACATGACCACGCGCACACGCACGAGCCGCTGGAACACACGCACGCGCATCGGCACGACGCGCACCATCAGCACGAGCACGATTTCGCCTGGGACGGCACCGAACCGCACACGCACCCCCATCGTCACGCGCCGATCACGCATAGCCACGCGCATTACCCCGACGTGCACCATCGGCACGCGCATTGAGCGCTGGACCCCGCAGCCGCGCTTTCCGATGCGGCGCCGGAACGGTTCCGCCATAGCGTCGGGTATCGGCCGAAAACGACGTCAAGATTTCCCAGGCGCGCCATGCCTCGGACGCGCAACATGCACTCGTCGAACGACACCAGGAGACACGTGCGATGGCGACCATCTACAGGGACATCTCCATTGAAGCCGCTGCGGAAGACGTCTGGGCCGCGCTGCGCGACCCCGCGAACGTTGCCCGAATGTTTGCCGGCGTACTGACCGATGCGCGCATGGAAAACGACGTGCGATGGGTCAGGTTCGCCAACGGCGACGTGATCGAGGAACGCGTGATCAGCGTCGATGACGCGCGCATGCGCATCGCCTATACGGTGGGTGGCGGACGTTTCGAGCATCATCACGCGACCATGCAGGTCGTGCCCGAAGTGCCCGCTGCACGCGGCCGCTGCCGCCTGGTCTGGATCAGCGACTTCAAGCCGGACGAACGGACCGGGATGGTCGAGCCGCTCATGGACGCGGGCTGCGCGGCGCTCCGCCGTAACCTCGGCGAGCACGGATGAGCGCCGTTCCCCATCAGGGACAGGCGTTGCCGCGTGCCCCTCGGGCGGACGTCCGACCGACAGCGGGCTTTGATAAACGTTGGGGACTCGAGCAGGTTGCCCTGCCCACACCGGACTCGCTGGCGCCGGCTGCGATTGACAGTTAGTTGCACGGAAAACCGTCGCCGGGCACGCGCTGGGTCGAACGGCACGCTCGTTGCCAGAGCGAATCAGTCTGTGCGGCGGCGTCCATACCGGCACGGGCCTTGCGTCCCGAATGGTGCCAGATGACTCGATGACAGGAGCGGTGATGGGGGCAGGCAAATTAACGTTGATCGCGCAGGGCGTCGCTCTCTGCGTGAGCCTTGCAGGGACGCCGATAGCGCACGCAGCGGGGACTTTCGACGGCGACTGGAACGTGACGCTCACGTGCCCCAAAGTTGCCGGCGGGGCTTCCGGCTACCGGTACCAGTTTCCCGCCGAGATCCAGGAAAACGTCCTGCACGGCGAACATGGCAAGAGGGACGCCGCCGGCTGGCTCACGCTGGACGGCAAGCTCGAACCCGACGGATCGGCCACGCTCGTCGCCCAAGGTTTGACGAGTTCGCCGCCGGGTCGGGCCGACAGGCAGACGCCGTATACCTACGAGGTCAGCGCTCAATTCGACGCAACTACCGGCAGCGGCTCGCGCACGACCACGCGCAAATGCGACGTCGTGTTCTTCAAGGAATGACCAGTCGGAATTGCGGCCAGTTCGCGCGAATGACGCGTGGAAAAGAAAAAGCCCGCCAGAGAGGGCGGGCTGAATCCATATCGGAGACATGGAGGAGACAAAACGGATTATAGGGGTTTCCCCTAAGTCGCGCAACTGTTTTCTTCACGCCTCTGCATCAGGCCCGATTCATAGGCGCACGGACGTGATAGGCGTAGCGAACGAAGCGCCCACGCTGCGCGCTGTGCTGCCGGTCGACCTCCATGGCTGCGCGCGGCTCCATCTCGTTTCGGCGGCCGGACGCGCTGGCGGCGAGAACCCGCCTGCCGCCGGGCAGGAAGGCACCGGCGCGCAAACCCGTTGTGCGCTACCATCGCCGAATGTCCGAACACCCTCTGCCCGCAACCGCAGCTGCCGCGCCCCTCACGATGACGGCGCTGCGGCAAAGCCCGTATGCCACCGCCATGGCGGGCGCGATTGCACTGCTTGCCTGGTGTGCGCTCGCCGCGCAAACCGACCTGACGATCCACCGCATGGCGCTGCGCGGCTTCGATACGTTCGAGGCGATCGGCCGGCTCACCGCGTACCTCACCAACCTCACGGTGCTCCTCGTCGCGCTCACGTTCACCTGCGTTGCGCTGCGCGTGCGCGCGTGGCCGGGCCGATTCCTGAGCGCACCGGCAACAGTCAGTGCAGTCACGGTGTATATCGTTTTCGTTGGCATTGCTTACAATCTGCTGCTGCGGCATCTCTGGACACCGCATGGGTATCGCGCCTTGCTCAACGAAAGTCTGCACAGCCTCATCCCGCTGCTGTGTGCGGCGTACTGGCTGCTATTCGTGCCGCGCTTCGCCATCACCGCTCGCGAACTTCCCGCGTGGCTCGCCTATCCCCTCGGCTATCTCGCCGTTACGTTCTGGCGCGGCAGCGAGACGGACTTCTACCCGTATCCGTTCATCGACGTGGGGCAGCTCGGCTATGCTCACGTGCTCCTCAACAGTGCCTTGCTGCTCATCGCCTTCATGGTGCTGATGGCGTCCTTCATGACGATCAACGCGCGAAGGCGAGCTGCCGTGGCGGCAAACAACGGGCTCGGCGGAACGGACTTGCGGCGCCCCGACTCACTCGCCTCGCTCCAGCGAAGCAGCGCCCAGCATCACGACGTTTCTACCCACACGTAATCTGGCTTGGCAAGCGCACAGGATTCCAATTGCACATTCGAGCGCGCGTGGTCTGCTGTGCGCTATCGCCACTTCGTTCTGACTCCGATGCCTGTTTATATCGCCCTTCTGCGCGCAGTGAACGTCGGTGGAACCGGCAAACTCCCCATGGCAGAACTGCGCGCCATGTGTGAAGCGCTCGGTTTCGCACACGTACGCACCTACATCGCTAGCGGCAACGTGATGTTCGAGAGCGGCCTTGCAGAGGCCGCAGTAAAAAAGAAGCTCGAGCAGCGTCTGGAGGCATATGCGCGCAAGCCGATTGGCGCGGTAGTGCGTTCGGTTTCGGAACTGGCTGCCGTGCTACGTGCGAATCCGTTTCCCGATGCCGCGCCCGATCGCACCGTCGCCATCTTCCTGGATGCGCCACCGCCCGTCGACGCGCTCGAACAGGTGAGCGGCCAGAAGGCCGAGGAAATCGCTTTAGGTGTCCGTGAGATCTATGTGCATTACAAAGACGGCATTGGGCAGTCCAGGCTCAGGATTGCTGCAGCCAAAGCGGGAACGGCGCGCAACATGAATACGGTGGCGAAGCTTCTGGAAATGGCGCAAGCTTGAGCACCGCCCGGCTCGCGCCGCGACGCGGCAACACCGTAAAGGACGTTTTTTTGAACAACTCGAAGAAAAAACCATGATTACCTGCTACCTGCGTTACGTGATCGATCCGTACCGGCTCGAAGAATTCGAAACCTACGCGAGGATGTGGATTCCGCTAGTGGAAAAGTTCGGTGGCAAGCACCACGGCTACTTCCTGCCTTCCGAAGGCGCCAACAACATCGCGCTTGCGCTGTTTTCGTTCCCGAGCTTCGCGGCCTATGAAACGTACCGTGTGGACTCCATGAAGGACAGCGAATGCCAGGCAGCGTTTCATTACGCGGCACAGACACGCTGCATCGTGAGCTATGAGCGGAGTTTCTTCAGGCCGGTGTTGTCGTAGGCCGTCTGCACCCAACGTTTCGACTCATCGCGGATGACGAAAGCGCTTTGCAGCGAGTCCGCTCGCGAGCTGGCCTCGCGCCTTCACTTTACGGCGGAAGCGGCGGCCTTGCATACTACGGCATCCTGATCACCCGTGCCGCCACCGCAACCGATCGCACCGATGACCTTGCCGTCCTCGATTAGCGGAAAGCCGCCCGGAGATGCCACGAGATCTGGGTCGAGCGTGGCAACGTAGGCGTGGCCGCTTTCGAACTGGGTATAGAACTCGCGCGTCTCACGCCGAAAGCGCGCGGACGTGCGCGCCTTGCGCTGCGAAACCTCGACCGATGCATATTGCGCACCATCCATGCGCTCGAACGCAACGAGATCGCCATGCGGGTCGACCACGGCAATGTTCATTTTCCAGTCGCGCCTGCGCGCCTCGGCTTCCGCGAGCGCAAGCAGATGTTTCGCGACATCGAGAGCGACAGGCGGACCGTAAGGAATGTCGTGAGGCATGCGTTCTGGCACGCCAGCCGAGGACTGAGAGGAAGCGGACGCCGAGGGCGGCGCTGCCGAGGTCTGAGCCTGCGAGGCGGTTGCGAAGACGAGGCAGGCCGCGCCTGCGATCTGAACAGAGCGATGCATCGCACACTCCTTCATCGGCGGGCCGAAGCGCAGCGCGCATGGAGCCCAAGCCGATCAACATACTCGCGCGATACGCCGCGTGCAAGCTCTGCGCGCCCAGAACCTCAAAGTCAGCCCTCCTTTCCATCCACGCGCGCTGCGATGAGCCAACTGGCGTAGCGGCAGCAATACGCCGCAAATGCAACGACCCAGCAGGCTGCCGAGGCTTCGATCCAGAACGCGAGCCATTGCGGCGCGACCCACGGCCCGAGCACGCGAATCAGCGCGGCGAGTACGAGCAGCGCATAGCATGCGACGTCGACATAGCCTGCCACCAGTTTGCGGCCTGTGTGTCCGCGCGCCGTGCGCGTGATCATCGCCATGATCGCGCAACCGATCGCCCCCACCGTGAAGGCGTGAATAGCGATTGTGTGCGCAACGAAGCCCAGCGCGGAGAGCGCCAGCAGCGCGAACCCCACGGGTATCCATGCGTAGGCGACGTGCAGGATGGCAAGGATCGGCCGGTTGCCGACACGCCACGAACGCCAGCCCCAAATGCGCGCGCCTTGCACGCACGCCGCTGCGCCCGCAACGACCGCGACGAGGACGCCGGATCCGAACGCGGCATCGAACACGAACGCGAAGAGGCTGAGCGGCATCACCAGGCGCTCGACCGCTTTCCAGCGCCGCGCAGTATGACCGGGCACGGCGTTGGCCGTGAACGATGGAATGATGCGTCCGCCGATAATCGTGATGAAGAGCACCAGCATGCCCACGGCGAGCCAGGCACTATGCAGCGCCCAGTCCGCGCGCAGGGCCAGCATCGAAAGCTGGAACGCCACGTTCAGCGCGGCCAGCATGCCGAGCGCAACCGGCAGGAAAATGTTGTGGCTGTTCTTCGCGTGAACCAGCACGCGCAGCAGCACGAGCGCACACGCCGGCAGAAAGAGGCTGTCCACCACGGCGGCGATGGCGGGCGGTGCGTAGGCAACCGCGACGCGCCCCGCGAGCCACAGCAGCCACAACGCGGCAAGGGACTTGCCCTGCGCGGGCGTCACCGAGGTCCAGGCGCGCACGGCTGTCAGCAAAAAACCGGCGACGATCGCGGCGCCAAAGCCGAAGATCATCTCGTGCGCGTGCCAGAACATGCCCGGCAGATACGAACGAATACCCGGCAACGGGTGGCCGGACCACGCTGCCATCCAGGCCAGCAGCGCTGCGGCACCAAAGAGCGCTCCGCCGAGATAGAACGGCCGGAAGCCGAGCGCCCACAGCGCGAAACCGCCGCGAGCCTGCCGGCTGGGTTCTTCGATTCGAAAGACGTTCATGGTCGCTCACGCCAATATATTCATTTCGAATGCATCTTATATCGATTGCGAGAGAATTGCCGCTGCGACATCGATGGCCCCCTCGCCGCAGCGGCCGAAAATCCAGCCAGACGCCCGGGAAACCGACACGGGGCGTGGACGATGGAGGGATAGAACCGAGAGTGCGGTGTAATGTCGCCCCGGATTTTTTGCTTGTCGTTTCGCAGGCCGCTGGGTCTGCGCGAAGCCATGGACGACTGAACCTACACGGCGAGCCATCGTCTCACGGGAAGCATTCGGCAAGGAACCATGCATGACGCATTCAGCAGGCCATATCGATGTTGAAACGCTGTCCCGGATTGTTAACCGCGATGGAGGAAACAGAACATGGCAAAGAAGCAATCAGTTCGAACGTCAGCCAGCAACGCGAACAAACGCGTTCTCTCTGCCCCAGTATTCTCGCAGCCGCAGCCCACGCCCGATCCGCAAACCTTCGTCGTCAGACACGCATCCGATGCGGCCGCTTACCGGATGATCGATGAACTCAACCGGGAGCACAAACTCAAGGCGCTTCCATTTCCCGCGCCGCGCGGGGGTGTCGAGCCCCGTCTGACACTCGCGGACGTGATCAACAACGATCGGAACGTTCTCGACAAGATCAATGCGAATGGACAAATCGTATTTCACTCCACGGGCGATTGCGGCAATACGAGAGGCCCGCAAACGCAGAATGAAGTCTCAGAAAAGATGGTCAGCGACTTCGACGAAACCGATCCTGCCGAAGTCCCGCAATTCAACTTTCTGCTCGGCGACATCGTCTACAGTTTCGGCGAAGCGCAGTACTACTACGATCAGTTTTACGAACCTTATCGCGACTATCATGCGCCGATCCTCGCAGTAGCCGGCAATCATGATGGAATGATCTCGCCTCTACAGCATGAAAAGAGTCTGCAAGCTTTCCTGCGCAACTTCTGTTCAGACTGCTTTGAGGTCTCGCCCGACGCGGGCCATCTTTCACGTACTGCGCAGATTCAGCCGGGCGTTTTCTTTACATTCGAAGCTCCGTTCGTGCGCATCATCGCGTTGTACAGCAATACGCTCGAAGATCCTGGCGTGATTGCCGATAGGGACATCGGCAACAGTCAGCTGAAATTTCTCAAGGCCGCGCTGATGCGGGTGAAGAAGGAAGGCTACAAGGGCGCATTGCTGTTCGCGCATCATCACCCGCCGTATGTTGCGCGCGGACGTCATGGCTGGAGTATCGAAATGCAGCGGCAGATCGATGCAATCTGCAACGAGGTCGGCGTATGGCCTCACGTCGATCTTGCGGGTCACGCGCACAACTACCAGCGCTTTACGCGCACACGGCCGGACGGCACCCACATCCCATACATCGTGTGCGGCAACGGCGGGCACGGTGTGCAGCGACTGACCACCAACGGGCAACCGCCGCTTCGCGCGCCGCAACTGCTCCAGGCCGCAACGGAGAACACCGATGCCGTTGTCATCGAAAACTACGACGACCGGAATTACGGCTATTTGCGCATCGTGGCGGACGCAACCCAGTTGCGGATCGAATATCACGCCGCAGTCGACGGCCCCTATACCAAGGCGCCCGACGATCAGGTGACCGTGGATCTGGCGACCCGCCAGCTTTCCCACTACGTGGCCCGTAATGCCGGAATACCCGCACTGGCCGAGCGCATTCGGGCGTTCGCGCAAGGCGGGAAATCCAGCGGATGACGTCGTGAAAAGCCACACGACCCGATGACCACGGCTTGAGTATGCGTTAGCCGAGGCCATCGCGTCAGGTAGCACGCCTCGCGAGCCTTGGGGCAGTCACTTACCTCCAGTCCATACGTGCCCACGAATGCGCCTGCGATCGGCGATCTGTTCGATTCCTTCCGGTTCCATCCAGTCAAGGAGTCCGAATCAGAAAGCAGGAACGAGGGCGCAACCGGGATGCTCCCATTCTGACTGCGCTGAATAGTATCGCTACCGGCCGCTCGCCCAGGGACTGCTCATGCCCGGGGCCAGGAAGCCGACCAGGTCGAGGCGACTCGTGCACGGCATCAGCCGGCACGGGGTCGCCACGGCGCCGCTTTTTTCGAGGTCCCCTGGGCGCGCACAGCCGCGTTCGAGAGCCATGAGAGCCAATAGAAACTCGAACGCGTTCAATTTCCATATCATTTGCGTTTTCATTGGCCGTGTTGAGCAATGAACTGGAGTGCGTCCAGCACGCATGAGCCAGGATCGCGCAACCATGACATGGATCAAAAGGTGGGATCTCCCCCCCTCTTACGATGAGACCTGGGCCGAGGCTGCCCACTGGCCCGGCAGTCGTGCGTCAAACGGCATGCGTGAACGACTCGCGCAATCCGCATCGAATGCGGTCCCCTGCGCCGCCGTGGCCACGGAATCGATCAAGAGGGGGAGGCACGCCAAATCATGAACCGCTACCTACATATCGGACCGGAGCACAGAATCCGCCCGGCCCCGACTGCCGAAGAAATTCTGCAGGACACACAAAACTTCTCACTGGTGCTAGGCGGCCCGCTCTTCCAGCTTCTGCGCCGCACGCACATGGCCGACGATGCGCTCGATCTGGTACGCCAGCGGGTGATCGTCATCTCGCTCGTGGCGTGGCTGCCCCTCCTCGCGCTCGCTGCTCTCGACGGACACTTGCTGGGCAGCCAGGTGACCGTGCCATTCCTGATGGACCTGGAAGTTCACATCCGCTTCCTCGTGGCGGTGCCCCTGCTCATCATCGCCGAACTGGTCGTGCATCGGCGCCTGCGTCCGATCGCGCGGGCATTTCTCGACCGGAAGATCATCCCGGAAGCGTCCGTGACGCGGTTCGACGAAGCCGTCCGATCGGCATTCCGCTTGCGCAATTCGGTAGCCGCTGAGCTGATCATGATCGCTCTCGTGTACGGCGTGGGCGTTCTCGTTGTCTGGCGCCAATACATGGCACTGCAAACGACGTCGACCTGGTATGCGATACCGTCCTCCGGCGGCTTGACTCTTTCGCACGCGGGATTGTGGTACGCCTTTATCAGTGTGCCAATATTCCAGTTCCTGTTGATCCGTTGGTACTTCCGGCTGTTCATCTGGACGCGGCTGCTTTGGCAGGTGTCGCGGATCGAACTGAGCCTCCTTCCCACGCATCCCGATCGCGTCGGCGGTCTCGGATTCCTTTCCAATACTGTCTATGCGTTCATGACACTCCTCGCCGCGCACGGCGCCATGCTCGCCGCCCAGTTCGCCAACCGGATTTTCTTCGCAGGTGCGGCACTCACGGAGTTCAAGGCCGAGACGGGGGCAATGGTTGTCTTCCTGCTGTGCCTCGTCTTTGGTCCGTTACTGGTTTTCGCGCCGCAGTTGGCCCAGGCGAAGCGGACCGGCCTGAGCGAATATGGCATGCTGGCCGAACGATACGTGCGGGAATTCGACACCAAGTGGCTGCGGGGCGGCTCGCCTGACGGCGAGCCGTTGGTGGGGAGCGGCGATATTCAGTCGCTTGCCGATCTGGCCAACAGTTTCGACGTGGTGCGAACCATGCGCATCGCACCGATTACCAGGGATGCGGTCATTCGCCTCGCGGCCGCGGTGCTCATACCGATCCTGCCGCTGGCACTGACGATGATGTCGCTGGAAGATCTGATCAAACGGCTCTTCGGATTGGTATTCTAGGCGTGCCTGGAAGTGCCGGTCTGCGACCGACGTTTGGGCGCCGAGGCAAGCATCAATGCGCGCGGCCGAAAAAAGCCTGCGCGCCTTCCGAGGGTGTCAATCCTGCGGCGAAATAGCCTTCGAGCCGCTCGGCCTTGGCGTCGTCGAGCAAAAACGGCGGACGCACGAGTCCCTCGGCCACGGCGTGGTCGTACCACCGGCTCATCCATTGACGCAGATTCGTCTCGTACTGGGACAAGCCATCCTCCGGCGCAATATCGTCCATGCGCAATCTCCCACGCGGCCGCCGCACCCGTGAACGCGACGTGTCCGCCATTTCTCCATCGGGCAGGCATGACGCAATGCCTGCCGCTCAGTTCAGGCCGCTACGCGCCCCAACCCCATCGAAGGACGCATGGTCTCGGGCGGAAACACCTGCCAGCCGCGATCGGCATGGCGGAAGAAAAAGAGCGCACGCGGCCCGTCCGCCGTCTGCGCCTCGACGTACACGCTGACGATCCGTCCCGATGGAGAACGATGCACCGTCACCACCCGCGCCGTCTGCCTGCTGGTGGGGCACAGCCACTTCACGACCGCTGCCCCCAACGACTGCCGCACTGCCATCGCCTTTCCCCCACACTCCGCCCGAAAGCATCGTAGGCAGCCGTAAAACCGGCCGCCATCGGGACGGGTAGATAGATCCTTCGGGAATGGCTGGTTCGTTTGTCAGGATTTCCTTCCGGCCGCGCGTGGCTCGCGTCTATTCGCTGATCAGACCATGGCGAATCGCGTAGCGGATCACCTCGGCGTTGTTGGTGAGCCCGAGCTTTTGCATCAACCGCATCTTGTGCGTGCTGATCGTCTTGGCGCTGAGCGCGCACGTATCGGCGATGTCGTTGATGCTCCTGCCCGCCGCCAGCATCTGCAGCACCTGGAACTCGCGGTCCGAGAGGACCTCGTGCGGCGGCACATCGCCCGAATGCTTCTCGAACACCATCGCGTCCACAAGTTTGGGGTCGATAAAGCGGCCACCGTCCGCGAGTTTGCGGATCGCGGCGAGGAGCACGTCCGGGTCGCTGTCCTTCGTCACATACCCCGTGGCGCCGGCGCGCAGCGCACGGGACGCGACCTGCGCCTCGTTGTGGATGCTGAGCACGAGCACCGGCAACGCAGGCTGCTCGGCGCGCACGCGGCGGATGAGATCGACGCCGCTGATGCCCGGCATCGTCATGTCCAGCAGCAAGAGATCGAAGTCGCAGCTTCTCAGCTTTTCGATCACTTCCGAACCCTGCCCCGCTTCCGCCGTCACGGCGATGTCGGCCGTCGTCGCGAGGATCTGCTTGAGTCCGCCACGCACGATGGCATGGTCATCGGCGATGAGTATTCTGATCATGGGCTGGAACTGCCTTCTAGCGGAACATGGATCGAAATCAGGGTGCCCGTTGCGGCTTCCTTGCCGGCCCGGCTTTCGATGATCAACGTACCACCAATCAACCTTGCGCGCTCGGCCATGCCAAGCAGGCCGTACGCGTATTTTCCATGCGCGGCTGCCACGTCGAATCCGCGGCCGTCATCGCGAACGAGCAGATCGAGCGAGCCCGGCCCCGCGGTGAGCATGACGCGCACGCGCGTAGCCGCCGCGTGGCGCGCGACGTTCGTCAACGCGGCCTCGACGATACGAAAGAGGGCCGTCGTCTGCGCGTCCGTCAAGGCGGGCTCGCGGGCTTCGATGTGCAACTCGCACGGGATGGCGTGGCGCCGGCTCCATTGACCGGTCAGCCACTCGAGCGCCGAAACGAGGCCAAAGTTGAGCGCGGCGGGCCGCAGGTGGCTGGCGACGTTGCGGACCATCCAGATCGTGCCTTCGACCAGTTCACGCATGTCGTCTGCCCGCCCGATCGCCTCGGGATCGTCGGTGAGCCGCATCCTCAGCAGCGAGACATCCATCTTCAGCACGGTGAGCAACTGGCCCAGTTCGTCCTGTATCTCCAGCGCGCTTCGCTTGCGCTCGTCTTCGCGAATTCCTTCCAGATAGGCCGACAGTTCGCGCTGCTGCTCGCGCGAGCGAACGAGTTCTTCCTCGACGCGCTTGCGCCCCGATATGTCGTGCAGCCCAACGTAAATGGCGGGCGCGCTCTCATACGTCGACACCCTCGCCGTCGCCATGGCCCAGAACTGCGTCCCGTCGGGCCGGCACAGTTCGACCTCCGCATCGTCGAAGCTGCCTTGAGCGGCAAGACAGCGCACCAGCCGCTCGCGCTCGGCCGGATCGACGTAAAAATCGGCAATCTCGACGTTAGCGCACGCCGCCTCCTCGAGACGAAACAGTTCGCGAAACCGCGCGTTGGCATAGAGAAGTTTGCCGTCCGGCATCGACGTAATGCCCATCGCAACCGGACCTGATTCGACAATCGCGCGAAACCTCGTTTCGCACGCGCTCAGGCGGCCTTCGAGATCGCGCCGCGCGGCGACCTGGGCGGCCAGTTCCACCTTCACGCGGGCGAGTTCGGAGGCACATCGCGCGACGCGCTGCGTGAGCTCCTCGCGCACATGCGCGAAAGCCGCCTGCATTCGACGCTGATTCCCGGCGGCTTCGAACAGTTCGCGCTGCTGCGTGGCGATCCGCTGCTGAGCGGTGCGCAACGCGACGTGCGCGCGCACCCTGGCCATCAGTTCCTCGACGCGTACAGGCTTCGACACGTGGTCGGCTGCGCCGGCCCTGAACGCATCGGAGAGGTCGCGATGGCTGCACGCCGGCATCATGAGCAAGACCGGAATATCGCGTGTGCGCTCGTCCAGTCTGAGGCGCAGACAGGTGGCGAGGCCGTCCACACGGGTGGCCTCGCCATCGAGCAGAATCAAGTCCGGCTGCGAAAGGCGCGCGCGTTCCAGCACATCGAGGCCGTCGCTCGCGGCGAGCGTCCGGAACCCCTCCCATACGAAGTGATCCGCGATCAGGCTGGTCTCGTTCGGCGTGCCGGCCGCCACCAGGATCGTGCCGGGCATCGCCGTGGCGATGCGCAACCCAGGCTGGGCGCTCATGGCGACGCGCCCCCAGGAACGTTCCGTTTCGCGCGCTCCCCCATCCACCCCTCACGCTGGATGCCTTTGCGCGCGCTGCACCACGTACAAGCCCCGCTGGTAGTCGTCATGTCCACAGTCGCTCCGGCCCTGGTTCCATTGTTTTTGCTTGCTGCCGAAGCCATGGCCCTTCGGCAACGTTTATCAGCGGACTTGCTCGCCCCGTTAGCCTTCCCCTCCCACGCTCCAGCGTGGCAGCGAATCAGCGAACGAATGACTCGCGGTGGTTTGCGCACGGTCGATCAATTCGTCGAGATGGCTGGCGAGTTCGCCGAGCACCGACAACGCGTACGGATCGAGCTTGTCCGCGTGGTTGCGGCGCAGATCCTTCATCGTTTCCTGCAAACGCCGTATCGTGTGCGGGCGGCAGTCCGATAGCGGCCAGCAGTGCATCAGGTAAGCCAGCGGTGTGAGATTGCGCGACTCGCACCATGTGTCGAACAGGCGCATGCAGATCGTGTTGACGTCCTGAACGCACGTGTTGCGGCCCACCACCCCGGAAATCATTGCACGTTGCCTCTGCAGCTTCGGATTGACACCCGCTTCATCATGAACCTGCCCAATGACCGCTGGCAGTCGTCTTCGACTGCAAACGAGAAAGGGCAATCCTGAATCGCGCGTCAGGAAATCCTGAACATCGGCCGCCGCGCCGTGGATTGCGCCCTTGAATTGCAGCGCTGGGTTCAGCCCGCAGTTCATCGGATTGTCGGCACGATTCCGTCGCGCTATGCTGCCGAATCATTAAGGCACGGACAGGTATGGGGCTTCGCACCGGCCCCGACACATTGCCCCGTCCATACTCATTGCACCGTCGCCTTGTCGACTGACCCTTCGGTTCCAAAGAGCGCCCCGCGTGGCTTACGCTGATTTCGTATGAACAGAAGACAGATGATCGCGCGATGCATTGGCATCGGCGCGAGTCTTGCGACGACCCGGGCGAGTCTTGCGTTACCGGTCGGCCGCGCGCCGGCGCGAGTCGTGTTCCTGAATCCGGGGGAAAGCGTGGAACACGATACCGGCCGGCACTGGCAACTCGTCTCGCGCTTCATGGCGGCGACGGCGAAGCGTTTCGGCATGGAACTCGAAGTGCTGTATGCCGAACGCGATCATCTCCTGATGCTCCGCCAGGCCGAATCCGTCGCGGCCCGGTCAGAGGCACCGGACTACGTGGTCATCGTCAACGAAAAACTGGCGGCGCCCCAGATGCTGCAGACGCTGGCGCGCTCCCCGGCCAGGATCCTGCTGATCCACAACGATCTGACCGAAGCCCAGCGGGCGCGAACGGGCAACGAACGCGGCCGGATCGCAAACTGGATCGGCACCATCACCGCCAACGCAGAGCGCGGGACTTTCCGGCTCATGGATTACCTGATGCGAGTGAACGGCAGCACACCGGCCAGCGTGATCGGCATTACCGGCGACCCTGCCACACCGGTTTCGGCGGAGCGCGCCGCCGGGGCGCAGGCCGCGCTCGCGCGCCGGCCGGAGGACCATATCGACCAGCTCGTCTACGGCGACTGGAGTTTTGCCGACGGCCGCGACAAGGCACGTGTGCTCCTGTCACGCTATCCGGATGCCAACATCATCTGGGGTGCCAACGATTCGATGACGCTTGGCGCGTTGAGCGCGGTACGGGAGCGGCATCTCTCCACCACCATTGGGGGCGTCGGCGCGCTGTCCGAAGCTGTTGCGTCGGTGATTCGCGGCGAGCTGGCCGCAATCGTGGCGGGCGATCAGTTCATCGGCGCATGCGCCATGGTGCTGATCCACGACTACCATCACGGCGCGGATTTCGCGCAAGTGGGCGGACCGCGTCAGCGGCTCGACTACCTGAAGGTCCTCCATGGCGCCAACGCCGAGCGTTACTACGAAATGACCTTTCAAGACCGCGCTTCCCTCGACTTCAGCGGCTTTTCGCGTGTTCTGAGCCACCGCGCAGGCGCGTACACCTTCGATCTCGATGCCCTGCTCAATTCTGCTTCGAAGGCCGCGTGATGGGGCTGGCACGGTGGCCATCACGTCCACGGCAACGCTTCCCGCGCAGCCTGCATGCGCAACTCATACTTTCGCTGCTGGTGCTGTGTACGCTGGTCGCGGGGACGTCAGCCTTCGTCCTGCTCGAGCATGCGCGCGAAAGCCGGATCGCCGAACTCGATGAACGCGCGAACCGCATTGCCGACCTCCTGGGTCAATCGCTCGCACAACCGCTATGGAACGTCGATCGCGACGCGATCGCGCGCCAGCTGAACGCCCTGCAACCGAACCCGGAGGTGGTTCGCCTCACCGTCACCGCGACGAATTATGGCGTGCTCGCGGATGCGCGCAACGCGCCGATGCCTGCCCCGGACCGGCAGGTCGTGCGCGTGCGCCCCATTGAATTCGCGCCTCCCGGCGACGTTCCTGCAGAAAAGATCGGCGAGGTCAGCGTGGTATTGACGAAAGCGCTTGCCGAACGAGGGTTCGAGACCGCGCGTGCCGCCGTGCTCGCGACCCTGGCGCTCGTGCTCGCGGTGCTCTACCTCACGACGTTCCTGCTAACAAAGCATCTGGTACGAGAACCCATTCGACGCCTCGAGGACATGGTCGATCGCATCGCCTCCGGCGATCTCGACAGCCGATGCGCGATCGAATCCAGCGTCGAACTCGGCCGGCTCGCCTCGCGCGTCAACGTCATGGCCGACCGGCTGCGCGAGTCCACGGCGTCGCTCAGGGAGAGCGAGCGCAAGTACCGCAGCATCATCGAGCACTCGCTGGAAGGATTCTTCGTGCTCGATCGAAACGGCAAGCTCTGCGAAGCGAATCCCGCGATGGTCCAACTGCTCGGCTATCGCGACATCGAGAGCATGAAGGCGGCGCTTGCGCATGAGGTGCCCGCCGTTTGTGTTCTACGCCCGCCTTTCTCCGCCGCGACGACTGCTCACCTGTTCTCGATGCTCCCACTCACGGGAAAGATCGCGGGACTGGAAATCCAGCTGACTCGCGCCGACGGCAGCGCGGTCTGGTGCCAACTCAATGCCCGCGGGATACGCTACGACGGCGCAGGGCCACGATACCTCGAAGGGCAACTGACCGACATTACCGACCGCAAGCAGGCGATGGAAGTGCTCACACGTCATCGCGATCAACTCGCGGAGGAAGTGCGCGAACGCACGCGGACCGAGCAGCTTCTTCGCCATTCGCGCGAACAGTTGCGGCAACTCTCATCCCATCAGGAGTCGATCCGCGAAGAGGAGCGGCGGCAGATCGCCATGACGATCCACGACGAACTGGGCCAGTTGCTCACCGCAATCAAGATCAACGTGTCCTTGCTGAAGCTCGCTCTGAGCCAGGGCGCCGACTGGAAGCAGAAGGTGGCGGACATCGGCCATCTGGCCGAACGCACCATCGACATCGTCCGTAACGTCGCGAGTCACCTGCGCCCGGCCGCCCTGAACTTCGGACTGCTTTCCGCGCTCGAATGGCTCGTCCAGGACTTCACGCACCATAACGCGACAGCTTGCAGTTTCCGGCTCGAAGGCCGCGAGCCCGCGTTGAGCGACGATCGCGCGACAGCTGTTTTCCGCATCGCCCAGGAGGCGCTCACCAACGTTAGCCGGCACGCTCATGCCTCGCACTCGGAGGTAGTCCTCCGTTGCGTTCACAACCATTTCGAGCTCGAAGTTCATGATGACGGATGCGGCTTCGACGTCACGAAAGCGGTCCGTGGCAATTCTTATGGTCTGCAAGGCATGCGCGAGCGCGCGCGAATGATTGGCGCGCAATTTCAGATCGAGAGCCGGGATGGCCCGGGGTCGACTGTCCGCCTCGTTTTCAGCGAGACGCCGGAGAACGTCGGCCGGGGCTTGCCCGCCGACAATGAATTCAAATAACGACTTCTGCCCGCCGCCGCTACCGGTGCGCACCCTGGTAGTCCTCTACACTTTCCGCATGCTGTGCAGAAATCGTCATGACGCGCACCCCAAACGACCAAGACGCGCACATTTTCGCTACCTAGACTGCATTGGCCGATCCCGCCACGTTACGCGGCGACGCGAAAACCACTCGCCGGCACCGAAGCACCGAGCGTCCGGCATCGCCCAACATGCACCTGAGGGGAAGTGAAAAGTGAAACTGAAGGTAATGCGCTCCGCGCTCGTAGTCGCCGGGGCATGCTCATGCGCCGCCGCCCACGCCGCCGATGTCGTCAAGATTGGTTTTGCAGCGCCGCTCACGGGCGCGCAGTCGAACTATGGCACGGACATGCAAAAAGGCGTGCTGCTGGCCATCAACGATTTCAACGCCACGCGCCCCACGATCGGCGGCAAGCCGGTATCGTTCGAACTCGATTCGCAGGACGACCAGGCCGACCCGCACACGGGTACCGTGGTTGCGCAGCGCCTGATCGACAACGGCGTACGCGGAATCATCGGCCACTTCAACTCGGGCACCAGCATTCCCGCCTCGGATCTGTACAATCGCGCCGGACTGCCGCAGATTTCGATGGCAACGTCCCCGGTCTACACGGCTCGCGGCTACAAGACGACGTATCGTCTGTTGACGAGCGACGCACAGGCCGGCCGCATCGTGGGCGCCTATGTCGTCAAGTCGCTGCACTTCAAGCGCATTGCGATCATCGACGACCGCACGGCGTACGGTCAGGGCATCGCAGACGAATTCGCGAAGGCGGTCGAGGCGGCCGGCGGCACGGTGATCAAGCGTGACTACACGAACGACAAGGCGCTCGACTTCTCTGCAATCCTCACGAATATCAAGGGCCTCGGTCCGGACGCGGTGTTCTACGGCGGCGGCGACGCGCAATCGTCGCCGATGATTCGCAAGATGCGCCAGCTCGGCATCAAGGCGGCGTTCGTGACCGGGGAAATGTCGCGCTCGCCTACCTTCCTCAAGATCGGCGGCAGCGCAGCGGAAGGTGCGATCGTCTACATGGGCGGTTTGCCGAAGGACAAGATGCCCGGCTTCGCCAGCTATGCAACGCGCTACAAGGCGCGCTTTGGCGAGGAACCCATCACGTATTCACCGTACTCGTACGATGGCACGATGGCGCTTCTCACCGCCATGAAGAACGCGAACTCGACCGATCCGAAGGTCTACGGCGCGTATCTCGACAAGCTGTCGATCAAGGGCGTATCCGCTGCGACAATTTCCTACGATTCGACCGGCGACCTCAAGGACGCACCGGTGACGATCTACAAGGTTCAGCACGGCGACTTCAAGCCCGTCGACACCATTGCAGGCAGTTGATGAGCAATTGATTTACCGGCGGGTCCAGGGCGGCCCCGCCGGCTAGTGCCCTTCTCTCCCAGGCTGCATAAATAAACGTGCGCGGAATATCGCGAATTTCTTCGCGCGCGAGGAAGGCGCACGCCCTGTCCAATTCCGCCAGGTGTTGGCGGAATCGGCCGATTGATCTATGGGACGAAGTGGCCCATATTCGATTTGGTGCGCGAACTGCGGCACCCATTTTGCTGCTCTTCGTCAATCGAAGCCAAAGCTAGCTTTCCCATGTTCGACGAACCCGGTCACGAGCAATCTGGCCCGTGGGAGTGCCCCTACTGCGGGATGAGGCTCAACGCGCCGCTTATCCTCTGTCCCCAATGCGGCGCGAATCAATTGGCGGCTGCATCACGCCTTGCCGCTACGGGCGATGGCGCGCCCGACGAACGCGCGGGCGGCGTCGCCGACAACGTGCTCACGAACCCAGGCGGCCCGCCGGGCAATGCCGGGGGCAAACGTGTCTACGACGGCGACTACCCTTCGATCGACGAGGAAACCATCACGCGCCGCCCGCGCCGGCCACTTTACGCATGGGTGGGTCTCGGCGCGCTCGCGATCGCGCTCACCGCCTATGCGGTCCTTCGCAGCGATTGGGAACCGAAGCTCGGCGCCCAGGTGGTCGAGGGCTCCGTGACCGGCTCGAAGGACAAACTCGCGTTGCCGGCGGCCCGCCCGCACGGCGCGCACGTCATGGCCGCGCTCCCGCGCGCCGCCACGACCCGCGCGAACATGGCGCAGCCGGGCGTCGCGCTACAGAAGGCGCCCGCCTTCAAACTCGCGCCCGCCGCGCCGAGCTATGCGAACGCCCATTCCGACGCCGCCCGAAACCTGGCCAGCGCGCGCGCCAGTCTCGACAGGAATAACCTGTGGCCCGCTCGAAGGGCGATCACGAGCGCGCTGGACGCGGAGCCCGGCAACACCGACGCGCAACAAATCGAGGCCGACCTCGTCGCGCGCGAGCAGGAGCGCGACATGCTGATCGGCCTCGCACGGCAATGCGAGCACCTGCGGCAGTGGGCCTGCGTGAGGCAGGACGCGGGGCACGCGGTGAACGTGGACACCTCGAGCCGCGAAGCGAGACGCCTGCTCACGCTCGCGGACGCCGGGCACGAATCGGGCGGGGGCAAGCGCCATGGCCGGTACTGGCCAAGGGAGAGCCAGTACGCGCAGGCAGGCGACACACATTCTCACCAGGGGCCTCTGTTCTGGCATCACTGATCGTTGCCCGTCGCGGCACTCGGGCCGCGACGCGAGCGAAGCGTCCCCGCGTTTTTCCTCAGTAAACGCCATTTGGGCCCTCGCCTTTCGCGCGAAGGCAGCGCGGCGCTGCTCGCTCATTGCCAGGACCCCGCGCCATCGGCTGCCGCAGTCGCCACGGTGGCCCGGCGGCGCCTCTCGCGCTACTATCGCGACGTTCCCGAAACCGCAGCCCTTCCCCCACCTGCTCACCCATGAATTCTGAAATGTCGTCAGTCCACGCGTCTCGCGTTGGCCGCGTCGTCGAAGTACTCGTCGTGTTCCTCAAGCTCGGCATGACGAGCTTCGGTGGCCCGATCGCGCACATCGGCTACTTTCGCCGCGAATTCGTCGAGCGCCGCCGCTGGCTGGACGACAAGGCCTTCACCGATCTGGTCGGCCTTTGTCAATTTCTGCCCGGGCCCGCCAGCAGCCAGACGGGCTTCTCGATCGGCTGGCTGCGTGCGGGCTGGGCCGGAGGACTGGCGGCTTGGTGCGGCTTCACGTTGCCATCCGTGCTCCTGATGCTGGCCTTTGCGGTCATTGCCCCGAACCTCGCGGGACCGGCCGGCGCGGGCGTCATTCACGGGCTCAAGCTCGTCGCCGTGGCCGTGGTCGCTCAAGCGGTGTGGGACATGGCGCGCCGTCTGTGCCCCGACCGTCGGCGCGCGGCGATCGCGCTTGCCGCGCTCGCGCTCCTGAGCGTTTTGACGACGGCTTTCGCCCAGCTCATCGTGATCGCCGCCGGGGCGCTGCTCGGTCTCGCGCTGTGCCGCGCGAACACCAGCGAGACCGCGCCCGCAGCAATGCCCTACGCCGCGCAATTCCCCGTGTCCCGCGCGGCCGGCGTCGCGGCGCTGATCGCATTCTGCGTGCTGCTGGCCGGGCTTCCAGTCTCCGGTGCGAGCGTCGCAGCGCAGGGCGTGCGCGTATTCGAGGCGTTCTACCGGTCCGGCGCGCTGGTGTTCGGTGGCGGACACGTGGTGCTGCCCTTGCTGCAGCGGGAAACGGTCGCCACCGGCTGGGTCGCGCCCGGTGATTTTCTTGCCGGATACGGCGCGGCGCAGGCGGTGCCCGGGCCGCTCTTCACGTTCGCGGCCTTTCTTGGCTGGGTGATGACCGAACCGCCCCGGCACTGGAGCGGCGCGCTGCTCGCCACCGCGGGCATCTTTCTGCCGGGGCTTCTGCTCGTCATCGCCGCATTGCCGTGGTGGCAGGCACTACGCGCGCGCCCGGCCATGGCTTCGGCGCTTGCGGGCATCAATGCAGCCGTGGTCGGGCTGCTGGCCGCGGCGCTGTACTCGCCCGTGTGGACGAGCGCGGTCCAGTCTTCGGCCGACTTCGCCATCGCCGTCATCGGCTTCGTCTCGTTGACGCGTTGGCGAATGCCGCCGCTGGTCGTCGTCGCGTTCTGCATCGCGGCGGGAATCGCGCAGAAAGAAATCGCCCCGCTCGTCCACACCGTCTTCTGAGATACCTCGCAACGCGAGCATCAGATCGCCACTGCAGCGGATATCGATAAAAGTCCGCCATGTGGCGAACCCACGCATCGAGTGGCGCGCCTTGCGTGGCGTTCGGGCGAGCGTCAGGTAACCGGGCGCGTACTCGCACTCGATTGCGTACCGCTCGATCGCGTGCGCCTGCGGCAAGCTAAGGGCTCCGAAATTCGCGCGCAATTCATCGAGCGCGCATCGCGCGTGCCCACGCTTACTCCTTGGTCCCGCAAGTAACCTTGACGCATTCCTTCCCGTGATACGCCACTTGCGTCGCAAGTCTTTCCGGATAAATCATCTGATTCGGTAATGTCGACTCTCGGCTAGTTAGTAGACCGGCAATTCTCTCGTGGCAGAAATATCAATCAGGAGCACGTTCCGAGCTACTCATGACTTCATGGGTCATTACCCTTGACCTTGAGACATCGGCTACTTACGATCAACGTGCATTCGCATGTCTTTTCATCGATGAGATCGATCGATCCTAAGCCCCGTTTGTCCGCATCAGGGGAACTTTCATGTCCTACCGCCGCTGGTCGTCTCCTGCCGAGACTGCAGAATGGATCATCCTCGTCGGCGCGGCTTTCGCGGTGCTGGGTGGATGGATTCCCTGGATGGGCCACGCGCCTTATTACTTCGTTGCGGGCATTGCGCTGATCGGCGCTGGCATTCTCATGCTGTGGAACCGCGCAGCGGGGCTAGCGTGGTATTTCGGCGTGTTCGCCGCCGCCCTCTTCTGGTCCATCTCCAAGGTCGGACTGGATGGCTGGAGTCTTTTGTCGCGACTCTTCGTGCTCGCCTTGCTCGGTATCGGAATAAGCATCGTCACGGCCACCAGCAATCCGACAGTCGGCCGCCCGCTGCGCCTCGCGGCAACCCTCACCGCAATCACGTACGTAGTCGCGATTCTTGGCATGCTCGGGTCCGCCATTTTCTGAAGAAGACCGGCAATTGTGTCCGCTCGCATCGCAGCATGTAGATTCCTCACTTGCACCACGGCTCCATGTCAGATTTCCCGTAATGGATCATTCAAAAGATCTATCGAGTGGCAACACGTACTGAAAGTAAACGCACTCGGGCAATTGTGCGGTGCGTTTTACCGCAAGCCCATATTCCTCTTACCACCCATCTACCACTCACTAGTCGTTCGCCGCCAAATTCAAGTACCGGAATTACTTTTGTGCGCTGCACGGCTTTTTTTGGATCGATGATATGGGTATGCCTCCGATAGATATACGCCTCTCTTTCGGAGTACACATTGATAAGGGAAATACGTACGAATTCGATACCTCGCCGAATCGGACTACCGGGAAAACACAATGCGAAACTCACCGACCGAGACCGTCTTCCTTCCCGAAATTGCCGCCCGGGAGAACACGGCAAGTATTCGTCATGAAATCCGGGTATGCAGGTCGCTCACCGACTTGCAGGAACTGCGCCCCTCCTGGGAAGCGCTCTGCACTGCGGGCCCTGCGTCGCTCGAGTTCACCTATTGCGAAATCGCGGCGGCCAGAGCATCGGCCAGGGGTGCGACAGTCGTTATCGCGCTGGTTTACGAAGGAGGCACGCTCGTCGCGCTGTGGCCGCTGTGCATCGCGCGCGAAGGCGCATGCCGGGTTGCACGTGCGCTAGGCTGCGGGAGCAATGAGGAATACGGCGGCCCGCTCGTGGCCAATCGCGACGATAGGCGCTTCTATGACGCCGCCGTGGATGCGCTGCGCAGCGTCGACGCCGACGTGCTGGAAATACGGTTCGTCGAGTGCAACAGCCCACTCCACGCGGCGCTCTCGCGCGCGTCCCAGTCGTGGATTCTGCGGGCCCTTCCGGAGCGCTGGCGTCTGCTGTCCGGTTACTCCATGCAGCTGTCGCGCTTCCCCAGCTTCGATGCTTTCATCACCACGAGGCCCGACTCGCTACGCCGCCCCTTGCGGCGTCTCGCACGGCGGCTTTCGGAGGATGGCGCGGTCGAGTACGGCTGGTGTCACGACGCCAGCGATGCCCGTGCGGTACTGAGCTGGCTCTTCGAGAACAAGCGCAACTGGGTGCTCTCGCGCGGACTCGACGCCCCCTATCTGATGAATGACGATGTGCGCGACTTCTTCGTCGAACTCGCCGAGCGGACAGATCTCGCTACGACTCCATTGGTCTCGTTCGTCAAACTCGACGGCGCTCCCATCGCAGCAGCCGTCAATCTGGTCGGGCCGCGCAAACTGGAGTATTTCATCACCACTTATGACGAGGCCTATGCCGCGCGTTCCGTCGGCAACCTGCTCGTCGACAGCATGGCTCGGTGGGCGCAGGCGAACGGCCGTGATTTCGATTTCCGGCCATATTTCTCGCCCTACAAGGAGCGTTGGTCGAATCACAAGAGCTGGTACCAATCGCATCTCGTCATACTCACATGGCGGGGCAGGCTCGCTGAGCTGCCCGTTGCCGCGGAGCAGTTTGGGCGCGTATTTCGAAGGGTGCGCCAGTCTGCCATCGACCCGCTGCGCGCGAAGCTGCGCGCGCTTACCGCAGCGCGATGATCACGGAATGCGCCCGTGCGGTAACGCGCACGGGCGCGTGTGCGCGGCGCGCGGTCAGGCTGGGAGATCGCCCTTGCCGTGGGGCTCGGCGTCCGGATCCACGTCGGGAACCTTCCTGTCATGCTCGGCTTCGTACGGTCCCTGGTCGGGATGGTCCGGGCCCTTGGGAACCAGCGTGCTGTCCATGTTGCCATGCGGCTTCTGTTCGACGGTGCCATCCGGCCGCACATCGACATCGCCGTCGCGCTGAGCTTTCCTGCGGGCGCCAGCGCGTTCGACAGGGTCGGCGGCGTCCTCTTTGGTTCGATCGTTCATGGCTGGCTCCATGCATTGATTAGTATTCCTGTGTTCGCACGGCCCGTGCCACTGGCTGGTCAACCGCATAGCGGCGTATGGACATGGCGCGTCAAATAGTTCCAATGCGACGGCCGCGCCGCGGCGCTGAACCCGCGCGGCGCACGGCGCGGGTTCTCGCGCGGAAGCGTGCCGCCGGGCCGCCCCGCGAGCGCCTCGAATTCCATCATGTCGTGGCTGCAGAAAATGCGTACGTCCTTGTCTTCGCGGCGCAGCTCGCGCAAGCGCGCCTGGTTGGCGAGGCGCGCGCGACGGTCTTTCTCGAGCAGCCATTGATAGAACCGCAGGCCCGGCGTGCAGTGTGGCGTCGCAGCCATTTCATCGTGATAGAAGTAGGCGTCGGCGGCGTCGAGCAGCCAGCCATCGGACCCTTCGACGGCAATTCCCGCGTGACCGAACGTATGCCCGCGCAGCGGCACGAGCAGGATCGATGGCGGCAGCCCGTCGAGTTCACGCACGTGTTCGAAGCCGCGCCAGCGTTCGCCGTCGTCGGACGGATAGGTCTGCCAAAGCTGTGCGGATAGCCATTGTTGCGGTCGAAAACGTTGGCGATCGAGCCAGGTTCGCTGCGCGTGCGCGTACGTCGATTCGACATGGAACATGTGCACGGTCGCTTGCGGAAAATCCGACAAGCCGCCGGCATGGTCGAAATCCAGGTGACTGAGCACGATGTGGCGCACATCGCGCGGATCGTACCCGAGCCGCTCAATTTGGCGAATCGCGGTCATTTCTTCGCGAAAGTCCGGGCTGACCAGCGCCAGAAAAAAGCGGCTGAGTCGCGAGCGCGGATGGCGCACGTCTTCGAGACCGAAGCCGGTGTCCACCAGAACGAGTCCCTGCTCGGTCTCGATCAGCAGACAGTGGCAACAAAGCTCGCCTCGCGTGGCCACGGACGACGTGTGTCCGTCCATGAGCCGCCCGCCGAGTGGGCAAGTCGAAACGCAATTCAAGTGGTGTATGACCATCGCGGGTTCCTCCTCCATGCATGATCACCGCACTTTGTGCGCCTGCGCTTCAGGCCTCGCCCGACGGCGTTCGCGGCGTGGCGAGGAGATTGGGCATCGTCGGCATTTCCGGCACCGTGTAGCGGCATGCAATGGCACCGCAAATGCGATCGCGCGTGGCGGCGGCGTCAGCGCCTTGCCGCCGCGCTTCGAGCGCGGCCTGGGCAACACGTTCGAGGTCGCGGTCGCCGATCACCTCGCCGAACCAGCGCGCGTAATCGCCTCGCTGGAGATGCCAGTCCCACGTTTCATCGTCCACGCCCTGCGCCAGTTCCACGAACAGCGTGAGGTTGTGGGCGCGCAGGTTGAGCGCGCCATCCGGCCCGCGAAACCAGAAGCTGCGCTCCGGAATCAGCATGCCTTGGGCGTATTTGCGCACATGGCGTCGATGCGACTGACGTGCGCGCGCCGGGACGAACGGCACGGCGGCATGGCGATGCCCGCCGCCCGGGCGCCAGAGCACCATGGTTCCCTGAGCGGGCTCAGCCGCAAGCGTGGGCGCTTCGATGCCCCTGCATCTTGCGAACGCGGCCAGCGCCTCGCCCGCCTGGGCGGCCGCCGCCACCACGGTGTCCACGGTGCCCAGCAGCGTGCCGGGCAGCGCCTCGGCGCGCGGGGCCACGTAAAGCGTGCTCAGTCCCGCAGGTGCCGCAGGCATCCTCACGCCCGCCGCGTCGGGCACGAACAGATGCTGCGCTTCTTCGAAGACGATCCAGTGCGGCCTGCCCGTGCGCGCGTACAGCGCATGTAACGAGGCACTGATCTGTGCGCAAAAGCCCGGCCGATCGGCAAAAGGCAGCGCCATGAGATTGAGCGACACGCTCAGCGACGGATGCGCGAGCACGCTTTCGAGCGCCTCCGGCGACGGCGCGGCGCGCGCGTCGCCCAGACTGATCGCCCCCTGCAGTTCGTCGTGATCGCCCTCTGGATCGATCACGCAGAACTGGTAGCCCTGAGCCGTGAGCTGTTCGAGCACGGCGCGCGTGAAGAAGGACTTGCCCGACGACGACGCCCCCACGATCAGCATCGACTGAGCCGGCGGCTCGAGCAAGAGGTCGGCGGCTTCGCCGCCGGTGCGCTCGGGTTCCGTCGTTTCGTTGGTGCCTGCGCGCTCCCCGAGCCGCAACGGACACTTGTTCGTCATACGCGCGGCGAGGTCGCTTTGCACGAGTTCGTCCACGAGCGCGGCGACGCCTGCGCCGTTCGCGACCTCGAGCGTGAAGTCGGCGCGCTCCGACAGCCGCGGCGCCGCGTTGGCGACGGCCACGCCAAGCTCGGCGGCGGCGAGCAGCGGATGATCGTTCTGCGCATCGCCCACCGCCACGGCGTTGCGTGCCGAGAGGCCCAGGTCGTCGAGCGCAGCCATCAGTCCGCTCGCCTTGTTCACGCCCGGCGCGACGACCATCACCGCGTCGCCGTTGAAGACGATGTGCTGGTCCAGGCCCATTTCCCGAATCGTTTCCAGCACGATGCGCTCATACGGGTGCATCGTCGCGATCAACGTCTTGCCCACGCCCAGATGCAGGACGCCGCGTGCGCGCAGCGCCTCGGCAAAGCCCGCCGGCGGCGGGGGCGCGAGCGTGTGCAACTCGCCGGTATCGGGCCGGTAAAGCAGGCCGCCATTCTCGGCGACGATCCGGCTGAACAACTCGGGGTGGGCGCAGATGGCGAGCAGATCGTCGAGCTCGCGCCCTGTCACGAGCACGAGTTCGCGCCCCGAGCGGCGCAGCCTCGTGAGCGCCTCCCACGCCTCGGCGCTGACCGCGCCATTCGTTGCAAGCGTGTTGTCGTAGTCGGTAGCGAGGACTGAGAAGCGCATCCGTCTCTCCTGTTTCTCACGATGCTCGCGAGGCGTGGCGCACACGCATTAATGACGATGCGGTTTCCTCTATGGGATATCCCGCGGCCCGGTTCAGCTTGGCAAGTCCCATGATTGCTGTGGCCGCACCGATGCGCTTTTTCAGCACGGCTCAATCCCGAAGCACACGCGCGAAAACGAGCGGCTGGCCAAGAAGAAATGGGGCGATTGCTGCCTCGGGCGATGGAAGCGCAAACGTTGTGCCGGACCGCACGCGCGATTGCGTACGGAACAGGTCCATTACGGACACGGAGGCGGCGGAGGCGTTCAGGGCGTTCGAGCCTAACCGGTCAACGAAGCCGCAATCGCCTTCCTGAACGGCATCAGACGTGACGCCGCGCGCAACATGAAATCGCGCGCCAGTCGCGCGGGCATGGTGTTGTTCGTGTAGATGTCGGTGATGAACCGAGTGGCGAGAAAGAGCGGCTTCGTCGCGTGGCGGTGCTGGATTTCGTATCGCTGCAATACGGGGGCGGCGCCGATGTCGAAGCCGTTCCTGTGCGCCTCGATAATTCGGCTTCCTAATGTTTCCACGCCAAGCAGCCCGAAATTGAACCCATGCGCGGTCACGGGGTGCATGCCGACAGCCGCGTCGCCCACGGCGGCAAAGCGTTTCCCGACGAAACGATCCGCATAAACCGAAACGAGCGGATAAACGTGCCGGGTGCTGGCCAGCTTCATCGCCCCGAGCCGCCGCATGAAGCGATCTTCGATTTGTCCGGCGAACGCGTCGGGCGCGAGCGCCGCGATCTCGTTCACTTCGCCTACGGGCAGCGTGAGCACGACCGACGACTGATGTGCGTGGCTCGCCCGATCCGCGTTCAAGGGAAGCAGGGCGAGCGTCTGACCATAGCCGAACCATTCCCACGCGGTGTGCGCGTGCGGCGCTTCATGCGTCATGCGGCAAACCAGCATGGCCTTGCCGAAATCGTGCATGCAGGCCGCAATGCCCATCATCTTGCGCGTGGACGAGAAGCGGCTGTCTGCCGCGACGATGAGTCTCGCCGAAAGCGTCTCGCCGCTTTCCAGTGTCACGCTCGCCAGCTCGTCACCGGCTTTCACGCTGCTGACCTTTTGCGCCGCCAGCAGCGTCACGTCGCCGTGCCGCGCGGTGCTTTCCCGCAATGCCTCGTAGGCCGCCTTGCGGATCAGGTGATTGGAAACGAGCCAGCCCAGTTCCGCATGGCCGCTCAGCTCATGCCCGATCTCCAGCGCACCCGTGGAAGGCCCATTGAACACTTTGGCGCTGCAAAGCGGGGCGCGCGCGTGCGGGTCGATGAGATCCCAGAGTCCGAACTTGCGCATCAAGCGGACGGATTTCTGTGTCAGCGCGATCTCGCGCCCATCGAACGGCGGCTCGCTGATGTCGGCAAGGCGCTGCTGTTCGACCATCACGGTCTTCAGGCCAGAGCCGCTGAGCGCGCGCGCGAGACACAACCCCACCGGCCCTGCGCCCACGATGACGATATCTGCTTTCATGAGTCGAACGCTCCGGCCAGGCGTCAAGCGGCTTGATGAGGAACTGCTTGCGCGATGCCGCACTCGAGCAGCGATTCGACCATGAGCGAGTCCATCGTCTTCACGTGCCACGCGAACCATTCGCGCAGCTCGTTCACCAGTTGCCGTCCTGTGTCGAAGCGTCCCTCCTCGACGATCTGTCTGCGCACCTCGCCGACCACGTTCAGGACATGCCGGTGTTGCCCCGCATGGCAATGGCGCGGGCCGAAGTTCATGGTCTCCATCCACGCTTCTTCCTGCGCGAAGTGCTGCTTCGTATGAGCCGCCCAGGCGTCGAGCGCGGCGACCAGGGCTTCGTTCGGCGCGGACGCCGCGGCGTCGAGCAGCGCCACGAACCCGGCATGCATCGTATCGGTCATGGGCTCCCCCAGTTGCAGTTCGGGGGAGAGCGTTGGCGAGCGGTGCGGCGCGGATAAGGTCATGAGGAAAATGCGAAGCGCGCCTGAAAGGCGCATGCGGACAAAATTCCAGGATAGCGGGACGCCTCCCTTTGCGCGCTGATTTTTGGCAAACGACCGGTGATCGGTGGTGAGACAGTTGGTCGCCCCTTACGCAAGGCGCGTTCTGCCCGCTCGAACGCATGGGCAGGGAAAAAGCGCGTCAAGCGAGCAGACGAAAGGAAACGTCGAAAGATGCGAGAACGAGATGCCGGGATTCAAGAGTCGCGCGCGAGGCGCGGCTCAGGCCATTTCGGCGAGATTGACGAGGGCGCGATCGCCGTCGGATTGTGCTTCGTTTTCGGCGTTGAAAGTCTTCTCGCTGTAAGCGATGACCTTGAATCCGCCGCCAGCGGACCGCTCGATGGTGATACCCCAGTGCCAGCCGCCTTCCTGCTCGAATACGTGCAGCCGCGGACCAGATGGCCGGCTCGGCGATTGCAATATGTTCATGTGAAGCCTCCCGTGGTGGGAATATCGTCTCCGACGATTGCCTGGATGAGAATCAGTCTAAGAACGAACTTGCTGCGACGCAATGCGGATTAACGTGGACGTGAGAACCCTGAGGCTTGCGCATGTTTTCAAGCGGTTAAAGCGCTTCAAGCGCTTCAAGCATTACGCCTGCTACCATTCGCCTTTAAAATCGCCCGCCGCCATGCTTGCGCTCAAGCTCACGCTCGTTCCGCTTTTCCTGTTGATCGTTTCGATGTCGGGCAAATGGTGGGGGCCTGCCGTTGCAGGATGGCTCGCAGGCCTGCCCGTCGTTGCGGGTCCGATTCTCTTCCTGCTCGTGCTCGCCCACGGCAGCGCCTTCGGCGCGCACGCCGCGCTCCTCTCGCTCTCGGCCATCCTCGCTTCGGAGGCCTACAACTTCGCCTATGCGTGGATATGCCGCGCACATGCCTGGCCCACCGCGCTCGCGGCCGGCCTTGCCGCGTGGTTCGTCAGCGCATTCGGCCTCGCGCATCTCCCGGTAACGCCCGCGGCATCCGCTTTCGTTGCGCTCGCCGCGGTGTGCCTCGGCCAATCGTTCCTCCCGCGCAGCACGGCTGTTGCAGCAGGCGCGCCGCTCACGCGCGCCGACCTGCTCGGGCGGATGGGCGCCGGCGCCGCACTCACCCTTGTGGTGACGTCGATTTCGGGCCGTGTCGGTGCTTCGTGGAGCGGGCTGCTCGCCGTGTTCCCACTGCTGGGCACGATTCTTTGCGTGTCGTCGCAGCGCGCGCACGGCGCCGACTTCGTCGTCTCGCTCGTGCGCGGCATGGTGCTCGGGCGTTTCTCTTTCGCCGCGTTCTGCCTTTCCCTCGCGTTCTCGTTGCCCGTGCAGCGCGCGTCGGTAGCGTTTGCGGAAGCCGCCGCGCTCGCCATGCTCGCGCAATGGCTCACGAAGCAGCTCGCCATGAAAAAGCCCGCTCATATTGCGCAGCAAAGCGCCGTAGACGCCGATTGATGACATGCGAAGCCGCGTGCAGCGCGTGGCCACCCTCTCGATCGCGTGCGCAACGCCGTCAGCACCGCGCGCGCACCCGATTGCCTTCACCCCCGAAAGCTTGCAACGCAACCGTACCGGCCGCGCCGCGTTACGCCCCTTTTTGAATCAGAAAATCTTATCGATTCCTTCAGTTTATTGAGTTTCCCTTAATCGTGCGCTTGCGGCAAAGTGACGCTCATACGTCAGGAGCCTCTCCTTGAACCAACGCATCGATCCCTCGCTACTTGCCGCGCCCGACCTCTCGTACGCCACGCTTCACTCGGGCATTGCCCTGCCGTTTCTCGAACGCGGCGAAGGCGAGCCGGTGCTGTTCGTCCACGGCTCGCTTTGCGACTATCGTTACTGGATGCCGCAGCTGAACGGCCTTTCGGAGCATTTCCGCTGCATCGCACCGAGCCTGAGCCACTACTGGCCGGCTGCCGACGCCTGCATCCAGGGCGACTTCGGCTGGGAGAGCCACGTCACCGAGCTGGCCGATTTCATTGCCGCGCTGGGCCTCGAATCGGTGCACCTAGTCGGTCATTCGCGCGGCGGCTGCGTGGCCTGGCATCTCGCCCGGCGCTATCCGCGCCTCGTGCGCTCGCTGGTGCTCGCGGACCCGGGCGGCCCGCTCTCGCGCGTGGACGACGACGAGGCCGCGCTGCCTCCCGCGACCAATACGCTGCGCACGCGCGCCGCCGACCTCATCCACAGCGGCGAAGTCGAAGCGGGTCTCGAGTTGTTCGTGGACTCCGTGAGCGTGCCGGGCGCCTGGAAAAAAAGCTCAGCGGGTTTTCGCCAGATGGCCATCGCCAACGCGACGACGCTGCCCAAGCAGCTGCAGGATCCGCTGCCGCCTTACGCGCCGCGCGCCGCCGGCGAGATCAAGTGCCGCACGCTGCTCATCGACGGTCAGCGCAGCCCGCTCATGTTCCGCAACAACGTCGAAGCGCTGGAACAATGGATCGCGTTTGCCCGGCGCGTCACGATCAAGGGCGCCACGCACGGCATGAACGGCACGCACCCCGATCTCTTCAACACCCACGTGCACACCTTCATCACGCAAGGCTGAGGCGTCGCCGTCCGGCCTTTGCACGACGACGCGGCGCATGCGCGCCGTGCATGCCGGTATTCGCGTTCTTGCTGCGGAATTGGGTGCGCAGCGTACTCATGCCACGTGTGCCGCGCGCAACGCCACCGGCATGCGCTTCAGACGATTGCGAATGCCGTGATTTCCTCGATCGTCGCAGGATCAGGCAAGCGTCATCTTGAAGCGATTCGTCGGCAACGAGAGCACGAGCCGCGACGCTCAGTCGAGCGACATGCCGAGTTCGGCTGCCATGCGTGCGACGAGCGTCTGCAAGCGGGCGACTTCGTCGGCGAGACGCTGCTGCTCTGCGCGCACCGCCTCGAAATCCGCGAGCGAGACGCTCTCGCCGGATTCATCGCGCGCGCCAGGCGCGGCTGCCCCTGCCCCCGCGAAACTGGCCGCGCTCACCTCGCCACACAGCAGATGCATCCAGCGGCTCTCGCGCTCGCCCGGCGCGCGCGGCAGCTTCACGACGAGCGGCGGTTCGCGCTCCGCCAGCTCCTCGAGGAAACCCTCGACCGACGACACATCGGCGAATCCATGCAGGCGCGACGAGTTCAGGCGCAGTTCGGCGGCCGTCTGCGCGCCGCGCAACAACAGCACGGTGAGGAGCGCCACGGCCTGGCTCGGCACGCCGAGCACGCGGTTCAGGTTGTGTTCGAAGCGCGGCACGCGGCTGCTGCTGCCTTCGAACACGAGGCTCAACAGCTTGAGGTCTTCGATCGCGGCCAGCACCTCGGCTTCGCTCACGTTCATGACGGGGGTGCGCGCCGTCTTCTGGTTGCAGCCGAGCGTGAGCGCGTTGAGCGAGAGCGGATAGGTGTCCGGCACGGTGTGCTGCTTTTCGACCAGCACGCCGACGATACGCGCCTCGATCGGCGAGAGTGCGCGCAACGCGCGCGGCGAGGAGGCTTCGGCAGGAGAATTCATGGGCGGATCGGGCTCGCTGAAAAACAGATGGGAATCAGGCGTTCGATCATACGCGCGCCGCGCTTCCCGCAGAAGTCGGGCGCCGCTCGCGCCGCGATCAGCCTGCGATCAACCTGCGATCAGCTTCAGCCCCGCCGGCAGCGCTTCGCCGAACACGCGGCCCGTGTCGGCCGTATCGAGTGCGACGACTTCGCGCACCATCGTCACCCACGTGGGCGGCGCGTTCGCGGATTCGAGGCGCCGCAGCACCGCGTCGCGCACTTCGGGCGCGAGGTCGCGCGAGCGGTCGCCCGTCATGCGCGCGATCTGCGCGGCGGCGAACATCGCCGGTTCGATCTTCTTCCAGTCGAGCGCGAGTATCGCGTCGAGCCAGCGCGTGGCCGTCTCCGGCGGCACGACGCCATGCGCGCTGCCGTAGAACGGCTGGCGCGCGCCGATGCGCCCCACGGCCCACCACGTCTGATGATTCTCCGAAGGCTTCTGGAGCCGCTGCAACAGCCGCTCGCCGATCTCGACCTTGCGCTCGGCAGCGATCTGTTCGAGCGAGGCATAGAGCCGGATCATGTCCGGAAAACCGAGCTTCGCTGGGTCGAAGGGCAGCTTGTGGCGCTTCGAGCCGGCCGCCTCTTCGAGGTACGTCATCGCCTCCAGTACCTCGTTCTGCTGCGCTTCGTTCAGCCCACCCGCCGCGCGCCGCCAGAGCGTCCACCACTCCGACCACACCTGGCCTTCGTTGACGAACTGGATGCCGTCGTCGAAGAGCGTCCAGAGCTGTTCGACGCGCCATTCGTCCAGCGGATAGCCGAACCCCGGGCGCAGGCTGAACCCGGCCAGGTTGAGCCACAGGCGTTCGTGATCGGCCGAACGCCGGCGCTTGCCCGCGCGCTCCCACAGCGCGCCGAACAGCTCGCGCAGGAGCGAGCCGTCCCAGTTCTGGCGCGGCCCGAGCCGCTCTTCGAGATGCGCGCGCAGACGCTTCACCTCTTTCGCATCGACCTTCGCGGAGCGCGCGCCGAACACGCGTTCGATCGCTTCGATGGCGTCGTCGAGGCCCGCGTGGCGCGACTCGCCGCCCGCTGTCGACGCGCCGCCTTCGTGCTCGGCGCGGCGCAGCGCGAATTCGAGCAGCCAGCGCTGCGAGGCGTCGTCGGTGGCGATGCAGTGCATCTCCAGCGTGCCGACTTCGGTCAACGCGGTCGTGAGCTTGACGGGGCGCTCGCGCGCCGTCCTTGCATCTCCGGACGCGGGCACCACCGTCGCGAGCGGCGGCAGGCGCACGAAGTCGCCCGCCGCGAGGTCGGCCATCTCACCCGGCCGCCACGCGGTGTCGGCAACCGTCGATGCCAGGTGGAACTGCACGGGCTGGCCGAGCTGCAGCGCGAAGGTGCGGTCATCGAGATGCAGTTCATGCCCTTCCTCGGTGCCGCGCGGCAGGACGCATACGCCGCGCGGCGTAGTGCGCGCCTCGTCGCTTGCGGCATCGTCGAGGACGAGAAAGTAACTGCGCGGCGAGCCGCCGCCGATGCGCGGCGCGTGGCCCGCGCGCGCGAGCGCGTAGGCGACCGCGCCGCGCGCGACGGCCACGTCGGGTTGATCGTTTTGCAGCACGTTGAGCGGCTCGCCGCGCCAGGCGCCGAGCGTGTCGGCGAGGCGCTGCGCGAGCGAGCGGGCGCGGAACACGCCGCCGTTGAGCAGCAGCGCGTCGGGCACGGGCGGCGCGGCGTCCTGTGCGCCAACCTCGCCCAGCGCCTCGCGCGACTGCGCGGCAAAGCGCTGCAAGAACGCCGCGATATGACGCGTGATGGCCGGATCGGCCGCATAGGGCAAGCCGAACTCGACGATCGCCGCGCGCGAGCGGCGCGGCAGGTCGCTCGCGGCGCCCATCGGGAAAAAGCCGTCCAGCACGATCTGCGCGACTTCCTCGCGGCCGAGCTGCGTGGTGCGCGCACCGCCCACGAGGCGCGCGCCCGCGCCGAGCAGCGTGACGGGCACGGACTCCGGCGCGCTCGCGTCGAGCAGCAGTTCCTTCGCCACACGGCAGCGCTCGACGAGCTGCGAAAGGCTCGCGGCGCTCAGGCGTGCTTGCGCGTTCTGCGCGTTTTGCGTATTCACGAGCCGGCTCTCGGCCAGATGCACAAGCGCAAGATCCATGTTGTCGCCGCCCAGCATCAGATGGTTGCCCACGCCTATGCGCGTGAGCTGCGGCTCGCCTTTCT
This sequence comes from Paraburkholderia sp. JHI2823, assembly GCF_038900695.1. Classification (NCBI taxonomy): domain Bacteria; kingdom Pseudomonadati; phylum Pseudomonadota; class Betaproteobacteria; order Burkholderiales; family Burkholderiaceae; genus Paraburkholderia; species Paraburkholderia sp. JHI2823. The sequence goes on along the minus strand of NZ_JAYMRY010000015.1, from coordinate 30,751 downwards.
CGAACTGGACCTTGATGAGCGTGAGGTCGGTCGTGCCACCGCCCACGTCGCACACGAGCACGAGGCGCGACGCGCCCAGTTCGGCGTCGAGCGTCGCGCGATGGTGGTACAGCCAGTCGTAGAACGCGGCCTGCGGCTCTTCCAGCAGCCGCAGCGCGGGCAGCTTCGCGAGCCGCGCCGCTTCGAGCGTGAGCGCGCGCGCGCCGTCGTCGAACGACGCGGGCACGGTCAGCACCACGTCCTGGTCTTCGAGCGGCGCATGCGGAAAACGATGGTTCCAGGCGGCGCGCACGTGCGCGAGATAGCTCGCGCTCGCGACGACCGGCGACACCTTGGCGACGTCGTCGGGCGCGCCCCACGGCAGGATCGGCGCGAGGCGATCGACCGCGGCATGCGAGAGCCAGCTCTTCGCGCTCGCCACGAGCCGGCCCGGCACCTGCGCGCCGAGCGTGCGCGCGAGGCGGCCGACCACGACGCCCGCGAGCTCGCCGCTGGCGCTCTCGGAAGACGCGCTCCACGGCAGGCGCAGATCGCCCTCGGCCAGCTCGCCCGCCGCCGGGTGATAGCGCGCGGAAGGCAGCATTTTTTCCGCCCCCACTTCTCCGGGACCGGTGAGCTGCTCGATGTCGAACACGCGGATGGCGTCGCCGCCAGCCTCCACGTACGCCACGACCGTATTGCTCGTCCCCAGGTCGATGCCGACGACGTATGGCTTCATCGGACTCAGGCGCTTGCTCCGCCGCGCACGTCGAATTCGACCTTCCAGCGCTCGCTCGTACCGCTCGGCATCGCTTCGAGTTCGAGCGTGCCGGCTTCCGTCACGCGCGCGTGCAGCCGCACCGGCACGACCTCGCCGGAGGTGCGGCCTTCGGTCGGCAGCGTGGCCTGGATTTCCTCCAGCTCCTGCAGCTCGTCGGGCGACCAGTAGTCGAGCATCGTGCCCACCTGATCCTGACGCCGCACCGACGAACCGAAGAAGCGGAAATGCACCGGCTCGCCCACCACGAGGCCGAACTCCTGCGGCGGGAGCGGCACTTCCGTGCCCTCTTCCATGCCGAACGGCGCGACGCAAAGCGCCGAGACGGGCGGCTCCATGCCCGGGACCGCCGGCATGGCCGATTCCACGGCCACGTAGTACGCGCGCGCCGTGCCGCCGCGAATGCGCACGCCCTTGCCGCGCTTTACGTAGCCGTAATAGGCCGCGCCGCGCGCCACGGCGAGGTCGAGGTCCGCGCCGCCCAGCAGGCGTGCGGGCGCGGCGCCCTCGGCCGCGAGCCAGCCGTTGAGGATGTCGAGCACGCGTTGCGAAAGCAGCGGCGACTTGAACACGCCGCCGTTGAACAGAATCGCCGTGGGATGCAGGAAGGTCGCGCCTTCGGGCAATGCGCCAAAGCCTTCGAGTTCCGCAAGCGCTTGCACCTGGCGCCCGAGGAAGGCGGCGAGATGGCGCGTGACGCCCGCATCCTGCGCATAGGGCAGGCCGAGCTGCGTGAGGCCCGCGCGCGTGCGCGCGGCGGGGCGCGCGGTGGCGTCCACCTGCGGGAAGAAGCCTTCGAGGATGATCTGCGTGAGCTCGGCTCGCGTGAGTTCCGTGCGGATCGATCCGCCGATGAGCTTGGAGCCGCGGCTCGGCACGACGATCGGCACCGTATCGACGGACGCGTCGCTCAGCAGCGCTTCCTTGGCCGACCGGCACGCGTAGGTCAGCGCGCGCAATTGCCACGGATCGGCCTGCGTGCCCTGGGCCGCGAGCTTGCGCGCGACGACGTGCGCGAGCGCGAGGTCCATGTTGTCGCCGCCGAGCAGGATGTGCTCGCCCACCGCTACGCGGTGCAGCTCGAGGTTCCCTTCGCGCTCGATCACGGCGATGAGCGAAAGGTCGGTCGTGCCGCCGCCCACGTCGACCACGAGGATGATGTCGCCGACCTTCACTTCCTTGCGCCAGGCGCCGCCGCTCTTCTGGATCCAGCTATAGAGCGCCGCCTGCGGCTCCTCCAGCAGCGTCATGTTGGCGTAGCCGGCCGCCTGCGCCGCCTCGGCCGTCAGCTCGCGCGCGGCCGGATCGAACGACGCCGGAATCGTGACGGTGATGTTCTGGTCGGCGAACGGCGCCTCGGGATGCGCGTGATCCCACGCCTCGCGCAGGTGCGTGAGATAGCGCACCGAGCTTTCGAGCGGCGAGACGCGCGTCACTTCTGGCGGAGCATCGTTGGGCAGGATCGCCGCGCGGCGGTCCACGCCCGGGTGGCACAGCCAGCTCTTCGCGCTCGAAACGAGGCGTATGGGCGTGCCCGCGCCCCGGCTGCGCGCGAGTTCGCCGACGGCGTAGTCGCGCTCGGACGTCCACGGCAGCGTGAGATCGCCCGGCGTCATCTCGCCCGCGTGCGGCAGGTAGAGAAACGAAGGCAGCAGGTGGGGCGACTCGAGCGTGCCCGGCGCCGTGAGCTGGGTGACGTTCAGCACGCCCTGCTCTGTCTTTTCGCCGTCGCTCGCCAGGAGGTCCACGTAAGACAGCGCGCAATGCGTCGTACCGAGGTCGACGCCGATCGAATATCGCGATTCACTCACAGTTCCACCTCCGCGGGGGCGATGATGCTCGCGTCGTGCGTCTTGACGAGCTGGGGCAGCTTGACTTCCTCGACACGCCAGCCGCGGTGCGTGAGGCTGCCGCTAAAGGGCGCCTCGCCGACCACATTGCCCGTGAGGCGCACGGCGGCGGCGTCGAAGCCCGCGGGCAGCGTCACGCGCGCGCCTTCGGCCTCGCTGCGCACCGGGCGGAGCGCGAAATGGTCGCGCAGCGTGGCGCGGCAGCCTTCGTGGACGATGCGCGCGGCGGCGCCGATATCGGCATCGCTGTAACCGGCGATGTCTTCCTCGACGAAATCGACGAAACGCGCGTTGCGCTGGAGCAGCCCGAGCAGCTGAAGCGCGGCGTCGGGAGTCGCTTCCTTGATGACGGCGGGCGCGGGGGCGGGCTGCGGCTTCGCCACCGGCGCCGCGGCGGGCGCGGGTGTGACCGTGGCGGGGGCGAACGACGCAGGACCGCCTTCACGCAGACGGCGCACGTTAGCGGCAAGCTCGGCATCGCCGAGGATCGCGAAGAACGATCCCAGCGCGACCGAAAGCCGGCCGAAGAAAGACAGATTCGATTCGGGCATAGAGACGACTCCAAATATCTTGCCTGGGCTCGCAACGCGAGCCGACCTGCCGGGCTCGCGACGAGGCCCGATCGATGCCTGGAAGGAGGCGGCCAGCAGGGGGACTGGAGCCCGGCGCGGGCTCAAAACCCGTATTTTGCCTTGTCGCGGGCGTGAGCCGGTCAAAATGCGGGATTTGGCGGGGAATTGGCGCCTTTAGCGCGGCTGGGGGGCGCGTGGGTTGGCGGTTCGAACTGCGCGTGGCGCCGGGGCAGAGAGGGACGGGCCGGATTGCTGCGCGGTTCAGATTGGGTGCACCGCAGATTCGACTCGCATTACTTCGCGATTCCCGCGCGGCCGCATCGGCGCATGGGCGGTGAGCCCCGCGCCGATGCCAGCGAAACCCGGGCAAATTCAGGGAAAGATCGGCGTCGTCGGTTCCGCACCTTCCACGTCGGCGCGCGGAACATGCTGAGCAATGTTCTGCTCGATCTCGGCTTCGCGCGAGCCGGGAACGTCGGCCATCACGAGCAACTGACCGTCCTCGATCGGCCCGCGAAAGCGCGCAAGCCGCGTGTTCGGTTCGTCCACGCCGATCATGGCGGCCGTCCACGCGCCGAACACCGCGCCGGCGAGCGTGAGCGCGACGACGGCACCACCCGCGATCTCGAGATTCGCGGGCGGAAACATCAGCGCCACCAGACCGACGATCGCACCGGTCGCGCCGCCGAACGCCACGCCGCGCTCCAGCGCATGCACGACGTCGCTGCGCTGCAAGAGCGACGCCTCGGGCAGGCGTTCGAGCCCAACGCTGTGGTTGGCGAGCACGTGGATATGGCGCCAGGTGATGCGGGCGCGCAGCAGATCGTCCACGATTGCCTGCGCCGTCGTGGTGTCGGGAGCGAGGAAATAGAGGCGTCTCATGATGGCCCTCCTTGGGTGATGCGGTCGCGTGCTACCGCTCGATTCCAGTCATCCTACGCCTGACATCCCCGCAACGCGCAAGCCGGAATCTGCTTCGCCGACGTACCCGTTGCTGCCGAGTCAACTCTCCGACACTGCGACACGCGAGGCGGACGCCAATCCCAGATTCGCACGCACTTCATATGATTTCGCATTCCCGCATGACCCGCACGCCGTGCCGGCAGCCCAAACGAGCTCACCGACCGACCGCGATATTGCCCATCCTGCGCTGTGCACATCGAACTGGAGCAATCACGCACCGGCCGTCGGCAAAGGCGCGCACCGAGCCACCGCTAGATCTCGACGCGCGCGCCCACCTCGATCACACGATTGGCGGGCAGCTTGAAGAATGCGGCGATATTCCCGACGTTGTGCAGCATCACCGCGAACAGGCGCTCGCGCCACAACGACATGCCATGGCCGCGCGTGGGCACCACCACGGCGCGGCTCAGGAACCACGACGTTTCGTCGAGATCGAACGCGAGTTCCGCAGACTTGTATGCGGCCAGCGTGCGCGGCAAGTCGACGTCGTCCTTGAATCCGTAATTGACGACGACGTAGTAGCAGCCCGGGCAGAGCAGTTCGACCACCACGCGCTCGCTCTCGGCTACCCATGGCACATCCTTCGTCATCACGCTCAGGAATACTACGCGTTCGTGCAGCACACGGTTGTGCCGCAGGTTGTTGGCAAGGGCATGCGGTACCGCGTTGGCGTTCGGCGTGAGGAAGATCGCCGTGCCGCCCACGCGCACGGGCGAACGCTCGAGCAGCGCCGTCAGGTAGGGCTTGAGCGGCTTCTTGTCGGCGCGCGCTCGCGCCTCGGCGAGCATCATTTCCCACCCGCGTCCCCAGGTGGCCATGACCGTGAACATGAGCGCGCCTATCACGAGCGGGAACCAGCCGCCGTCCACGATCTTTAGCATGTTGGCCGAGAAAAACATGGCGTCGATCACGAAGAAAAACGCTGTCGCGAAGACGCAAAGCGCCCAGTTGTAATGCCACGCGTAGCGCACCACGAAGAACGTGAGAAACGTCGTGATGAGCATGGTGCCGGTCACGGCAATGCCATAAGCGGACCCGAGCGCCGTGGAAGAGCGGAAGCCGAGCACCGCGGCGACGACGGCAATGAGCAGGATCCAGTTGATGCCGGGCACGTAGATCTGCCCGATCTCGCGCTCCGAGGTATGCACGATATTCATGCGTGGCAGGAAGGAAAGCTGCATGGCCTGCATGGCCATTGAATAGGTGCCCGAAATGACGGCTTGAGATGCGATGACGGTCGCGATCGTCGCGAGCACGATCATCGGCAGGATGGACCATTGCGGGAAGAGCCGGTAGAACGGGTTTTGCACTGCGCCGGGATGCGCCAGCAGCAGCGCGCCCTGGCCGAGGTAGTTGAGCGCGAGCGCAGGAAACACGATGCCGAACCACGTGAGGCGTATCGGCCGCTTGCCGAAATGGCCCATGTCGGCATAGAGCGCCTCGGCGCCCGTGAGCGAAAGCACGACCGCGCCCAGCGCGACGAAAGCGAGCCAGCGATGATGCATGCAGAATGCGAGGCCTTGCAGCGGATCGAGTGCGACCAGCACGACCGGCGCGGCGGCGATGTTGACGACCCCCGCCACGCCGATCACGGCGAACCAGAGCACCATCACCGGACCGAACACGGCGCCGATGCCGCCCGTGCCATGCTTCTGTGTGATGAACAAAACGATGAGCGCCGTGAGCGTGACCGGAATCACATAGGTCTTGAGCGCGGGCTCCGCGACTTCGAGGCCTTCCACGGCGCTCAGCACGGAGATCGCCGGCGTGATCACGCTGTCGCCGAAGAAGAGCGCCGCACCCATCACGCCGATCACGAGCAGCGCGCGATGCAGGTGGGGCCGCCCGGAAACCGACGAAGCGGCGAGCGCGAGCAGCGCCATGATGCCGCCTTCGCCGTGATTGTTCGCCCGCAGGATGAGCGCGACGTACTTTAGCGAGACGACGATCATTAGCGACCAGAAGATCAGCGAGATGATGCCGACGATATTGAAGGCATTGAGCGCAAGCCCGTTGCCGGGATCGAATACCGTGGCGAGCGTATAGAGCGGGCTGGTGCCGATATCCCCATAAACCACGCCGAGCGCGGCCAGCGCGAGCGCAGGGAGAGCCGGGCGATGCGGACCGGAGTCGCCAACGTGCCCGTGGCCCGGCGCAGCGGATGCGGATTGTGCCATGTCTCCCTCCTGACGCCGCGCGAGCGAACCCGAGCGGCCACGGCGATTATCGTTTCGCTTTGGGGGCGCGTTTCCTGGCGCGCGCTAGAGAAAGTATAGGAACCTTGGCGTGAAAATGCGCTTCGTACGACGCGCACGCGCCACGGCGCCTTCGCGAAACTCGCGCGCCGTGGTCCCTGGGAGTCCGTGACGATTGCTGACCTCTCGCCCGACTATTTCTCCATACGATGGCAATGCCATCGACGTATGCGTGTGACCACGGGCATGCAACATGCGAACGCCGCCTCCATCAAGACCCTCCCTTTCGCCCCGCAATTCGAACTGCATTGGAGCGAATGGCAAGACGGTCGTTCGCTCCCGCGCTTCGGCGCCCTTGCGCGCATCGCCTGGCTAAAGGGCAGCTTGTGCACTGTCCCCGCTTTGCGTCCCGCGGCAATCATCCTTGTGAGGAATACCGATGATCCTGACCGGCGTGCATCGCCTATTCGCAAAGCAATTACCGGACACCATCGTTCATACGCATCGCGCATTGAAACGCAGCACTGGCCACTCAGACATCCTCCTTTGACCGGATAGCTTTATCGCGGCATCTATGCCAGATTAGATTTCACTCATCCCAAGCGCAGCGCCGGGGTCGCGAAGCGATGCGCCATGATTTCAAGGAGGACGGCTTGCACGATTCCTTTCCTCCCCTTCATGCTGTCACGCGCGTCATGTTCGTGAGCATGCTCACGGATGGCCGTTCGCGAGCGCGCCCATCATGAATGCCGCCAGCATCGTCGTGCTCGGTGCGGGCCCCGCGGGTGCCGCCGTCGCGCGCGCACTCGTCGGGATGGGTTATCGCGTGCAGGTGGTGAGCGACTGGCGCCGCTTCGACGCGGCCGAAACGCTGTCTGCGCGCGGAATCGAAGCACTGCGCCGCGCGGGTCTCCATTACGCGGCCAGCTGCGGCGAAGGGCCGTGCGTGCGCACCACGCTATGGAACGGCGCGCTGCGGACCCTGGATGCCGAATTTCTCGTAGATCGAAGAGTGTTCGACGCGGCATTGCGCGAAGACCTCTGCAGCGCGGGCGTGGACGTCATCGAGGCGAATGTGCGCTCGCTGCAGTCCACATCCGCGGGTCACGACCTCATGATCGAAAGTGCGGATGGACCGCTCACGCTGCGCGCGGATTTTCTCGTCGAAGCACGCGGCCGTCTCGCCCCCTTGTTGCGCGATGCCACGCGCGGACCGCAGACCGTGAGCCTGCTCAATGCATGGGCGGGCAGCCCCGGCGCGGCGGCCACTGCGGTAGAGAGCCTGCCGGCCGGCTGGGCGTGGATGGCGCGATTGAACGACGGCCGTTGCTACTGGCAGTTGACACTCGACGTCGCGAATCCCGAGTTGCCGCAACGCGACGAATTGCTCGCGTTTTGCGAGCGCATGCGCCACTCGCCGCTTGCTGTCGACTTCTTTTCGGGCGACGACGCAAAAGACGCGCGCCTCTATGCGCGCAGCAGCACCGCCACACTGTGCGGCCGTACGGGCGGCCACAACTGGCTGCGCGTGGGCGACGCCGCCATGGCTGTCGATCCGCTCGCGGGCAATGGCGTGTTCCAGTCGCTCACGTCGGCATTGCAGGCGCCCGCCGTGATCCACACGCTGCTCGCGCGGCCCGACCGCGCACCGCTCGCGCTGCGCTTCCACCAGCAGCGCATCGAGCAGTTGTTCACGCGCTTTGCGCGCACCAGCCGCGATGTCTATGCGCTCGAACAGCGCTGGAGCATGCAGCCCTTCTGGCAAACGCGAAGCGCATGGCCCGACGACCGGCCCGCTCATGTGAGCGCCGACTTCAACGAACTGAACGTGGGTCGCGCCCCCGTGATCGAGGGTGGCATGATTGCCGAAGCGGACGTGGTCGCGAGCCCGGACCAGCCGCTCGGCATCTGGCATCTGTGCGACGCTGCGCTCGCACCTGTGGTAGAGGCGCTACGCCGGGAGCCCGCCGAGCAGGTGCTCAAGTCGCTCGATGCGGATCAGGCGCGCCTGATCCGTCATTGGCTCGCGATGCAGGACTTTCCCGAGCGCTACGTTTGACTCGCGTCTGCGCGAGCTTCGTCCACGAAAGTATCGATTCGACATCTATAACCTTCGTACAACGAACTGATGTTGCGCGCGTACTCTCGGTCGAACGCATAAGGTGCGTCGCGACGGCATCATGCCCGCGCTTTCCGGCGCGGCATCGCCGGTTCCAGGCAGCGTGGCGCCAATGAGGTCGCCCGGTGCAGGTCATGATTGGTTGCACGCGAGAACGATGGGGCGCCGTGAGCCTCGTCAGCAATTTGTAATCAGCGCGCATTGTTCTTGCTAGCCCACTTACGCCCGCCCTATCCAGTCGCGCGGGCCAACCATATCGAGCGAGTAAGGGGGCGCAATGGCAACGATCGATTCCCGGATCCGGGCGGCAATTTTCGCCGCGCTGATCGGCGTGCTGACGGCATGCGGCGGCAGTGGTGGGGGCGGAGGCGGCGGGAGCAGCTCGGGCAGCAGCACGAGCGGGCCGCCGGGCGGTGTCACGCTGCAAGTCGTCTCGTTCGGCGACAGCCTTTCCGATGTCGGCACGTATGCGCCCCTCGCGAGCGCCGTAGGCGGCGGCCGGTTCACGACCAACCCTGGCCAGGTCTGGTCCCAGAATGTCGCGCAATACTATGGGAATACGCTCGGCGCCGCGTACACCGTCGGCCTCGATCACAAGCTGAGCGCGCAAGGCGGCTTAGGCTACGCGGAGGGCGGCGCGACAGTCGCCACGCCGGCCAACCAGTACGATTTCCTCTCCGATGTGATCGGCAACATCGAAATGCCGGTCAATCAACAGGTTTCGAGCTATCTCACCGCTCACGGCAGCTTCAACTCGGGCCAGTTGGTGCTCGTGTGGGCGGGCTCGAACGACGTGCTGCGCGCCGGCAATCCGCCGGGCGCCAACACCGTCGTCCAGGCCGCCGCGACGACGCTCGCGCAGATCGTCGGGCAAATCGTCCAGGCCGGCGCCACGCATGTCGTGGTGATCAACGTGCCGAACGTCGGTCTCTCGCCCAAGGCGATCGCCTCGGCCGACGGCGGCGCGAACCTGACCCAGCTGTCGCAACTCTTCAACAGCACGTTGAACGGCGCGCTGCAAGCGAATGGCCTGCAGGGCAAGGTCATCCAGATCGATTCCTATACGTGGGTGACGCAGCTCGTCGCGAACTTCAAGGCAAACGGCTTTGCTGTATCTAACACGGCCCAGGCCTGCGACCCTTCGAAAACGCCGGACAACACCTCCTTGTTCTGTTCGCGGGCCACTTACGTCACGTCCAACGCCGACCAGACCTATATGTTCGCCGACGATCTTCACCCCACCACGCGCACGCATGCGCTTTTTGCGCAGTACGTCGAACAGCAGATCGCAGCGAGCGGCCTGGGGCACTGAATAGCGGGTTGACGCGGCCGCGCCACGGATGCGCGGCCGCCTGGCTCTCCAACGGCGACCTTTTCAACTGGCGGTCAGCCACTTACAAAGGGGCCGAACAACGCGCCCGCGAAGCGGGCACATCGCATCGATTGTCGTCCCCAGCCGAACGCTGCGTCTCGTTCGGCGGGCTTTATCCACGCGTGCGTCGACGGCATACTCCCTCTCGTAGATTCCACGACCACGCCGAACCCATGTTAAACAGGGACGCCATTCGCTCCGGTGCATTTCTCGAGAGCTTCAATTTCCTTCCACCGGAAATCCTGTGGACACAAGCCCGTATCGACCAGTCGCTCGCCGATACGATGGCCGCGCGGCCCGCTGACGAGGACGTCTGGGTGTTCGCCTACGGTTCGCTCATGTGGAATCCGCTGTCCCGTTTCGACCTGAGCGTCAGCGCGACGCTGCACGGCTGGCACCGTAGCTTCTGCATCCGCCTGATGGCCGGGCGCGGCACGCCGCAGTGCCCGGGCCGCATGCTCGCGCTGGAGCCGGGCGGTCATACGCAAGGCGTGGCGCTGCGACTCGATGCCGCGGCGCGAGACGAAGAGCTGCGCATTCTCTGGACGCGCGAAATGCTCACGGGCGCCTACAAGCCCACCTGGACCACGGTGACGCTCGTCACGGGCGAGACGCAGCACGCCCTCGCGTTCGTGGCGAACGGCTGCCCGCGGCAATACGAGGCCGATTCGAGTCCCTCGACGGTCGCGCGCCAGATCGCCGAGGCACAAGGCCCGCTCGGCACCAACGCCGAATACGTCTTGCGCCTCAGGCAGGCGCTCGCCGATCGCGCGCTGACCGATGCCTATATCGAGGAAGTGGCGCAAGCGCTCGGACGTTTCGAAACGCAGGGCTAAACGAGCCGACTCAAACCCGTAGCCACCTGAACAAGACCGAACGCGGCAATCGCGACGGCGGAGAAAACGGAAATGCCGCGCGTGAACGCGAGAGGCAGCTTCGTGCGCAGCGCGGAGGTAACGACGCTGAGGAAGAGCCACCACACGGCAGAACCGGCGAAAACGCCCGTTACCATCGGCACCACGGTGAACCAGTTCATCGCGGCAGGCGCTCCCTGGCTGGGATTCAACGGCCCAAGCGCCGCAAAGGCTGCGATGAAAGAGAAAATGGTCAGCGGGTTTGAGAGCGTGAGTGCAAACGTGGTGAGGAAATCCCGCGTGACCGGTACACGTATCGTGTCCTGCCCGGCCGCTGGCGCGGCAGGCGCCTCGCGTGCGATCGTCCACGCCATCCACACGAGAAACGTACCGCCCGCCGCTTTCAGAACGACGGTCAGCATCGGCAGGGCCGCCACGATGCCCGCCACCCCGAGCGCGCCGAGCAGGCCATAGACGGCATCGGCGCATGCCGCGCCCATGCCCGTAGCGAACCCTGAGAAGAAGCCCCGGCTCAGGCTGCGCTGGATGCACAGCATGCCGATGGCTCCGACTGGCGCTGCGATACAGAAGCCCATCGCCACCGCTTTCACGAACAACATGTTGCTCTCCCCGCAATCCTTGTCGTATAGGCGAATATCGTAGACGGCGAGGCTTTGCCGCAAAAGCGGGTTTTTAAGGGAGAATGGGCGTTTTACCTTAAAGTCTTCGCCATGACGGACGATCTGGACTGGAAAATACTGATGCACCTGCAAAACAACGGGCGCATGACCTACACCGAGCTTGCGCGCCAGGTGCACCTGTCCGTGCCGGCAGTCACGGAGCGGGTGCGGCGTCTGGAAGAAGCCGGGGTGATCGAAGGCTACGCGGCGCGTGTGAACCCGGCCGCCGCCGGTTACCCGATCTCGGCCCTGCTCGGCATTACGGTGCAGCAATCGGCGAAGGCGAAGTTCCTCAAGCTGCTCGGCACCATCGGCGAAGTCCTCGAATGCCATCACGTCACGGGCGCGGACTCCTATGTCATTCGCCTGGTGGCGACGAGCGTGGCCGACCTGGAGCGCCTGATCCAGCGGATCAATCTCTACGGCGAGACGCGCACGTCCGTCGTCATGTCCACACCGCTCGCCGCGCGGGCGCTGGAGCGGCCGCATGCAAACCGGACAGTCCCGGCCAGCAAGCGCTGAACAACAGCCAATGCTCGTGCGTAGCCAGCGCACCGTAGCCGGTGCGCTAGAGCAGATCCAGTCCGCGCTCTTTTTTCATGTACCGCTTCCACCGCGCCACGAGTTCGCCGCGACGCTGCCCGTGCCGCTCGTCCAGAAAACTGGCCTCGATGATCCGGTCCGTCCTGAAGTGACGAAATGCCTGGCGCTGCTCGCACCAGGCCGCCAGCAACCGAACCGTATCGGCGTAGCCAATTAGCACGGGCCATACCGTGCGCTCGCTTACGCGTCCGCCCTCGTCGCGGTAGCGCATGTGCAGCTTGCGGCCCGCGCGAATCCACTCCCGCAGCTGCGTGAAGTCCAGCCCGCCCGCGCTGGCTGGGGACGCGAGAGGCGGCGGCGCACCCACCGTCGGCTCCGCAACGAAGGGGCGCAGCTGTTCCGGAACGACAGTCGCGATCTTTGCCACGAGGTCTCGCGCGGCCCTCGAAAGCGCAGGATCGCCGCGCCCGGCAACCCATTGTGCACCGAGCACGGCCGCTTCGAGTTCGTCGGGCGTGAGCATGAGCGGGGGCATGTCGTAGTGGCGATCGAGTACGTAGCCCAGCCCCGCCTCGCCGCGAATCGGAACCCGCTGGGCCATCAGATCGGCGACGTCGCGATACACCGTCCGCAAGGACACCTCCAGTTCCTCGGCCAGGCGGCTCGCGGTGACAGGGCGCTTCGAACGCCGCAGAATCTGGATGATCTGGAATAGTCGGTCGGTTCGGCGCATGGGAGTGCGGATTTTGCTGGACTCGCTGGATTCGCTGCTGACAAAACGGTGGCAGCAGGCCTTCGGTAGGATGCGAGCGCAGTTTAACCGACACCGCCATGACCCACGGAGGGCAAGATGGATTTCGTTTCCACCCGAATCATTACTGACGACGTCAAACGACTCGTTCAGTTTTACGAAGCAATTGGACTCACGGCGACCTGGTACACGGATGGGTTTGCGGAGCTTTCAACGGCCAGCGCTACGCTGGCCATTGGCAGCAGGCGCACGATGGCCATGTTCGGTGCGGGCGCCGCCGTTCCCGAGCGCAACCAGTCCGTCATCGTCGAGTTTCGCGTGAAGGATGTCGACGAGGCTTGTCGCAAGCTCGAAACGATGGTCACCGAGCTTGTGCAGCGCCCGACAACGCAGCCCTGGGGCAATCGCTCGCTGCTCGTTCGCGATCCGGACGGCAACCTCGTCAATCTCTTCACGCCTGTCACGGCGGAAGCCATTCGAAAGTACAGCCGTAGTTAGTGGCGATGGTGCGGCCGACGTGGCGCGGTGGGACGCGAAGTGGCGCACCGCACGCTCGACGCACCTGCCGGCTTGGCGTCATGCGCGTCAAAGCTTCGGCTGGCACTCGAAGTTGATAACGGACGATTGTTCCTTAAGCGCTTCGAGGCCCTCTGTATGCTCCAGCCCGAGGCTCGTCTGCATGCCGCGGCCCTCGCAGTAACGAGTCGCCTCGCTCACTGCGCGCTTGTGTGCGCGCGCCCACGCGAGACGGCCGCCCGTTGCAGAAGCCGTGACGACATACGTACCCTGTTTGTCGGCGGCGGCGACATCGCCGGCCGAAGCACAACCGGCGAGGACTGTGCAAGCGGCGGCCACGGCTACGAGTGCCTTGGGCAACGACCCCGCGAAACGGGGCCACGGCCGCGAGCGCTCGCCTGCGCAGCTCGCCTCGGTCTGCGCATTTGCGGCCCCTTTGAAAACTTCCTCCATCGATCCCTCTCATGATCGAGCGCCGTGGCGCTCACATGGAGGAGCAGTTTAGGGGCGTGCTGTCGAAAGTCTATGCGAATGCGATGAATTCACTGTTACCGCCATCCAGACAATCGCAGCGCTTCCGGCCCCTAAGCGGGCACGCCCGCCATCGCGCGCCCGGAACGCCCCCACGCAACGAGGGCGCCGAGGCCGAGGACCGCGAGGCAGACGATCGGCACGATCATCGGACCGAATGCCGTGCCCGTGACTTTGCCCGCGAACGGCATCAGGTTCTGTCCGAAGAAACCGCCGAGATTGCCGATCGAGTTGATCGCCGCGACGCTTGCCGCTGCACGCGCGCCGGTGAAGTAACGCGGCGGCATCGACCAGAAGCACGGATACAGAAGTGGAATGCAGGCTCCGCCCATGACGAGCGCGATGAAGCGCAGCGGCGTGGAAGGCAGCAGAAGGCTCAGCAGGAAACACACCGTGCCGAGCGCCGCGACGATCGCCATGGCGCGCAGCACGCTCGTGGCGCGGCGCAGCCTGGAGGGCAGCCACAGCAGCAGCAACACCGCCAGTGCCCAGGGCAGCATGCTCAAGAGACCGTTCGTGCTGCTCGACACGCCAAACGATTTCACGAGCGTAGGCAGCCAGTAAGTCACGCCGTACAGCGACGTCGACATCAGCATGTACGTCGCGGCGAAAAGCATCACGCGCGGGTCGAGCAGCGCCTTCCACGGCTGCGCGTGCTCAGCGTGCTGCGGTTTTTCGCGTTCGAGCGCGGCCGCCACGATCTGCTTTTCGCGCTCGTTCAGGAAACGCGCCTCCTGGTAGGACGCAGGCAGCAGCCTGAAGACGGCAATGCCAACGAGCACCGCCGGCAGGCCCGTGGCGATGAACACCCACTGCCAGCCCGCGAGGCCGCCCAGGCCATCGAGGCTCAGCAGCCAGCCGCCCACGAGCGAGCCCAGCATGTTCGCGAGCGCGCTGCCGAGCGTGAAGATGCCGAGCACGCGCGCTCGATAGCTTTGCGGAAACCACAGCGTGAGGTAATAAATGACGCCCGGATAGAAGCCGGCCTCGGCCACGCCCAGCGCGAAGCGCAGCCCGCAGAACACGTTCATCGACGTCGTGAAGCCCATCAGCACCGTGATCACGCCCCAGGTGAGCATGATGCGCGCGAGCCAGACGCGCGCGCCGTAGCGGTGCAGCGCGAGCGTGCTCGGCACCTCGAACAGCAGATAGCCGATGAAGAACAGCGAGGAAGCGAGGCCGAACGCCGCTTCGGTCATGTTGAGGCTATGCACCATCTGCAGCTTCGCGAAGCCGACATTTTGCCGGTCGATGAAGGAGATGAGAAACATCACGACGAGGATCGGCATCAGGCGGCGCGCGATCTTCGACATCACGTGCCGCTCTTCGGCGGGCCGCTGGTCAAGCATTGAATCAGTGTTCACTACGTTCTCCTACGGGTTTTCGTTATGTTGTCCATGGTTGCGGGGTTCGCTACGACGGGCGGAACTCCCCGAGCATCGGCACGAACATCTCGTTCCACGTGCGCGGTTTGGCCTTGATCGTGCCCACCATGTAAAGAAAGTCCACGTACTCCATCAGTTGCTCGGGCCAGACCGAAAAGCGCGACTCCGGCGCGGCGAGCGTCTGCACCACGTGCTCGCGCGAGATGCCGAATCCCGATGAGGCGACGTAGATCTGCGCGGCGGCCTGCGGGTTCTGCGCGATCAGGCGGTTCGCTTCGTCGAGCGCGCCAAGGAACGCGCGCGCCAGCGCCGGCTCGGCGTCGACGAGGCGCTTGGGCGCGAACACCACGTCGAGTGTCAGCGGGCCGAGCACGTCGACCGAATCGACCACGCGGCGAATACCGCGCTGCTGCAATTCGAGCGTCGAGAATGGCGGCGACGCGAAGTGCGCGGTGATGCCGCCCTCGCGCCGGATCAGCGACTGCATGGCCTGCGGATGCGGCATGCCGACCGTGATCGAATCGAGTTGCGCGAAGTGCTGCGGCCCAAGCAGCTTGCTCGCGACCATCTGCAGCACGACGGCCGAGAGCGAGGTGCGGATGCCGGGCACGGCAATGCGGTCGGCGGGTGTAAAGTCGCGCAGCGTGTCGATCTGCGGCCGGTTCGTGTTGAGCGAGAGCGAGGTGGCCGAGAGACCGCTGATGCCGATCACCTCGACGTTCGGAATACCCCGCGCCCGCGCCCACAGCACGATGAAGCCTGGCGCGCCCACGGCCGCGAAGTCGAGCGTGCCGGCCATCATGGCGTCGTCGACGGAATTGCCGCCGTCGAGCAGCACCCATTGCACGCCCACCCCCGCCAGCCCCTGGCGGGCGGCGTGCCGCTCGAAAAGCCGTGCCTTCTCCATGACGAGCAGCGGCAAATACAGCAGACCGTAGCCCTTCGAGATGCGTACCGTGCGCGTCGAAGCGTTGACCCACACAGGCGCGAGCGCGGCGCCCATGCCGGCCGCGCCAAGCCCTGCGGCGACGAGGGCGCGCCGCCGCAGCGAAGGCCGCCGTGGCGACTTCGGTCGCATGTTGCCGTCTCCTTTGGTTCGTGTCGTAATCATGTCGCTGCATCTTCCATGGTTCGCGAGGTTACCGGGCGAGTCTGAGAAAATGCTGAGAAAACGTTGAGTGCAGACCTCGGGAAAACCCGCAATCGGACCCATGAAGATTTCGGCAGGAACAGCATCATGCGCATTCTGGTGGTAGAGGACGACGCGGAAATCGGCGCGGCGATCGCGAGCCGCCTCACGCGCCTCGGGCACGCGGTCGACCTCGAAGCGCACGGCGGCACGGCGAACAGCCTGCTGGGCATCGAGCGCTTCGACCTCGTCGTGCTCGACGTCATGCTGCCCGGCATGGACGGTTTCGCGATCCTGCGCAATCTGCGCGCGGCGGGCTCCGCGACTCCGGTGCTGCTCCTCACCGCGCGCTCGGCCATCGACGACCGTGTGAGCGGCCTCGGACTCGGGGCCGACGACTACCTCGTCAAGCCGTTCGACTATCGCGAACTCGAAGCGCGCGTGCAGGCGCTCTTGCGCCGCAACAGCGGGCACGCGAACGATGTCGTGCGGCTCGGCGGCCTTGCGATCGACCGCAGCAGCCGCCTTGCCGAACTCGACGGCAAACCGCTTTCGCTCTCGCGCCAGGAGTTCGCGCTGCTCGAAATCCTGGTCACGCGCCCGCAGCGCATCTTCCCCAAAGAGGAACTGCTGAACCAGCTGTTCAGCTATGGCAACGAGCCGAGCGCGAACGCCGTCGAGCAATACGTCACGCGCGTACGGAAGAAGCTGCAGGGCAGCTCGGTGGAAATCCGCACGGCGCGCGGCATGGGATATCAAATTGCCGCGCTTTGACTGGTTCCCGAAAACGCTGCTCGGCCGCACGCTCCTCTTCGTCGCGCTGGTCGTGGCGTCGGGCGCGGCGGCGCTCGCGGGCATCGCCCGGTACTACGCGGGCGTCGCATCCGAGCGCGCGTACGATCAACTGCTTGCGGGCGCAACGATCCAGGTCGCCGAAAACCTGTACGTGCAGGGCGGCGTGCTCGCGCTCAATCCGCCGGTGGCCGCGCTCTCCTCGCTCTCGCGCTATGACGTCGTCTACTACCGGGTGGTCGACGCACGCGGTGTCGTGGTGGCGGGCTACGGCGACCTGCCCGGTCCGGCCAGCGTCCTGAGCGCGCGGCAAGGTCCCGCGTTCGCGAACGGGCACTATCAGGGCGAGCGCGTGCGCACGGCGACCATCGCGCGCTACATGCCCGATGCCCACCCGCCCGGCTGGGCGGTCGTGACGGTCGCCCAGACCACCCACGCGCGGCAGCAGCTCACGAACGACATGAGCCTCAAGGTGTGGACACTCATCGTGCTGATGAGCGTGCTCGCCATTGGCGCGAGCGGCCTTGCGATCCGGCGCGGTTTGCGCCCGCTCGCGCAGATCGAGCAAATCATCGCAGCGCGCGACCCGGCCGATCTGCGGCCCGTGGCGCACGACACGCCGAGCGAGATCAACGCGCTGATAGGCGCCATCAACGGGCTGATCGGCCGGCTCGCGGAGCGCATGACTGCGATGCAGCGGTTCATCGCCGATGCCGCGCATCAGATGCGCACCCCGATTGCGCGGCTCGATGCACAGATCGAGTTGCTCAGCACCGAATCCGATCCCACGCGCCAGGCCGCGCGGCTCGAAGCCTTGCGCGCGACTTGCTCGGACGTCGGCCGGCTCACCGGCCAGTTGCTCAATCACGCGATGGTGATCCATCGCACGGAAGTCGTGCCGCTGCAGCGGGTGGATCTGGCGAAGCTCGCGAGAGAAGTGCTGGGCCGCACGATTCCGCTCGCCGACGAGCGCGACGTGAAAGTGGCGTTCGAAAGCAATGCGCCGCAGGTCTGGATTGCCGGCGATCCGGTGAGCTTGCAGGAAGCGCTCTCGAACGTGCTGCACAACGCGCTGTTGCATGGCAAGGCCGACGATATCGTCGTGACCATCCGCGCCTTGCGCGACGCCGTCACGCTGACCGTGACCGACAACGGCCGCGGCATTGCGCGCGAAGATTGGGAAGCGGCGCTGCGCCCATTCGAACGTCTGGGTCAGGAAGGTGCGGAGCGCACTACCGGTTCCGGACTCGGGCTCGCGATCGTGCAGGAGGTGATGAAAGCGCACGGCGGGCGCGTGGGTTTCGCGTTTCCCGCCGATGGGGGGTTTGCCGTGGTGCTGACGTTTCCTTCGACGGAAAGTGCGCAAATCGGGATCGAGAACGGCGATCCACAGAAGTCAGCCGGAGCGGCGTTGCGCAACACCGCTCCATGATCATGCGATCGCGGCAGCGCCAGTTCGCGCACGGCGGGCGTCAGCGCGTCGACCGCCGTACAGATGTCGTAGAACGCACACGACGGCCGCTCGCAGCGCGTTACTTCACCACGACCTGCGTATGCCCGACCACGGGCGGCTTTTCGAAGTACGGGCCGACGAGGCTGCGCCACGCCTGAAAGTCCGCCGACTCGCGAAAGTGCACCATGTGGTCCTCGACGGTATCCCACTGCACGACGAGCACATACTGATTCGGCTCTTCGACGCTGCGCTGCAGTTCCACGGCGCGGCAACCGCGCGCGCGGTGAAACAGCGGCAGCGCCTGCGCCACGCCTGCCTCGAATTCGGCGTTCTTGCCGGCGCTCACCGTGATATGCGCCATCTCGTAGACCATCCTGTTCTCCTTGTGATTCACGTTGATTTGCTGCTGCATGCCGTTCTGTTCAGGCGTTCGATCAACCCGGGACGACGTATGCCCATTGCCGCGTTCGCCATCCGCGAACTACGGACGGTTGCCAGCATAACCCGGTTCCTGGGCGTCGTCAGGCAGCGGGGGCCGAGCGACAGGAGATGGAAACAGGGGGCACCCGATCAAACGGTCGGGCCGCGTCAAACGACTGCGTTGCGCAGCGCGCTTCTGAAACGAGGTGCTTCGCCACCCCATCGCCGAACTCTCGAGCCCGCGCGCCGCAAAGCTTTTTTGCAGGCGCTACGCACGCGCATCCTTTCCGGCAAGTTCGCACCCGGCGAACGGCTCGTCGAGGCGCAGCTGCGCGAAGGTCGAAGGCGATGCGTTTTTCGCAGCCGGCTCGCTCGACAGCGAGGGGGAGACGCGCTACGCCGCGACGAATGGCCGTTTCCACGCACTGATCGTGGAAGCGGCGCACAATCTCGCGGTAAGCACCGCGCTCGCGCTCAACGACAAGCTTCCGTTCGTCGCGCCGGGCACGGTGGTGTTCGACAAGACCGCGCAGGAGCGCCAGTTCATGATGCTCTCGTATGCCCACCGCCAGCATCACGCCATCGTGGGCGCGCTCGTGAATGGCGAAGGCGTGCGCGTCGAGGCGCTGATGAAAGAGCACACGCACATTTTCGAAGGAGAGCCTGAATCTCCCGGTCGACCGCCTGCACCTGAGCGCCGTCAAGGCCGCGGTTGACGCATGAGACACGGCACGTTTCCCACCCAAAACGACATGATCGAGACGTGAGCCAGCCCGAACTCCTGAATCTCGCGCATCTGCGCGCCTTTCGCCTCGTTGCCGACACCGGGAGCGCCACGCGCGCCGCTTCGGCCCTCTACCGCGCCCAGTCGGCCGTCACGCGCTCGGTGCAGGAGCTGGAGACTGCGCTTGGCGCGCCGCTCTTCGAGCGCAAGCCTTCGGGCATGCTTCCGACGGCCGTAGGCCGCGTCGTGCTCGAGCGCTGCGCGCGCATTTTCGGCGAACTCGAAGAGCTCGCGCAGTGGTGCGCGGCACGCCAGGCGCGCCGCCGCGCGTTGAGCGAGGGCACGCTGCCCGCGTATCTTCTCAATACGCGCCGGCTGCAGCTTTTCGTCGCGCTGGCGCGGCACCGCCACATGCCGAGCACGGCCAATGCATTCGGCATAAGCCAGCCCGCGGTGAGCAGCGCCATGCGCGTGCTCGAAAGCGGCTCGGGCGTCACGCTGTTCCATCGCGGGCCGCGCGGTGTGCTGCTCACGGCCGAGGGCGAAACCTTCCTGCTGCACGTACGGCGCGCGCTCAACGAACTGCGCCACGTGCCCGACGATATCGCTGCGCTCCACGGCAATATCCAGGGCTCGGTGACGGTAGGCGCACTACCGCTCGGCCGCACGCTGATCCTGCCGGCCGCCATTGCGCGCCTTTGCGCGCAGCATCCGGGCGTGCGCGTGGTCACGGACGAAAGCGCCTATGAACTGCTGGTGGCGGGCTTGCGCGCGGGCGACGTGGACTTCGTGCTCGGCGCGCTGCGCGAGAACGATGCAGCAAGCGGCCTCTCCAACGAGCGGTTGATGTCCGAGGATATGGTGGTACTCGCGCGGCGCGACCATCCGCTCGCGAAACGGCACGGGCTGACGCTGAACGATCTGCGTGATACGCAGTGGATTCTTTCGCGTACCCATTCGCCCTCGCGCGGGCTCGTGGAGGCGCAGTTCCGGCGCGCGAAACTCAAGCCGCCCATGCCGACCGTCGAAACCGCCGATCTCGCCGTGATTCGCGGCCTGCTGCTCGGAACGGACATGATCACGGCGCTTTCGGCGCAGCAGTTGCACTATGAAATCGAGTCAGGCCAGCTCGTGATTCTCGACGTGCCGCTGCAGCACACGCGCCGCGACATCGGGCTCACGCTGCGCGCACAAGGCTCGCCCTCGCCCGCCGCACGCGCACTGATCGACGCGATCCGACTCGCGGTGATGGATGTCGCGCCAGGAACGCGCGTGGTGGAGGGTCGGCGCACCGGTTGAGCGCGGCGCGCGGGTTCGACGTAAAGCGAGCGCCCCCGGGGGCGCTCGTTGTCATTTCAGCGAGAAGAATCCATCGCGCGACGGGAGAGTGCTGAAGGGTTTCGTTGCCAGAACGATCCGCGCTGTGCTCGCTCACCACGAGCATCGATTTTTCAGTCATTTCCGGTTCACCAGACGTCGATCATCACGAAGGTTTTGGGCGCGCCTCGCGAACCAATGAAAGGACTGTCAAAGGCATCGAATTTGCTTATCGCTAGTTGCGCAGCGTGACGCATGGTTGAGCGCGCAACGTTGGACGACAACGATGTTCGCCCCCGTGTCGCGTTCACCGTTTCCGGCCCCACAACCAGCGGGCGAATCACGATCTTTCGCACAGCCGCCGTCTCGAGCCACGTGTCGTCTCCCCTGCAACCGGGCGCGAAATATCTCGTAGACGTTCGGGCTCGCCTCAGAAAAGCGTTGGTCTCCCGCGGCCTCTTGTGAACGGATGCGAATCGCCGTGGAAGAGCTCCATCGTGAGCTGCGTCCAGTCGGGCACCCGGGAGAGGTGGCGCGTTCGGGCGCCGCCATGACGCAAAGACGCCGTGTGCTCGGCAGGCGGCGCATCGAAGAGATCGCGTGTGAAGCCGCGCGCCTGCTGCGCGCACGCCTGGCTGCGCACCCGCTTCGTGAGTTCCGCGTACGTTTCGAAGTCGCCCATGCGCGACGCCTCGTGAATGGCCGCGAGGTCGCGCGCCTTCACAGGCGTGGGTTGCGTGAGGCGCACGAAATACGGCGCCTCCAGCTCCGCCGTGAACACGAGCGGATGGCTCTTGCCGGCCGCTTCCGCGGCGCGCTCGACGCAATCCACGACGACCGTGCCCTGTGAAGGCCTTGGCGCCTTCGCCGTGCTCACGCTGCGCAGGCGTTGGGGGAACACGCGCAGCGAGTTGCCGACGCTGAGCTCCGCAGGCGAGACGCAGACGAGCGCGTAGTAGTGCTCGCGTGCGGCGCCCGAGGGCAGCGTGGCGCCGCTCGTGACGAATACGTGCGGTGGAAGCTGGCGCACCTGGCCGCTTGCGTCGATCCACGCATTCCAGACGACCACGCCGGCGCGCTTGCCGCACTTGTCTTGCGTCGCGCGCGGACGGCTTGCCGACGGCGAGAACAAGGCGAGAAGCGAGCCCGTGCGCAGCGCGGCGACTTGCGCGCTGCTCCCGAGCGACTGGCCGATGCCCCACAGAAAACGTCCGCCTCCCAGCCGGCGCTCCCACTCCTTGCGCACCACGAGCGTGGTGAGATCAACGCCTGCCTCGGGTGCGATACGGGACCAGCAGAAGGTGGGCGGTAGGTGTTTCAGTGCCATCGGCTTCCTCGGAATGCAGCTGCCCGCCGATTCCGGCAAGCAATTCAATAACCGTTACTGTATAGGTATAATGCATGACATGGAAGCCCCAGACACTTTTTTCCCGGTGCAGGAACTGCTGCGGCGGCTAACGGACGACTCACGCTCTGCCAGCGAGATTGCGCGGCTTTCTGGCGTCAGCCAGCCTACGGTTTCGCGCCTTCGCACGTCAAACGGGCGGCGCATCCGTCGGAGTGCGTCATTCAATAAGCTATGCAGTTTCTATGGCGTTAAGGCTCCGCCTGCTGGGCGGCACGCGGCCGCCTATAACGAATTGCTGCGCAACGCGATCGTCGAGGCATGGGACGGCTCAGAAGAGCACGGCCGCGCGCTGCTGCTCGTGATCAAGGGATTGAAGGAACTGAGGGAAAGGCCGGGTTAGGCGTGAGAAGCGGGGCACTGTGAGAAAGCGCGAAAGGTAACCGTTTATGGGAATTTTGCTGTGCTTGCGGGGCTTCCAGGGGCGTCGCGCCCTGGGCGGAGGCTGTGGCTGGCGGTCAAATCCCCATATGTGGTGACCTTGGCTTTTTTCTGCCCGTATGCGTCACCGTACGTATGATGATGACGCCCACTGGGCAATCGCCCATCGCAAGTTTTGACATTGGCCACCTCACCCTCGCATCCGCATGTCCGCCGACACCGCACGCACCCACGCGAATTCCCCCGCAACGCTGCGCGGCCAGTGCCGGTGTGGCGCCGTGCGCTATGCCGTCAAGAACGCATTTCGCTACGCCTTCATCTGTCACTGCTCGCAGTGCCGCCGTGCCACAGGTTCGGCGTTCAAGCCGTTTGCGGGCATCGAAAGCGCGGCACTTCGCCTCACCGAGGGAGAAGGCCGGACAATGATCTACGGCGATCCACCAGGCGCCCACGACGTGCATTGCGGCCGCTGCGGCTCACTGCTTTATTCGGTCGTGCGCGAAGGCGCTTATGTTCACGTGACGCTCGGCACACTGCTCGATACGCCGGATATCCGCCCAAGCGCCCATATGTTCGTGAGCTCGAAAGCGCCGTGGTTCGAAATCGCCGGCTCGCTGCCGCAATACGATGAATTCCCGCCCTGACGCCCCGGGGCCGCGAACAGGTGAGCATAGGAGCGGCCATACCGGTATCGCCACACGACTGCCCGCCGTCGTGCCGATGGGCTAGTCTCGGGACATCGTTTCCTCTTGTCCCCGTGGACTGCGAGCCCCATATGGACCTCACGACGATCGAGACTTACACGAGCCGCGCCGGGAACTTCGCGGCCGAATGGGCAAACCAGCCCGCGCCCGACGACCTCTACGCGCGTCTGGGCGAAAGTGCGCGCGACGCCGCTGGACGCCTATATAGCGCATTCGATCCGGCACTCGTGAACGATGCGCTCCAGGGCACCGCCATTGCGCTCGACGAGCGCTCAGTCAACCAGTCTTCTGGCAAACGCGTTCAACGTATTGTCGCGATTCGTGCGTGAGGGGAACCCTGCACGGGCGAAGGCTGCGAGCGCACGATCGGCTAACGGGGAACGATTCGTGTGTCCGTCGGACGCGAAAAACGGGCGAACCAATGGCTTGAAAATTGGTCTAAGGGACTCACGTAGGAAGTACGTCAGTTGGAGCGTTGCCAAACGATTCGACCCTCAAAGCGGCGATGTGCCGCAAACACGACGATTCGGGTTGCCTCGCATGCCGTAACGCACTACCATACGCGGTCTTTCTGCATTGCACGAAAATCCAGGCTGCCACGCCTCCAGGCGTTTGGCGCTCGCTTGGCGGGACCGGCGTGCGCCCCCGCCCAACTCCCCTGCAATTTCGTCATCGCCAGGACGCCACGCCGCTGGCGCGTGACCCTTTTTGCCCTTGTCGGGCTATCCCTTCGAGGAGAATGTATTGACAAGCCATGACCGGGACGACGCGCTGACCTCGTCTGCCCGCCCCGCACGCCGCTCGTCGAAAGACAGGACCGGCGATACGACTCCAGTGGACGCAGGCTCGCAACTCGAAAAACGCCAGCATCAAATGCGGGCGCTCATCAAGCTCGGCCGTGAACGCGGCTACCTCACGCACGCGGATATCAACGACCATCTGCCCGACAACTTCGCGCAGACGGCCGCGCTCGAAACGATCGTCGCCACGTTCAACGACATGGGCGTGCAGGTCTACGAGCAGGCACCCGACGCCGACACGCTGCTCCTGAACGAAGATTCCCGCGCCGACCAGCAGGCCGACGACGAGGCGGACGAGGAAGTCGAAGTCGCGCTCTCCACCGTCGACTCGGAATTCGGCCGCACCACCGACCCCGTGCGCATGTACATGCGCGAAATGGGCTCGAGCGAGCTGCTTACGCGCGCCGGCGAAATCGAAGTGGCCAAGCGCATCGAAGACGGCCTCCAGGAAATGATCCAGGCAATCGCGGCATGCCCGTCGATCGTCGCGACGATCCTCGCCGACGCTGACCGTATCGCGGCTGACGAAATGCGCATCGACGAGCTCGTCGACGGCATCGGCAGCGACGAGGCCGCGCAGGAACCGGCCGTGGCCGAAGCCGACGGCGGCGAAGAGATCGAAGCGCAGGCATCGGACGAAGAAGAATCGGACGACTCAAGCGATGACGAAGACGACAGCGGCGACAACAGCAAGGCCAACGAAGCCCTGCTTGCGCAACTGAAGGCGGACAGCCTCGCCATCTTCGCACGCGTTCGCGCGCTGTACGAGCAGATGGCGTGCACGGCGGACGCGGATGCGCGTGCGTCGGCCGCGGAAATGCAGATCTGCGCCGACATCCAGACCGAACTCGCGCCGATCCGCTTCACCGCCCGCACGATCGATCGCCTGTGCACGCTGCTGCACGATCAGGTTGCGCAGATTCGCGCGATCGAGCGCAACGTGCTGTCCATCGTCGTCGATCGCTGCGGCATGCCGCGCGAAGCCTTCATCGAGCAGTTCCCGGGCCACGAAACCGACCTGGACTGGGCTGTGCGCGCCGCCGCGGCATCGAGCAAGTACGGCCCCGCGATCGAGCGCAGCCTGCCGGCGATTCAGTCCGAGCAGCGCAAGCTCGCCGACATCGAAGCGGCGGCATCGCTGTCGCTGCAGCAGATCAAGGCGATCAACCGCCGCATGACCGTCGCTGAATCGAAGATGCGTCAGGCCAAGGGCGAGATGGTCAAGGCCAACCTGCGTCTCGTGATTTCGATCGCAAAGAAGTACGTGAATCGCGGCATGCAGTTCCTCGACCTCATTCAGGAAGGCAACATCGGCCTGATGAAGGCGGTGGACAAGTTCGAATATCGCCGCGGCTGGAAGTTCTCGACGTACGCCACGTGGTGGGTGCGTCAGGCCGTGACGCGTGCGCTGGCCGATCAGGCGCGCACGATCCGCGTGCCGGTCCACATGATCGAAACGATCAACAAGCTCAACCGCATTTCGCGCGAGATCCTGCAGCAAACGGGCATGGAAGCGCATCCGGCGGATCTCGCCGCGCGCATGGGCTTGACCGAAGAGAAGGTGCGCGGCATCCTCAAGATCGCCAAGCAACCGGTTTCGCTCGAAAGCCCCGTGGGCGACGATGGCGATGCGACGCTCGGCGACATGATCGAGGACGCAGGTTCGGCTTCGCCGGCAGACGCCGCGATCCACGCGAATATGCGCGCAGCAATCGACGAGGCGCTCAAGGCGCTCTCGCCGCGCGAAGCCAAGGTGCTGCGGATGCGCTACGGCATCGACACGACCTCGGATCATACGCTCGAGGAAGTGGGCAAGCAGTTCGACGTGACGCGCGAGCGTATCCGCCAGATCGAAAGCAAGGCCATGCGCAAGCTGATGCACCCGAGCCGTGCCGACAAGCTTCGGCCGTTCCTCGAACGTTAAGCCGTTGCTACGCTTTTTGCAGCTGTAGCGGGAAAAGCCCGTCACTTGCGTGACGGGCTTTTTGTTTTGCGCAACGGCGATTTTGCGGCGTCTCTGGCAAGAGCGGTCGGTATAGCGTCGGCGTGACGGCCGCGCAATGGACCGCTATATTGAGACACTACCGTGACTTCCGTGTGCCTCGCCCGAAAACTCACATAGGCACTGTTCAACACTTATGACGAAGACGATCTCGCGAATCCTGATCGCGCATCCCCGCTTTCCACCATTGGCCGATGACTACGCCGATGCTTTCGACAGGGCTGGCGTAGAAGCGAAGACCTTCATCATTGAGGAACAGATCCACTGGGTTTCGCGCTACGTCTTTCGCAGGATAAACAAGCTCGCCCGTACGCTTCGCCTCGTCCCGAGAGGCACGGATTTATTCCGACAGCACCGCCTTGGTGAAGTCAACCATCTTGCGACCCGGCTCAGCGAAGAAGTGGCAGCATTTGAGCCCGATGTCGTTCTTTGCATTCATGGCAAAAGAGCGGAAATCTTCAAGCTGCGAGATTCAAACGTGGTGAAGATCGGCTGGTGGGTCGAGCAAAGCAACGACTGGTCCGATCTGGAGGCTGCCTCGCGAGGCTTCGATCTCTACTTTGCATTCGCACCCGAAGTCGTCGATGCGATCGTTTCTCACGGCCGTGATGCACGCTACTTGCCGCATGGTGCGAATGCTCGTCAGCATTATCCGATTGCCGGCACTGCGAAAGAAATCGACCTGGTCTTTGTCGGAGCATGGAGTCCGTGGCGAGATCAGGTCATTGCGAGCGCTTTCGACGTGACTCAGAACATCGCGCTTTACGGGCATTCGTGGCTCAAGAAAAGCCGGTTACCTCGCGATATGCTGCGCAGCATCCACAAGGGAGACCTGATCCTCGGCACGCAACTGAACGCGCTTCACAACAGGGCCCGCGTGGTCCTCAATGCGGACCGGACGGTGAGATTGGGGCTGAACATGAGATATTTCGAGGTTCTAGCCAGCGGGTCATGCCTGCTGACGGATAATGCCCTCGATCTCCACAACTATTTCGCCGATAACGAACACCTGTGCGTCTATCACGATCTCGAGGACATGCAGCGCAAGCTGCGGTGGCTTCTGGACAACGAAGACGAGCGTCTACGAATCAGCGGGAACGGTTTCCGGGAAGTCACCCAGCACCACACTTGCGACCACCGGGTGCAGTCGTTGCTCGCGTCGATCAGCGAATGGCGGTAGCAAAGGCGATGGGCGATCGACCTCGTCGCGTTGCGTCGGGCAGCGCCGCTGCCGCCACCGAAGCCGCGACAGCCGGGCCGACGTGACGGAGAAGTCCGGCGCTTTACCGGAGCATAAACGCCAGAACCCCGGCGCTCATTGAGAGACACCGGGGTTCTGGACGTTACGGCATGAGGAGCCTGACGATTACCTACTTTCACACGGGCAATCCGCACTATCATCGGCGTGGAGTCGTTTCACGGTCCTGTTCGGGATGGGAAGGGGTGGGACCGACTCGCTATGGTCATCAGGCATGACGGGTTGCTGCGTCGCGGCGGGTTTTAGTGTCCGCGCGCCACAGCCAATCGGGAAGAAGCGTAAAGAGGTGTTGCTGAATTGGGGTTGTGTTGTTTCCGGCACAACACGCGATCTCTCAACCTGTGCGTCCTGCTCGCCCAGCCGGGCGGAGGCACACCTGTTATAGGATCAAGCCTTACGGGCAATTAGTATCAGTTAGCTTAACGCATTACTGCGCTTCCACACCTGACCTATCAACGTCCTGGTCTCGAACGACCCTTCAAGGGGATCAAGTCCCCGGGGAAGTCTCATCTTGAGGCGAGTTTCCCGCTTAGATGCTTTCAGCGGTTATCTCTTCCGAACATAGCTACCCGGCGATGCGACTGGCGTCACAACCGGTACACCAGAGGTTCGTCCACTCCGGTCCTCTCGTACTAGGAGCAGGCCCCCTCAAACTTCCAGCGCCCACGGCAGATAGGGACCAAACTGTCTCACGACGTTTTAAACCCAGCTCACGTACCTCTTTAAATGGCGAACAGCCATACCCTTGGGACCGGCTACAGCCCCAGGATGAGATGAGCCGACATCGAGGTGCCAAACACCGCCGTCGATATGAACTCTTGGGCGGTATCAGCCTGTTATCCCCAGAGTACCTTTTATCCGTTGAGCGATGGCCCTTCCATACAGAACCACCGGATCACTATGACCTGCTTTCGCACCTGTTCGACTTGTGAGTCTCACAGTCAAGCACGCTTATGCCATTGCACTATCAGCACGATTTCCGACCGTACCTAGCGTACCTTCGTACTCCTCCGTTACCCTTTGGGAGGAGACCGCCCCAGTCAAACTGCCTACCATGCACTGTCCCCGACCCGGATCACGGGCCAAGGTTAGAACCTCAAACAGATCAGGGTGGTATTTCAAGGACGGCTCCACGGAAACTAGCGTTCCCGCTTCACAGCCTCCCACCTATCCTACACAAACCGGTTCAAAGTCCAATGCAAAGCTACAGTAAAGGTTCATGGGGTCTTTCCGTCTAGCCGCGGGGAGATTGCATCATCACAAACACTTCAACTTCGCTGAGTCTCGGGAGGAGACAGTGTGGCCATCGTTACGCCATTCGTGCAGGTCGGAACTTACCCGACAAGGAATTTCGCTACCTTAGGACCGTTATAGTTACGGCCGCCGTTTACCGGGACTTCAATCAAGAGCTTGCACCCCATCATTTAATCTTCCGGCACCGGGCAGGCGTCACACCCTATACGTCCACTTTCGTGTTTGCAGAGTGCTGTGTTTTTATTAAACAGTCGCAGCCACCAGTTTATTGCAACCCCTTCACCCTCTGCGCGCAGGCGCATCAAGCTACCAGGGCGTACCTTATCCCGAAGTTACGGTACCAATTTGCCGAGTTCCTTCTCCCGAGTTCTCTCAAGCGCCTTAGAATACTCATCTCGCCCACCTGTGTCGGTTTGCGGTACGGTCAACGTGAAACTGAAGCTTAGAGGCTTTTCCTGGAACCCCTTCCAGTTGCTTCGCTTCCGAAGAAGCTCGCGCCACACCCTTGAGTCCTGTAGCCGGATTTGCCAGGCTACCCTCTCCAATGCAGCGACCGGGACTTCCAACACCCGGACAACCTTCCGCGATCCGTCCCCCCATCGCATTTCACGCCGGTGCAGGAATATTGACCTGCTTCCCATCAGCTACGCATTTCTGCCTCGCCTTAGGGGCCGACTCACCCTACGCCGATGAACGTTGCGTAGGAAACCTTGGGCTTACGGCGAGGGGGCCTTTCACCCCCTTTATCGCTACTCATGTCAGCATTCGCACTTCCGATACCTCCAGCACGCTTTTCAACGCACCTTCGCAGGCTTACGGAACGCTCTCCTACCATGCGTGCAAAGCACGCATCCGCAGCTTCGGTATATGGCTTAGCCCCGTTACATCTTCCGCGCAGGACGACTCGATCAGTGAGCTATTACGCTTTCTTTAAAGGGTGGCTGCTTCTAAGCCAACCTCCTGACTGTTTTAGCCTTCCCACTTCGTTTCCCACTTAGCCATATTTGGGGACCTTAGCTGGCGGTCTGGGTTGTTTCCCTCTTGACACCGGACGTTAGCACCCGATGTCTGTCTCCCGTGATTGCACTCTTCGGTATTCGGAGTTTGCTATGGCGAGGTAATCCGCAATGGACCCCTCAACCATGACAGTGCTCTACCCCCGAAGGTGATACACGAGGCACTACCTAAATAGTTTTCGGAGAGAACCAGCTATTTCCAGGTTTGTTTAGCCTTTCACCCCTATCCACAGCTCATCCCCTAACTTTTCAACGTTAGTGGGTTCGGTCCTCCAGCACGTGTTACCGTGCCTTCAACCTGGCCATGGATAGATCACCTGGTTTCGGGTCTACACCCAGCGACTGGACGCCCTGTTCGGACTCGCTTTCGCTACGCCTGCCCTATTCGGTTAAGCTTGCCACTGAATGTAAGTCGCTGACCCATTATACAAAAGGTACGCCGTCACCCCTTGCGAGGCTCCGACTGTTTGTATGCATGCGGTTTCAGGATCTGTTTCACTCCCCTCCCGGGGTTCTTTTCGCCTTTCCCTCACGGTACTGGTTCACTATCGGTCGATCACGAGTATTTAGCCTTGGAGGATGGTCCCCCCATCTTCAGACAGGATTTCACGTGTCCCGCCCTACTTGTCGCATACCTAGTTCTTCCGTTCCGTTTTCATCTACGGGGCTATCACCCACTATGGCCGCACTTTCCAGAGCGTTCGATTAACGGTACAGATAAAGAATGCAGGCTGGTCCCATTTCGCTCGCCACTACTTTGGGAATCTCGGTTGATTTCTTTTCCTGCGGCTACTTAGATGTTTCAGTTCGCCGCGTTCGCTTCACATGACCTATGTATTCAGCCATGGATACTCCATACGGAGTGGGTTTCCCCATTCGGATATCTGTGGATCAAAGCTTGTTTGCCAGCTCCCCACAGCTTTTCGCAGGCTACCGCGTCCTTCATCGCCTGTGATCGCCAAGGCATCCACCACATGCACTTGTTCGCTTGACCCTATAACGGGTGTG